>PYGV01000010.1 GCA_003022385.1 filamentous cyanobacterium CCP3 | reverse complement strand
CCCTAGCTCAGGTCATGGCCCCAGCCGATGGCCCAGCCCCAGGGCCGCCCCCAGACGGTGCCGACCCATTGCCACCAGGGGGCGATGAAGTAGAGGTTGAAGACGCCCCCAGCGAGGCTGAGCCAACCCCAGTTGCGCCAGCTCAGCCCACCACCACCGACATTTTCGAAGAAGTATTTGGACAGCCCCGCGACCTGGGCCCTCGACAGGTGATTGTGCCAATTATTGTCAACGACCAGCCTGCTGGCCAGGGGGTCGTGATCGTGCCCGGTGGTACCCAGGTCGATGTGCAGGTGGCTACCGCCGCTTTTTTGGCCGCCGTAGAAACCATTCTGCGATCGGATATTGCCGATCAGTTGGCCGCCACCAGCCAGGCCGATGGCACCCTAAGGCTGCAAAGCATCCGCGACCTCGGCATTGCCATTAACTTCGATAGCAGCCGTTTAGAGTTGCAGGTCAACGTTCCCCCAGCCCTGCGGCAAATCACTGTGGTAGACGCTAACTCTGCCAATATTCCTAGGGAGCTGGCCCAAGCCTTGCCGCCCAGCACTGTAAGCGGTTACCTCAATCTGCGTGGTAGCCAAACCATTGTATGGACAGGGGCCGAGGGCAGTACCGGTAGACAACCGCTCACCCTCAGCTTTGACGGCGCCCTCAATGTCAACGGATGGGTGTTAGAAAGCAGTCTGGGCTTTACCGAGTCAGGAAACCCAACTTGGCAGCGAGGCGCGACTCGCCTCGTGCATGACGACATGGCGACCGCCATTCGCTACCAGGTGGGCGAGGTGTCGGTGCCAGTGCGGGGCTACCAGGCCAGCATCCCCATGCTGGGTGTGACCGTAGCGCGCAATTTTTCGCTGCAGCCGTACCAAATTACCCGCCCCATTAGCCGGTTTGAGTTCTTTTTAGAGCGCCCCTCCACGGTTGAGGTGTTTATTAATGGCCAGTCGGTGCAGACCCTGCGCCTCGACCCTGGCCCACAGGACGTACGCAACCTACCGTTGCGGGGCGGCATCAATGGGGTGCAGCTGGTCATTACCGATGACCTGGGCCGGGTGCAGCAGCTCGACTTTGCCACGGGCGTGTCGGGCGACTTACTGGCACCGGGAGTGCAGCAGTTTGCCTACAGCCTGGGTTTCCCGGCGGTGAGCGACAGCGCTAGCAGCCCCCAGGGCTACAATCTGAACCAGCCGACCCTGACGCTCTCTCACCGAATGGGGCTGAGCGATAACCTCACCCTGGGGGGCTATCTTCAGGGCGACTTGAGCACGCAAATGGTCGGGGTTGAGGGCACCTGGGCCACCACCCTAGGCAACTTTGGGTGGGATGCTGCCCTTAGCCTTGATCAACATCACGGTCTAGATGGAGCCGCGCGGCTCTACTACGACTGGTTCTTTCAGGGGGCGACCAGCGCCGAGAATCGGAGCCTGCGGTTGGCTGCTGAGTATCGGGGAGCCAATTTTATGACCGTCGCCGATGAGTTGCCCAACAACAATACCGGTCTAGATGTGTCGCTGACCTACAGCCAAACTATTCTAGACAATGCCAGTCTGACGCTGAACGGGCGCTACCAGGTTACTCGCAACCAGCCTAGCAATGCCTACAGCATTGCCCTAGGCATCTCCAAGCCCATTGCCCGTAATATGAGTCTCAATGCCAGTGCAAGCTACGGTATTAACAGCCAGGGCCGGGCCGAACCTCGCATGTTTGTTGGTATATCAGCCTCGCTGCCCCAGCAGCGGCAGTTCATCAACACCACCACCACCTTAGACAACAGCGGCCTGGCCAATCGCATCAACTGGTCCTACAGTTCCCCAGCACCCGTTGGGGGGCTGAGCACCGGGTTGACGGCCACTACGGGCGATCGCGCCCTGACTCTGCTGAGCCAAACCCGCTACTCGGGCTACCGGGCCAATCTATCCCTCGACCACACCCTGACTATCCCCCAAAATATCCCTGGCCCGGTGACCAACACCACCCGCGTCACCTGGGGTACCGCTCTGGTCTTTGCCGACGGCGTGTTTGGCTGGTCGCGCCCCATCGACAACAGCTTTGCCATCATTACCCGCCGGGGTACAGCTCAGGATCAGCTGGTGCAGATCAACCCCAGCAGCTTTGGCGACATCGCCCGCGCCGATGCCCTGGGGCCAGCCGTAGTGCCCCTGTCGCCTTACAACCTGACCACTCTCTCCGTCAATGCCCCCGATCTCCCCCTAGGGAGCGATCTAGGGCCAGCCAGCTATGCGCTTTTTCCCACCTACCGCAGTGGTACGGTCATCCGCGTCGGCTCAGAGGCCACTGTCTTTTTGCGCGGTGTACTCGTGGATGAGCAGGGCAACCCGCTGGCCTTGCAGCAGGGGCGCATTGTGTCGCTATCTGACCCCAACTGGCCCGACGCTGAACTGATTACCAATCGCACAGGGCGCTTCGCCACCGAGGGGTTAAAGCCAGGTCGTTACGAAATTCGTCTGTTTGGCCGCCCTGACCCCGTCACCACTTTTGAGATTCCACCAGAAACAACGGGGGTTTATAACCTAGAGGCTCCGGCCCCTAGCCCAGCCCCCGTAGACGTCGCGCCCTAGAGGGCAGATGGGGTTTAAATCAGCCCGATTAACTCACCAGGCGTTCACAGTGCCACTGGGCCGCCGCTGGCCCAGGCATGGGTCTACTGAGCCAGTAGCCCTGGGCCAGGTCACAACCCACCTGCTGCAAAAACTTAAAGGCCAGTTCGTCTTCCACCCCTTCGGCGGTGATCCGCAGCCCCAGACTGTGCCCCAACCCGATAATGGCTTTGATAATATTTTGCGACTCGGAGCTTTGCATAGCCGTGGTGACAAACATTTTGTCAATTTTGAGTTCGGAGAAGGGCAGCCGGGCCAGACGAATCAGCGACGAGTAGCCCACGCCGAAGTCGTCGATCGAGAGCTGCATGCCTTTAATGCGCAGCCGGGTCAGCAGGTCGAGGGTGGTGGTCGGATCGGCCATGGCGCTGGTTTCGGTCAGTTCTAAAATGACGCGCTCGGGATGGATTTGGCAGGCCTGGCAAGTGGCGGCAATGCGGTCGGCCAGGCGAATGTCGCTCAGAGATCGGGCCGAAAGATTGATAGACAGCAGCAGATCGGCCTCGGCAAAGTAGGTGGAGAACCAGGCCAGCGCCTCTGTGTAGATGGCGTCGGTCAGCAGGTCGATCAGCCCAGTTTGCTCGGCAAAGGGAATAAAGCGATCGGGGGGAATCAGCCCGGACTGGGGATGACGCCAGCGCGCCAGCGCTTCAAACCCTACCAGCTGACCCGTTTGACAGACAACTTTGGGCTGATACCACACTTCGATTTGGTTGGTTTCGATGGCTGTCATCAGCGAAACAGCAGTGACAAGCTCCTCCTTGGCGGGGATCTGGTCTTCGGCAAGCTTGGCCGTCCCCAGGGCATTGGGTTCCACCGAGGTCAGCAGCGACCGCAGCTGGTTTTGGGAGAAAGGCTTTGAAATGGTGCCGGCAACGTTGAGCCCGTGCTCAGCCGCCGACCGGTAGGCCGCCTCCAGTACCCGACTGCCGATGCCGCTGATGATGATCACCTTGGCCTGGCAGGTCAGTTCTCCCAGCTGCCGCAAAACTTCAATGCCGTCGATATCGGGCATTACCAGGTCCAGGGCCAGGTGGGTGGGCCCCCAGGTTTGCAGGTGCTGAAAGAAGTCCTCGGCCGTGGTGGTCGAGACAGCTAAAACGCCCGCATTACGTGCGATCTCAGTCATCAGCTGCCCGATCGCTGGATCGTCGTCAAGGATGAGTAGCTTTGCCTGTTCAGCATGGCCTGGAGTCATGGCGCTGGCTCCAACAGAACCTGTCTAACCATCCGGGCCAGGTCTTGCAGTCGATAGGGTTTTTGCAGCACAGCGACCCCAGGGCCAATCTGGCCCTGCTGCACGATCGCATTTTCAGTGTAGCCAGAGGTGTACAGCACGTTCAGGCGAGGGCGCAGCGCCCGGGCGGCCTCGACCAGCTGCGGCCCGTTCATGCCGCCCGGCATCATCACGTCGGTGAAGAGGAGATCGATGTCGGGCTCTCGATACAGGGTTTGCAGGGCATGGCCCCCGGCATTGGCCGTCAGCACCCGATAGCCTAGGGAGGTGAGCTGGCGCTCGACGTGGGTTCGCAGCAGATCATTGTCCTCCACTACCAGAATGGTTTCAGTTCCGCCGACGATCGCAGCGGCTTCCTCCTGGGCCAAGTCAGGGGCTTGATCCTGCCGGGTGCGGGGCAGGTAGAGGTTGACGGTGGTCCCCTGGCCTAATTCTGAATAGATCGCCACATGGCCGCCCGACTGCTTGACAAAACCATACACCATACTTAACCCCAGGCCAGTGCCCCGACCCAACGCTTTAGTGGTAAAAAAAGGCTCAAACACCTGGCTCAGGTGGTCAGGGTGAATGCCCTGGCCTGAATCACTAACGATAATTCTGACATATTCTCCCGCCGTCACCTCGGCGTGCTGGTCGGCGTAGTGCGCGTCAAGGTAGGCGTTGGTCGTCTCTATGGTGAGCTTTCCTCCGTCCGGCATGGCATCACGGGCGTTCAGGCACAAATTCACAATGGCCGATTCCAGCTGAGTTGCGTCAACCAGGCAGGGCCAAACGGCCTCAGTCTGAATCAGGTCGAGAGCGATATTGGCGGTCAGGGTGCGTTGCAGCAGCGGCTCTATTTCGGTCAGTAGGGCATTGACCTGCACCACTTTGGGGTCGAGGGTCTGCCGACGGGCAAAGGCGAGCAGGCGATGGGTCAGGTCGGCCCCCCGCTGGGCGGCGTCAATGGTGAGATCGGCCAGCGCCACCAAATTGGGATACGGTTTCAGTTGATCGGTCAGCAGCTCCGCGCTGCCCAAAATCACGGTCAGCAGGTTGTTAAAGTCGTGGGCGATGCCGCCGGTCAGCTGGCCCAGGGCTTCTAGGCGCTGCGACTGGTGCAGCTGCTGCTCTAGCTTCAGCCGCTGGGTAATGTCGGTATTGACGGCCATCATGGCTCGCGGCTGCCCGGTCTCGTCTCGCACCAGGGTCCAGTTGCACTCGGTGGTCAGGGGAGAACCGTCTTTGCGATGCTGCTTCATGACGCCGCTCCAGACCCCCTGCTGCCGGACGGCGGCGGTGGCCTGGGCAAAGGTTTCTCGGTCTTCGTCAATCAGGGTCTCGACCGATTGGCCGATCGCTTCTGCGGCGGTCCAGCCGTAGAGCCGCTCGGCGCTGCGGTTCCAAAACTGAATGTCAAGCTGCATATCGCTGACGATGATGGCGTCCTGGGTTTCATTCAGCAGGGCGGCCTGCCGGGCCAGCTGTTCCTGGATTGCTTTTTGCTCGGTGATATTGCGAAAATAAACGGCCAACCCCTCCGCAGAGGGATAGGCGCTGACGTCAAACCAGGTGTCGAGGGGCGGATAGAAGAACTTGAGGCTGGTCGATAGCCCCGTTGCCATGGCCTGGTGGTAGGCATGATAAATCTCGCTGTCGACGGCCTCTGGAAACTCCTGCCAGACCTCTCGCCCCAGTAGCTCGGTGCGCGATCGCTGCAGCAGCTGCTCGGCCTCTCGGTTGAGAAAGGTAAAGTGCCAATTGCGATTGAGAATAAAAAAGCCGTCGCTGATGCTCTCCAGCGTCAGGTTGAGGCGATCGGCCAGGGATTGAGCCGCCGCTTCGGCCAGCCTGCGATCGTGGATATCTAGGGCTGACCCATACCACTTGATCCGGTTGCCAGCGTCGTCGTGGATGGGCTGGGCTGTAACCAGATGCCAGCGATAGTCACCGTCGCTGCGTCGAATCCGATACTCTAGCTGAAAGGCGGTGTCCGCCATGACGGCCTCTCGGGCTTTTTGCAGGCAGAGGTCTACATCGTCGGGATGCAGACCATGAATCCAGTCTCCGGCGCGCAGGTCAATGGCGGTAGCGGCGATGCCTCGATAGCGGTAGTAGGTCTGGTTGGCGTAGTCAACGGTACCGTCGGGTTCGGCAGTAAAAACCATCTGGGGTAGGGCGTCGGCCAGCTGCTGAAAGCGCCGCTGGCTCAACACCAGCGCCTGCTCGACCTGCTTTTGCGCGTCAATATTCTGAAACGCCCCCTGGATGCGAACAATCTCGCCGACTGAGTTACGGACCGCTTCGCCCACCGCCCGTACCCAAACTCGGTTGCCCTTAGCGGTAATAATTTGTAGTTCTTCGTCAAAGGGAATGCCCGATTGGACACAGGTGGTAAACACGGTGCGAATGCGATCGCGATATTCGGGGGCATAGAAATTAATGCCGTCTTCCACCGACACTGTTCTGGTGCCCTCGGTGGCGACTTCATGGATGGCGCAGACCTCTTCAGACCATTCCGCCTCGCCGGTGCTGAGGTCGACAGACCAGCCGCCAAAATGCGCCACCTGACCGGCAATTTTGAGCAGGGCCTCGTTTTTTCGAGACTGGGCCTCGGTTTCAACCCAACGGGTTACATCTTGAACGGTTCCCGATAGCAGAAGCCCCTGCGGTGACTGCAACAATTCCGCCCGCTCATGAACCGTCTTCACTAGCCCATTGAGACAGATAATCCGATGCTGAACATCCAGGGGGCGTTCTCCCGCCAGAGCGGCCTCCTGCTCCTTCAAAAAGTCCACGCGATCTTCTGGATGAATGAACTCCAAAAACGCCTCGAAGGTACCTCTAAACTCAGCTTGGGAAATCTCAAAGATCCTGAAAATATGCTCTGACCAAGTCAGCAATTGGCTATCAACCTGAAGCTGCCAGCTTCCCATATTGCCAATGCGCTGGGCCGTATTTAAGGCCTGTTCTCGTTCCTGTAGCTGTTGGTTCAGCCGTTGTAAATGAGCAGCAGTTTCGGTTTGGGTCTGCTCCAGTCGCTTTTGTTCGGTCACGTCGTGAGCCAGCACCACTTCCGCTGGGCGACCTCTAAACTCCAAGGTGTGGGATGTAATCTTCACCAGAATGACTCGCCCATCGGCCAGGCGATGCTGCCAAACCCCCGCAAAGTCAAACCCCTCCGTCACCCGAGCAATATTGTCCAGCAGGGCTGGTATATCCTCTGGAGGGCGAATATCTCGGATGGTCATGGCCAGAAACTGGTCGCGGGAATAGCCGTAGCGCTCCACCGCCGCATCATTCACGGCCAGAAACTGCAGGGTTTCCAGGTCGTAGACCCACATCGGCTCTGGGCAGACCCAAAACAGCTGTTGGTAGGCAAACTCTTCACTGTTGGAAGCGTCTGGCGAATCTGCAGTCATAGCCGAAATGGGTCTCCCGTTGGGCACAGCGAGGAAGCATCGAGCCCTCCAGCGCCGCTGGGAATGGGGAGCAGAGAGGCGATAAAAGGCATTGTACGATTAACCTAAGGGTTCCCGCCGGGCGGGAATAGCCCGGCAAGCGTAACAGAATCGACACGTCATTCCACAGCCTTAGCCTCTCCGACAAGACCCCCCAGCCCCTAGGTAGCGGTCACCCATCCCTTGACCAGGGCCATGGGAATGCTGACGTAGGGATTGTGGGTAAAGACCCGGATCAGCTCGGCGCTGCCCGACTCAATGGCCTGAAAGAGGCGCTGCTTGAAGTCGGGATTGGCGATCGCCTTTTTCTTCAGCACCTGACCCACCACCTGGGGCCGCTGGTGGGCAGGCACTTGAGATGCTTGTCCAGCCAGCTTCCGAAAGATGTCTTCCAGCTCCTTGAGTGTCTGTAGGTCTAGCACCGTATCATCGTCGGATTGATTGTATTGCACCACCTGCTGCTGACCACCGTCTGCCACCGTGTCGGCAAAGCTGCCGATATTAGCTCCCCGCAGGTCGTACTTAGATACACCAGTCATAATGTTGTTCTCCAAAACAGAAACAGATTGAACGTAAACGTTTTTCCGAGTCATGGCCTTGAGCAACTCGAGCAGCTCGTCGTTTTGCCGCTGCACGGTAGCCATTTGCTCTTCCTTGAGTTGCAGCTGCTGACGGTAAAAGTCGCCCCGGCCTAAGGTGCTAAACAGCTGCTGCACACTGGGTTTCTCAGGGGTGGCTTCGGCCCCTAGGCTGGGGACCCCGACCCGCACCAGCAGATCGCCATTGGCCTGGCGCTCCACCGATTGCAGGTAGATATCGGGGCCTCTGGGGGCGATCGCCGTTGTGGGCCAGCTCACCCGGTAGAACTGCTGCCCCAGCCCATCACACGCCTCGACAAAGCGCTGATAAAACTGGTGCAGTGCTGAGCGAAAGGTGGTGGTGTAGGTATTCGCGGGCTGACCGCCACTCTGATCTACGCAAGACAGGACATAGACGTGGTCACAGGTAACCTGCTGCAGAGTAGCCAGCACGCTAATATCTTGATCACTCACCATAATGCCGGTCAGGTTGGCCCCGGTTAAGCGGACATTGGTGAGGTTGGCATGGGTGAGCTTAGCGCCCTTAACGTTCGCCCCGGTGAGGTCGGCCCCCGCCAAATTAGCTCCCCCCAAGTTGGTCATACCGAGGTTGGCGCGATGCAAGTTGGCCCCGCTCAGATCGGCCTGACTGAGGTTGGCACCCAGCAACTCGGCTTCGGCGAGGTTGGCCCCAGAGAGGTTAGCGCTGCCTAGGTTAGCGCTGCTGAGGTTAGCCGCTCGCACATTGGCCTGACTCAGATCGGCTCCCCACAGATCGGCAGAGTAGAAGTCGGCTCTGTGTAAATTAGCGCCGCTGAGGTTGGCCGCGCTGAGGGCGGCGGCGCAGAGGTAGGCTTCGCTTAAATCGGGTTTTACAGTTGGGTTATCATTGCGCCAGCGGTTCCAAATTTCGATGTTTTGTTTTAGATGCACGAGGTGGGTTGGGCTGCCCATGAGACGCACCTCCCCTGATAAGTAATAGGCCCTGATGGTTGAAATAGACTGGACGAAAGGCTTCAGCGGTGAAAAGATGCAATCGGCTGAAGCTGATAGACCCTAGCCACGGGGCTAGGCTGGCAATGCCACTCGCACAATGGTCTGCTGCCCAGGAATGCTCTCAATTAGCACATCCCCTCGGTGCAGCTCGACCAGGCGTTTGGCTATGGTGAGACCCAGACCAGTGCCGGTGGCTTCTGAGTCGGTTTCAAACTGGAGGTAAGCCCCTACGTGGGCAATCTGATCAGAGGTCATGCCCTGGCCGTAGTCGATTACATAGAAGGTGACCTTCCCGTCGCCGTGAGATCCAAATATCTGGATCGGGGTACCCACGGCAGAAAACTTAAACGCGTTGTCGAGCAGCTCTTCGCAGACCTTGCGCAGCTGTGCCTCGGACATGGGGACATCCAGGGGCTCTAGGGAGATCCCCAGGTCGTCCTCGCGCAGATAGTCGGCGGCTATGGCATGGGCCATCTCGGTAATGACCTTGTCGGCGCGGTTGGTGTGCTGGCGCTGGAGGGCTTCAGCGGAGATTTGCTCGGGACTAAGCCGCTCTAGCTTGGCAAACAGCATCATGTTTTGGGTGAGGCGAGCAGTGCGTTGGGCATTGCGGTGGATGGCCTTAGCTAAGGTGACGACCTCTTCGGGATCCAGGGTTTCAGCCTCATCAATCAGAGTAGTGGCTAGCTTCAGCACTTCCCGCAACGGAGCCCCTAGCTCTCGGGGTAGGGCGGTGCTGATGCTATTCCTGAGGGTACTGAGCTGTTGCTTAGTTTTTTGCTCCACCGCCTCTTGGGCCTCCAAGCGGGTGTGGATCATGCGCAGCAGGTCGTCGTGGGTAAAGGGTTTGGTGAGATAGTCGTCGGCCCCAAGATCCATACCCTCGCGAAAGTCAATGCGATCGGCTTTGGCCGTCAAAAAGACAAAGGGTAGGGTAGCTAAGTCAGGATCTTGGCGGACCTGCTTGAGCACGCCATAGCCATCTAGCACCGGCATCATGATGTCGCAAATCACCAGGTCGGGATGCAAATCACGGATTTGCGCTAGTCCCTGTTCGCCGTTGACGGCGCTATCGACGATAAAGTCTTCGGCGTTGAGGATATCCACTAAGCTATCGCGGACCCCCGCTTCGTCTTCAATGACTAAAATTTTGGTCATGATAGATCCTCCGTACATTTGAGAGAGAGTTCAACGGTAAACGTGGTGCCTTCGCCCAGGGCGCTTTGGCAAGCAATAGAGCCTTGGTGGGCTTCGGCGGCCCGTTTGGCAATCACCAGGCCGAGGCCGGTGCCAGAGATATTGCCGACGTTGGCCGCTCGGTGAAAGCTCTCAAAAAGCTTGGGCTGGTCTTCAGAGGGAATGCCAATGCCCCGATCTTTGACTTGAAACCTGGTGAGCGACGGAGTGCAGGTCACGATCAGCTCGACCGGGGTGCGGTCAGGGGAATATTTCAAGGCATTTGACAGCAGGTTAATTAAGATGTGTCGCAACAGTTTGCCATCGGCTAGCACCTGGGATGTTTCGCCCGTAAACGTCAGCTGAATCGCCTGAGTGAGGTCTGACTGGGCAAACTCCAGTTCTTCAATTAAATCCTGGCAGAATTGCCGTAGATCTAAAGGAGTCGGAGTGCAGATCAGCTTGCCAGCCTCTGCTTTTCCCACGGTCAGTACGTCATTGAGTAGGCCAATGACGTGGTGTACGGCGTCTTGAATGCGCCGCAGGACCACCTCCTGCTTTTCAGGGGAGAACTTATGGCGGTAGCGCTCCAGGGTTTCGGCAGAGGCCAAAATGGTGGTCAGGGGGGTGCGAAACTCGTGGGAGGCCATCGAGATAAATCGGGTTTTGAGGTCGTTGAGCTCCTTCTCGCGGGTCAGGGCCTTGCGGATGTCAACTTCGACCTGTTTGCGCTCGGTGATGTCGCGGGTGATGCCGCGGTATCCCTGGAAGTCTCCCTCGGGGCTAAGGTTGGGGGAACCGCTGATTTCCAGCGTGACGGGTTGGCCTGCGTGATTCAGGCAGGTGGCTTCTACCTGAGTGAAGGGCTGGCGGCTCTGGATCAGGTGGCTCAGCACGGTATTGAATCTCACGGCTTCGTCGGCGGGCATAAAGTCGGTGAACTGGTAGTCCAGAATCGTCTCGGTGGTGTAGCCGAGGATTTCAACGGCTCTGGGGTTGACGTAGGTAAAGCGAAACTGTGGATCGACTTCCCACACCCAGTCGTTGGTGTGTTCGACCAGGTTGCGAAATTTGGTTTCGCTCTGCTGCAGCGCCGTTTTGGTCTGCTCCAGATCGCTGATGTCTAGCCCGACAAACACGGCGGCTTCCCCCTGGTCGTATTTTTGGCCCACCACCAGCACATGGCTGATGGTTTGGTTGAGGGGCATCACCAGTTGTTGGCTGGTGGTTTCGACATCGCTGGCCAGAAATTGGGTCACAAAGTTGCCAAAGGGCGAGGCCTGGCCCAAAAAACCGATGGGCTTACCCGCAAAGTCGGCGGGGGCCAGGTTTACCGTGTTGGCCAGGCGGTGGTTGCAGCCCAGGTAGCAGCCGCTGCGGTCCACCCAGGAGACCATGGCGGGCACCGCATCCAGGACGGCCTGAAGCTGCTGGTTGGTGATTTCCAGAGCATGCTCAGCCTGACGGCGGTGATCGACTTCTTCCTGTAGTCGTTCGGTGGCCCGCCGCCAGGAGGCGGTACGAGCGTCAACCTTTTGCTCCAGCTCGTCGTTGAGCCGCTGCAGGTGTTGTTCGTACTGCTGCTTGAGGGCCAGATCATCCTGGAGTTTCTGGTACAGTTCAGACTGTCGCAGCCCGATTGCCACCGAACGGGCTAACTGTTCCACCAGGCGGATTTCCCAGTCGTGCCAGCGACGGGGGGCGCAACACTGGTTGACCACCAGCAGCCCCCAGAGCTTATGGTCATAGACGATGGGAATGACCAAATTGGCCTGAATCTGTAGTCCGGCCAGCAGCTCGATGTGGCAAGGGGCTAAGCCGGCGCGATGAATATCTTCCACCGCCTGAATGCGACCAAATCGAAAGGCATCGGCCCAGTGGGTGGCAAAGCAGCTGTCTTCAATCACCTGCCCCAGTAGCGAGTCCCAGGGGGAAACCACGGCCTCAACGACAACGGTGCCTCGGGCTGGGGTGTCAAAACGGTAAATCATGGTGCGATCGGCCTGCAGCAGCTGCCCAACTTCTGAGACCGTGGTGGCCAGAATCTCCTGGGTATCGAGGGACTCGTGGATGCGCTGGGTCAGGGAGGTGAGGAGGCGATCGCACTTAACCTGGGACTCCATCTGCTCGGTGCGCGCCTGCACTAGCCGCTCGAGTTCTGAGCTGTGGTTTTTCCACAACTCCACCTGTTCCCGGTTCGAACAGTTGAAGGACTGCCACAGCTGACCAAAGGAGCCGTGGGACCCTCTCAGGTCAAGACTGTAGAGTAAATCGGACTGGGTGATGATTCCCAGGGGCTGGTTTTGGGGGGTGACCACCGGCAGACAGGGCAGATGGCGTTGTCCCATGGCTTGATAGGCCAGCCACAGGGAATCGTCGGGCTTTAAACAAAACTGGGCCTCTCCCATGACCGTTTGTACCGATAGCTCCGCCAGGTTCTGCTGCCGCGCCTGAAACCGCAGCAGATCCTGCCGCAGCACCAGCCCCACCAGAGTGCTGGCGTTTTCTGGGTCGACTACGGCAACACAGCTGACCTGATAATCGGCCAGGATCATGGCCGCCTTCAGGGCCGAATCGGTGGGATGGGCGGTCACGACGTGGGGCGTCATGCGCGATCGCACCGTCTGTAGCTTCAGCACATGGGGGGGGGACAGCACCTGTTGCAGGGAGTGGGTTGTAATCAACCCCTGCAGCTGCTGATCCCTATCCAACAGCGGCAAGTGGTGAATTCTCCGCTGCCGCATGATATCGAGAATATCGAGAGGCGTGAGAGACGAGTCAGCGGAGAGAACGGTCAGGTCATTGTTGACGTAGCTGGCAATGGCGCTCTCTACAGCTGTGCCGCTGGCCAGTAGACGAATGACATCCCGCTCGGTGATCAGACCCACCACAGCATTTTGGTCAACGATCAAGACGCAGCTTTGGGGGCTAATTCGATTGGCTCCCAGTTGCTCAATGACCTGTTGCAGAGTCGCCGTTGGCGGTACGGAAGCCGTGGGTACCGCCAACGCCGCCAGCGACGTCAAGGGTTGATCAATAGCTAAAGTCGCCGATTGAGAAGAGCTCATAACCTAGGCCTCAGATGACCAAACACTGGATTCCTGTTTCTAACCTAAGGGTATTGGCCAGGTCCTAGCATCAGGAGATACCTTAATTCGTCTCGGTGAATTCCTGATCCCTCTGATCCGCCATTCTCCTTGACTCCCCCCGATGGGAAAGGGCAAAGGGCGTTTGCCCCTCCGCCATCCGCCTGGATGAGATCGGGGGGTATACCATCCGGATTTGGCGCGAAACCCCGATTGATAGTTTTTTTAAGACCGCGCCATGGCTCCAGTAGGAGCTGGCCGTAGAGATTGGCTAGGTCTAATCAAAAAAGCCCTGCCTAGGATCAGGCAGGGCTTGAATTCAGTCTTTGACGATCACATAGATCGCCAGGACTGGGTCTAAAACGTCAGCTGCGCCAACATGTTAAAGATAAAAATGTCGGGATTGGTGCTGAAATTGTTGACTTGCTGAATCCAGTAGACCGAGGGCATCAGCGCCATATTCCGGTTCAGTGGATAGCGGTAGGAAATCTCTAGCTCCTGCTGCCGACCACCATCGCCATAGCCTGAGGCCAGAAACTGTTCGCCGCTGACAACGCTAAAGGGAACCAGGTACGAAATCGTCCCCAGCGCGCCTTCTTTGAACAGATTGGGAAAAGCTAGACCAACCTGGAAGGACTGGGCATCGACACTGCCAAGACCCGTTCTCGTCAGGGCAGAGGTCAAATTCACGCTGCCGTAGCTGTAGCGACCAAATAGACCAAGCCAGCTGGCTGGCGTCCAGTCGAAGTTAACCAGAAACGTGTCAGCTGGAGCATTGGTCAAGGGGCCGCCAGTGCCATCGTCGGCAAAGCCGTAGATGGGTTCGCTAAAGGTGCCGCCGATGTTGCCTGCCGCATTGGGTACCAGGTTTGACCGGGTATACAAAAAGCGCAGGTTTAAGTTATCAACCGGTCTGATACCAATTTGTCCCGTAAGGGTACTGGCGCCGCCAAACAGGCCAATACTGGGGTCGCTCGGAGCCTTGTTGCCGCCGATAAACTCAGTGTTTTCGGCTAGATAGCCCACCCGAATATCGAGCCAGTCGGCCACATCCCAGACCGCGATCGCCCCCGTACCCCGGTCAACGGTGTTGACCTGGGTGCCGCCGCTGGAGTTAAAGCTGTTAGCTCCGGTCAAAAAGAAGGTGTAGCGGTTGTTGTCAAAGTAGGCGTACCAGTTGATGCGGGGGCCGATGTCAATGGTCAGGCTGTCGCCCACGGGGAAGGCGTAGCTCAGCTCGCGAATGTAGACGCTAAAGTCCTGGCCGGCCGGTACCCCATTCTGGTTGACAAAGGTTGTGCCAAAGGTATTGAACAACCCCGCCGAGCCGTACAGGTTGGCCGGGCCGCTGCCCGCCCCGGTCACCAGCTGCAGCTTGAGGCGATCGGCCCCGCTAAAGGAGGTGTCGAGGTTGAGCCAGAGTAAACTGCTGGTGCTGACTGCGGGGTTGCCGGTAACGGTCCGCACAAATCCTCTGGGGTCAGGATCGAAGATGCTGCGCCCCTCCGCCAGAATGTTGCCGTTGGTAAACCCGCCGCCCAGGTTGGCGAACACCTGGCCCCGCAGTTTCGTCACTGTGGAGAACTGCTGAGCCTGCAGCTGGGCGGTGTCGGCCTCTAGCTGGTCGACACGGGTGCTCAGGGATGCGATCTCGACCGCAAACTCTTCCTGGAGGCGACGAATGGTGGCTAAATCTTCCTCCGAGACGTCGGTACTCAGGGTGCTGACAATGACGTCCAGGCAGGCGTTGAGGCCAGCCGCAAACTCGTAGCGGGTGAGGGAGCGCTGCCCCCGAAAGGTGCTGTCGGGGTAGCCCTGGATGCAGCCGTAGCTTTCGACCAGGTTGCTCAGCGCCTGAAAGGCCCAGTCGGAGGGCTGCACGTCTGAAAAGTCGCTGACCTGGGTGACCTGAGCCAGGCCATCGGCGGGTACGGGCTGTACCGTGGCGTCGTCAGCTAAGCTGGCTTCGAGATCGTTAACTCGAAACATGCCGGTGGCCTCTGGCTCGATCGCTGGCAGGGGGTCAGAAGCCAGTAGAGGAGCCGAGGGGGTGACCTCCTGGGGCAGCGTTTCAGCGATCGCTAGCCCTAAATCCGCCTCCCTAGCATTCTCGAATGAGACAGGTTCAAAAGCAGCGGCGATCGCTGCCTCGCTGCCCTCTTCCAGCGGTTCAGCCGCAGGGGCACTGGCGATCGCCGCCGTGGTTGACAGCAGCAGCACCGCCGCCGTCACTAAACAGCGCTCACCGCTCTCTAGACAGAGGCGCGCCGCAGCCCGCCCAAACAATACGTTTACCATCAATTTTCCTCACACCTAAACACATCCACACATTCGTCGACCCCTGGGAACCGATTAGGCAGAAAACCGTCTGAGGGTTCTAGACCTAAAAGCTCCAAGGTAATGAGAAACGGAGTCAAAGAACCAGGTGATTCTCCAGTTCACCCGGCCTTCTCTGCCGTCGCCGACCTCTCAAACTCGTTTACAGCTGCAACGCCGCCAGACCCTGAACGGGTTGGCAAAGCCGACGCGGGTAGCCAGCGTCGACTCCGTGATCTACAGCCACTCGGCGCAGCATCCAAAAAAGTGATAGTTCCTGTCATCAAAGTGACTCTAAAGCTGCCTTGATAACAGAACGAATCATTCCCTAGGCCTCAGAAAGCTCTGGGCTGGTCCTCGTTGCCATTTTGGGCCGCCCAGGCAGGAAGATATTCAGCAGAATTGCTGTTAAACCGCCGGTAGAAATACCTGAAGAAAACACGTTTTTGATTAGGGCGGGCTTGTCGGCAAAGATATCAGGGGAGTAGACTACCCCTAGACCCAGCGCCAGTGAGACCGCCACAATCACGGCAGAGCGGCGATCGAGCCCAGTAGAGGCCACAATATTCAGACCGGCCGTCGCGATCGAGCCAAACATGACCAGCGTGGCTCCGCCTAAAACCGACTGCGGAATAACCTGAAAAACGCCGCCGACAATGGGAATCAGACCCAGGATGGCAAAGATACCGGCCACGTAGAAACCCACGTAGCGGCTGCCCACCCCGGTCATTTGAATCACGCCGTTGTTTTGACTAAACGTGGTATTCGGGAAGGTGTTAAACACCGCTGCAATGGCCGAGTTGATGCCATCACCCAGCACCCCACCCTTAATTCGGCGGAAGTAGAGCGGGCCAGAAACCGGCTCACCTGACACCGCCGAGGTCGCCGTCAGGTCGCCGATAGTCTCGATGGCGGTGATGACATAGAGAATGATAAAAGGCGCGAAGGCGGCGAAGTTGAAGTCCAAGCCATAGCGCAGCGGCAGCGGCAAGCGGATCAGCGGCAGGCTGCTGAGGGAGCTAAAGTCGACCAGACCCAAAATGATGGAAATGATGTAGCCAACCACCAGACCAATGGCGATCGCGCCCATGCGCAAAAAGCGGTTTTGCGACAGGGTAAGCACCACCACAATCGCCAGCACCAGCCCGCCCAGGGCCAGGTTTTGGGTGCTGCCAAAGGTTTCATTCGCGATAGCAGGGGCGCCGCCAGCCAAGCTAAAGAAGCCTGTCTTGATCAAGCTCAGGCCAATAATCATGACCACCGAACCAGTGACTACTGGAGTAATAATCTGCTGCAGCAGGTGCAGAAATCGGCTCAGAATAATTTCGATCGCAGAGCCAAAAAAGCAAACGCCAAAAATTAGCGCCAGCGCCTGCTCAGGGGTACTACCACCGGCAACTGCCGCCGTTCCCACCCCAATTACCGGCCCCAAAAATGCAAAGCTAGTGCCCTGCAGGCTAAGCAGACCCGACCCGACTGGTCCAAACCGACGGCACTGAATAAACGTACAGATGCCGCTGGCAAACAAAGACATGCTGACAATAATGCCGGTGTCCGCAGGGCTCGCCCCCAGAGCCCCACAGATCAGCAGCCCCGGCGTAATAATGCCGACAAAGGCCGCCAGCACGTGCTGAATGGCTACAAAAATAGATTCCCCAACCGGTGGCTTATCGTTTAAGCCGTAGATCAGTTCAGACTGGAAACTAATTCTGTCGCCGTCCATCTCCGGCGCGATAGCGCTTTCGCGATCTGCCTGTGCCATGTACCCTCCCGAAATGTTTTTTGTAAAATGCTTGGACTTTACGACCTAACTTTGCGACCTCACAAAGAATTACAACCAAAAATGCGTTTGTTTGTTCGCTGAGATACTAATGAGAGGGCTTTGCGGCTGCGCTCAGCAGAACTTAAACAAATCTGCCAGTTTTCTCTGCCTAGCATCGAATACTCCCATTGAGCGGAAAGAGCCAGTGAATACGACAGCACACTGAATACGGTGTACTGTATACAAACGCTCTATGCTGTTATAGAAGAAAGATTTCGCGGGTTCTGTAGTTAAGAACACAAGATGTCATAACTCTCTCGCAAGGGGTAGAACCGTAAGCCAAAAATCTCTCTTAAGAGGGGTGTGCTCTAATTTATGCCTCTAGAAGACACTAAAAACGGTATTGAAACCAACAAAAGGCTCCTACCCCTGCCCTATAGGATGGGGCATTGATACACCCCACATCGCCCTGCTCATCCACTGGGGCAGCGGGGCTGAGTTTAACGACCCCAGCCAGGTTCCCCCTCTGGCTCTCCCGACGGCTCAGCCAGAGGAGACCGCCGAAGCGGTGGCGTTTACTAACCGACAGCCACCTCTACCAGGCGATCAGGGTCATTCCTCCAAAGCCGAGTATGGCAAGGGGTAATCCGTTATGCCTGTTACTGACGACGGGCGAGCAACCGCCCATGGTGAGCCCAGGTGGTTCTAGCGTTAGGCCTTTGTCGTTTTACCGCTGCACAGTTTAGATAGTGACCATGGTTGCGAGTTCTCCGACTAAATCTGAGTTTAGCCTTGGCCAATACCTTCTCAGTGATGGCCCGGCCGGGTTCATGCTGAGTTGGGTAGCGGGGTTTGTCGATACCTCTGCCTTTATTATTTTGTTTGGCATCTTTACCGCCCACGTGACCGGCAATATTGCCCTGGCGGGGTACGAGTTTGTGCAGTCTGATGAAGAATCTACTATAACTCACCTGTTAATGTTTCCGGCCTTTATGGTGGCGGTGGCCGCCACATCACTGCTGGCGCGCTATGCCCGCAAAAAAGAGTGGCCCGTATTTGCTGTTTTGCTGACAGCCGAGGCGATCGCCCTGACGGTTTTTTTGATTGTAGGAGTCAATCTTTCCCCAGCGCTAATCTTAAATATTCAAGAAGAATATATTTTGCCAATCGGCATTGCTGGGGTCGTGGCGATGGCCATTCAAAATGCTTTAATGAAAGAGGCAAAAGGGGTATTCAAAAGCTATATTCCCACCACGGTGATGACCGGCAATACCACCCAGCTCACTATCGATTTGGTACAGGTGGCCGTCTCTAAATTTGCTCCTGCAGGTGACGAAAAAGCAGCCCTGGCTGCCGCTGAATCAGTTGAGCGCATGGGCCGCATCTTGCCTATTCTGCTGGGCTTTGCCCTGGGCGGTTTGGGGGCAACCTACTTTGTGTTAATTTCTGAAACCTGGTGGAGTCTGGTCATTCCGGTGATTGTGATATCGTTTATGGCAGTTGTCGCCTTTTCAGAGCATTTCAAGGCTGTTTCTGAAGATAGCTAGACAGCCTGATTTAGCAGCAGCGCGATCGCCAGTTTTCCCATTAAGTTGTGTTAATTAGTACGGAGATTTCCCAAGTATGCTACGAAAGCTTTTTGCCCCTGTGCTGTACACCCTGCTGTGCACATTACTCTCCCTAATTTTGGTAGCTAGTCCGGCTAGCGCCAAACCGTTCCCTTTTTCGCTGCCGCTCTTTGAAAATGTTGATTTAACCGCCGATCAGAAAGCTCTAGTTGACGATCTACGCTCGAAGTATGTACCCCAAATTGAAAGTATACTCTTTCCCGAGCAGAGGAAACAATTTGAGCAGTCCATTCAAGACGGCTACAGCTTGCGCAAAGCATTTAAGGCAATGGCGCTGACAACGGAACAAAAAACCGAGTTGGCCGCCACCCTAAAAACCGTTCCCAAGGGCAATTTGTTTGCGGCCCTCACGCCCGAACAAAAGAAAGAGGTTTTCATGAATAAGAAAGACATGTTCATTCCGACTCCAGATGAAATTGCTGAGCGCATTAAAGTCGGCATGGAAAGTAAAGCAGCTTTAGACCCCGATGCGCCTGGGGCTGAAATATCTCTTACCCCCGAAGAAATTTCGGAAAAGGTAAAACTGGGCTTTGAGAAGAAGAAAGAGTTTATGCCCAGCCTTGAGGAAATTAAGGAGAAGATTGCCGCCAAGATAGAGGCCATAGGCGAATAGGTTTACCCGTACCTTTGACCGATTGCAGACCGCTTTCAAGTAAGCAGGTCTGATTATCTTAAGACGCATTTCGACTCCGCTCAATGCTCGATCCGCTGCTGGGCGGAGGGTTGAGCGGAGTTGTTTGGCTCAGCAACGCTAACGCGAACACGACGTGTCTCTCGCAGGGAGAAAACCCGGAAGCTTGAGCGGCAAACGGGCATCTAGCGGTACCACCGTCTCGCTTCACATCGGGGTACAAGCCGAACCGCTACTGTCGTCACCGACTTAATCCTCACCATTACCTATGATTGCCCCTCTCACAAAGCTACCCGCCAGAACTCAGGGGCAAGCTACTTGAATGAGTGCCGATCGCCGGTTTCACAACTATTTTTGGCCGTTGCAAGAGTGGCCGAGTCGCTGCCAAGCTGGCACAGCAACCCAGCGCGCGATCGCCCTTCACCTGTACTGAGCGGGGTTTCACCAGAGTGGCAACTGCCATGCAAATAGACTCTGGCGATTTTTGGTCGGCAATTTTTGATCGGCCAGGGGCGATGATCACGGCCCAATTGTCGGCTCACGACGTCAAAGCTGGCCAGGGTTGACCAATGACTGCGCCCAAGACTGCCTCTAAACAGACTGCGTTCGGCAGCGCTGTTTAACGTCAGGGGCAAGGTCTATCTGCAACGACCTTGCCTGGGCACAGCATCTAGGGAGAATAGAGCGATCGCATTTTGCATTGATCGGAGATATGCGAGCCCTTCAAAAACATAAGAAAAACCTATGAATCAAATTTGACATTGCTCTTCAAACTCATACATGGGGAGTGCAAAAAACTAGGCGTTTCAAGATAGACTCAAGCACATAGAGATTAAGTTCTCAATAGATAAAGCTCTATGAGAGGTACTGCGGGGCAGCTATGGCTTTCCAGCCCCTGTCAGAGAGTCACTCTCGTTGAACGCCCTAGCGACAGGTTCTCACGTAACACCTGTGCTATGGGGTGATGCATTTCACCCCATAGATTTCAAGCTCACTTATCCAGTAATCACCCCTTGATAGAGGGGGCGGAAGGAGGTTTTGATGGATTTTTTGTCCGAGTTTTTAGCGAAATTTGGGGCACAGTTGCAGTCCCCGACGCTCGGCTTTCTGATTGGCGGCATCGTCATTGCCGCCCTCGGTAGCGAATTGGCCATTCCCGATGCGATCTATAAGTTCATCGTTTTCATGCTGCTGATCAAAGTCGGCCTGACCGGCGGCATGGCCATTCGCAATGCCAGTCTGACAGAGATGCTTTTGCCCGCGCTGTTTGCTGTCATAACGGGGATCGTAATCGTGCTCATTGCACGCTACACGTTGGCCAAGCTACCGGGTATTAAAACCTTAGACGCGCTTGCCACCGGGGGCCTGTTCGGTGCTGTCAGTGGTTCGACTATGGTTGCCGGCATCACGGTACTAGAGGCGCAGGGCATGGAATACGAAGCCTGGGCCGGCGCACTCTATCCCTTCATGGATATCCCAGCGCTCGTGACGGCGATCGTCGTAGCCAGCATTTATAGCAACAATCAGAAGCGCGACAAATACCTCAAAAACGAGAAATATCTCAGAAATGATGAGTATGTTGGCATGCAGCCGGTTGCCGCAGGTGGGGCTCCCATCGACCAGCCCATTCCGGCGGGCGGGTATCCCACCAGCGATCCGCGCAGTTCCGCAGGCGGTTATTCTGGCGAGTCGGGCGGTAGCGCAGGCGGGTATTCCAGCGGGTCGGGCGGTACCCCAAGCAGCCGGGTTAGGATCTGGCCTATCGTGAAGGAAAGCATTCAGGGATCTGCCCTCTCGGCCCTGCTGCTCGGTCTCGCTCTAGGCATTCTCACCCGGCCAGAAAGCGTCTACGAAAGCTTCTACGATCCCCTCTTTCGCGGCCTGCTTTCGATTCTGATGCTGATTATGGGTATGGAGGCCTGGGCAAGACTAAACGAGCTACGCAAAGTGGCCCAGTGGTACGCTCTATATGCCTTTGTGGCACCTTTTCTGCACGGCTTTATCGCCTTCGGTCTCGGCATGATTGCCCACTACGCCACTGGGTTTAGCGCTGGCGGCGTTGCGCTCCTAGCCGTTATTGCCGCTTCCAGTTCAGATATCTCTGGGCCGCCCACGTTGCGAGCCGGTATCCCATCAGCTAACCCCTCCGCCTACATCGGCGCGTCTACGGCTATTGGCACCCCGGTTGCGATCGCCCTGTGCATACCGCTCTTCGTCGGGCTCGCCCAAGCAATGGCGGGTGGCTAATCCCAATCGGCTCCGGTCTGCCGGTGCTCCCTTGGCCCGGCGATCCAGTGGTTCAATGAATGTATATGTAAGGAGGTAAACCCGTATGGGCAAGATAGCCAACAAGCTCGTTATCATCACGGAAAAGATTCTGCTGAAAAAGGTCGCCCAGATCATCGATGAAGCTGGGGCTACTGGTTACACGGTGTTAGAAACTGGCGGTAAAGGTAGTCGCAGCGTGCGATCGTCGGGACAACCCAGCGTTTCCGATACAACCGCGAATATAAAGTTCGAGGTGCTTACCGAAAATCGGGATATGGCTGAGAAGATTGCAGATCGAGTCGCCATAGAATTTTTCAACGATTATGCGGGCATTTCTTACCTATGTGAAGCGGAGGTCCTGTACGGGCACAGCTTCTGTGGCCCAGAAGGCTGTTGAATTGAGATGATACAACCCAAAAAACCGGGGCATGACCCCGGTTTTTTGGGTTTAGTGGACTAGATTTAGACTAAACAAATGTGGCTGGGGTAATGTCGATCGCATTGGTCGACAGCAAGCGCGCCATTACATCAAAGGTTGTATCGTCCAGAACGAAGGTAGTGCTGGCCTCGTCGCCCGTACCCTGGGCCAAGATGACATCAAAAAAGGTGGCGTTGGTCAGCTGGTCGACGGCAGCGTCAAAGTCCAGCACGGTCGTAACGCCAGCCCCCTCAACCAGGGCAAAAATATCTACATCTGCGCCGCCAGCCAGAATATTGTTGCCGGTGCCACCATTTATAAAGTCGCTGCCGCCAAAGCCAAACAGGCTGTCGTCGCCGCTGCCTCCCAGCAGTTCATCGCTGCCGTCGGAGCCCTCAAAGAGGTTAGTACCCGATATCCGGCGCGCCTCTGGGTTGATGTGATCAATACCGGCAAACTCTCCCCTGAAGTCGTTGTTCTTAACCACAATATCGGCGAACGCTTCGGCTGGCTCTCGATGGTCAAACGCTACGGCGGCGGCTTCAATGCCGTCGAAAATGTTGTAGCTGATTTCAATATCAGCCTGAGTGCTCTGGCTCAATTCACCCGGCCCCGCCGCCAGCCGCACGCCGTAGAACAGGTCGGCGAAGGTATTGTTGACGATATCTAGCCCGGTCAGGTCGCGATCGTCGAGGGTGACAATGCCATCATAGGCCCCTGAGAACGTATTATCTGCAATCACAACAGTTGCGGTAGATCTATCTGAACCGTCGTCATCTAAGGAAAGCTGAAGATTGTAGAGGGCGGCATCAAATACGGCTGCGTCACTAGAAAAGTCGGCCACCCCCAGATCGATCGCATTTCTTAAAATCTCAACATTTTGAACATTGTCGACCTGAATCCCCCGCCGTCCAGAGGCGCTGGCATCGTCATGAAAGCCAATATTGTCAGCAATCAGCAGGCCATCGACGTTGTCAATGCGCATAATCGAGGCGTCGTTGCCGCTGATGCCGTCGAAGTAGTTTTCAGTAATGGCCCAGTTAGCCCCTCCCGACGGTGCGCCCCCGGTACCAAATCCGTTGGTGATAAATGTTTGGGACGAGTTGGTTAGTCCTACAAAGTCATTGAATGCGATCGCAATATTGCTAAAGTTATCGCCCCTGCCGCCGCCCTGAATAGCCGCAGAGTCATTCGTAAACTCAAATCCTAGAATCGAAATATTGTTGTCGCCGAGCGTAAATGAGCCATCGACAATAGATTCTGGGCCACGAGCGCTGTCGTTACCCGCCAACCCAAAGTTAGCGCCAATTAGGGTTAGCTCCTTGTCAAGAACGACATCTTCGCTATAGGTGCCGGCGGCGGCGATTAAAATGTAGCCATCGCTGGCGGCGTCCACGGCTGACTGAATGCTGTCGAAACCGCCCACTAACCTATTGCTGGTGTCAAAAAGCTGGAGCGGCTGCGGCGACAGCGAACTGCCATTTAAACTGGCGACCAGCGTAATATCGGGGTCAAACTTATCTAATTTATCCAGGGTGAAGGGCTCTCGAAACAGGTCAACCAACACATTAAAAGCATTGGTATTGGGTAAATTAATTAATCCCTGCTCAAAAAGGCCGCTGGCAATATCCATTGCCGTCAAATTCTGAATTCGTATGGCGTCAATAGCATCTTCTGGCGCCAGGCCAAAATCGCTTAAATCAAAAGCTGTAGCAAAGAGACCTGTGCCGTCATCTGGGCCGCTGATTGCACGTTCATCGTAGCTGTCAAAGGTTTCATAGCGATACGGAGTGAAAAGCCCTGTGGTGGCGCTGCGCACCGCGACAGCGTAGTATTCGGGGCCGTTGGCAAACCCATTTTCGTAGACAACAATGTCATCGCCGGTTTGGTTAACCGGGCCAGCGCCCGCCTCCCAGGTCAATTCGAGGGTTGAGCGGTTAAAAAGGTTGCCTAATGCGATCGCCTGGCCATTGGTTCCACCCACCAGCGCACCAACGGTATTGTCTAACAGGTCGGGAAACGGTAGCCCCGACAAAAAGAGCTGGGTCGCCGATGCGCCTTCTACGATAGAGGCCTCAGCAACGAGATCGTTCTCTTCAAACGTAAAGCCAGCGATTGTAAATAAAGCCATGATTTGCAAGATCCTGTTTGCTTGTAAGGGCAGGGCGACGATAGTGCAGGGCGACGATTCAGGCAGTAAAACAATTTAGCAAGCACCTGGGGTATAGTGGGCAGCCTTAAATGGATTAGTGAAGTTGTCATCTGACTTAAGGATGATTTTGAGTTTACAGAGAGATTGGCGGGCCTCTCAATCGCGCATACTTCTCATGTTTATCAATTTAATAGTGAGGGGTTTTGATGCTTTATGTGTAAAGAGAGATGAAGTCAGTACTCATCTGCGGACAGTGCTAAAGAGCGTAAAATTAAAACTTTTCCTGAAGTAATTTTAGTTTTAGCGATCTGCGTCGATTCTTAACGGCAGCCTCTACACAAGACGCTGCAGACTCGGGGCTATGCGATTCGGGCTCAATCTAAACACACAACTGCTGAGCTTCAAATTCGCCCTCCTGTTGTTAAGAATAGTAAGGAAAATTATCGCAGCGAACTTCACCTGCTAAAGCCCGCTCTAGACGCTGCAATTTGCTCAGCCGTTAGCCGTAGGGAGGCCCGCAAAAATGTCTAACTAACGACGAATAACATCTGGGAAAAAAGTTCTTATTGTATAGAAATCAAAGGCTCACCCTGTCGTGCTAAATGTACTGAGCCGCAGCTTGTAGTTGATGATCTGCGGTCTGGGAGTTGCGGATAGATCAGGCGCCTTTGTTCTCAAAAAAACTTGGCTTTAGGAACTCGACATATGAAAAGTAATCTTGCAACGAAATGGGTTGGAGCCAGTGCCCTGGCGCTGAGCCTGGCCATTTTGCCCTCTGCGCTACCGGCTGCTGCCCAAGTAACGCCTGACCCGGTTGATCCGACCCTTTCTGACGATGTTGCACCCGATGCGACCTATACCGATCCCACTTACGAAGTCGAAGACGACGGGTTTGACTGGGGCTGGCTGGGTCTGCTCGGTCTGCTGGGTCTGGCTGGTTTAGCCGGACGCAACAGAGACCGGACGACGACGACCTACCGGACGGACGATCGCATGACGACCCCAACCTCTACGGATCCTCGCATCTAAAGCAGAGGTTGAGAAATGAGTTGATGTAGCTAAACTGCTTGGGGAGGGGTGCTAAGTAGCGCCCTTTTTTTTGGCGTTAACCTTTAGGGCGTTAAACAGTTAGGACTTTTGCCTGAGTTTAGCAACGCCTTTTGGCCTGCGCTAGAACGGCAGCCGGGGCAGCGGAAACGAGACTCGACGGCGAATTTGTCTTCGACCCAGTCCTGCACCTGGTCGACCAGGGTGGTAGCGATCGCATTCACCGTGCTTTGCACAAAGTCGGGCTGTCTAGTGGCGGCTACATCAAACACGCTGGGAATATTGGTTCATACCTGCGTTTTGCAATCCCTAAAATTGAGCTGAGAGACTTCAAAACCCCGATTCTTTGAAAGAACCGGGGTTAGCGGCGCAAAACAGCGCGAGTCAGAAGCAAGAGAGCGGAGCTCACCTACTTTGGCGTCAGTTACGAGGGGCTGAGTGGAGATTGCTGACTGGGTCGGCAATGTACTTAAAGTCAGGTTCAGAGTTCCAGGGACCGCGCTCGTCTTTGCCGTCACCGTTGGTTGAGAGATTGTAGTAAAGTTCTACAGTCTCATCGGGTTGAATGTTACCGAACATCGGGTCGGTGAGTTTGCCCATAGCGTCAAGGGCATTCATAAACATTTTGGTGTGGGAGATTTCCCGAGTGAGCAGGTGCGTCAGCGTTTTTTTGGTACCCTCATCGGTAGCCAATTTGATCAGTGACTCGTAGGTTTGACGAGCACCGGCCTCGGCAGCAATATTGGCTCGCAGATCTCTAACGACATCGCCACCTTCGTTCAGGTAGCTAGCCGTCCAGTTATTGCCCTGGCTGTCGAGAAAGTGAGGCCCCATGCCGCGTACGGCAAAAAGCGTGCTGTTATAAGCTTCGGTCTGATCGGTGTTTTTAGTGTGAATTTCAATCAGCTTGCCGACCATCTCTAAATGGCCAAACTCTTCGACCGCGATGTCTTGCAGCATATCTTTAATGCCTGCATCTTCGACATGGAAGGATTGCACCCAGTATTGAAGGGCAGCAGAAAGCTCTCCGGTAGCCCCACCAAACTGCTCCAGCAAGAGCTGAGCAAATACCGGGTTAGCTTCATTAACCTGAACGGTATGAACGGGATCTTTTTTGTGAAAGAACATAGTAATCCTTTTGTTTTTAATTAGCCTGAGTTTAGCTAATCTTATCCATTCATTCTGGTTATTTACGGGCGAGTTATTCTCTACACATAGGTAGACAATATAGGTAGATATAATGACTTTTATAGCTATGATTTCAAATTCATATGCAGATAGGTCCAATTGTCTACGAGATATATTTCGACCCTGCTCAAGGCTCGGTTCGTTGATGGGCAGAGGGTTGAGCAGAGTCGTTCACGAAATATCTTCCGCAGGGAAAAAGTCCAGAAACTCATGCTGGGTTTAATTTGGCCTTCCTGCTTACCTTGAGGGTTGTGGCGATTGTCCAGGCTTTGCCAAAACCGCTGGTGTTGGGCCACAGCCTAAAAGGCTGTGGCCCCTTGGGAGAATAGCGTCGCGTTTGCCCCGCAGTCCTTGACCTGCGTCTGCCTTGCGATAGATTCAACCCACCCAGCAGAGGATATATGATCTGAAAAGTATTTTTCGCGATCGCGCCGATGCCCTCAAGGCTGCTCTCTGCCTACCCTGTACGAGTTTTTTACCCATACCTGCCGGAGTTTGGTCAGTTAATTCACGGGCGTTGGTCGCTGGTTAAATGTTTGCAATGGTCGCTTTCTAACCCTTCAGGCGCGGGCCTGAGCCTTTATAAAGCATCTAAAAAGTCTGCCTGCTTGGGTAACTAAGGTCTTTATATGGCACCTTGCGATCGCACGATATTGGTTTTGGATGATGACACCTGCGGCAGCGCTGACTTTTACCAGCATTTGCTGGAACCCAAGAGCGCCCTGGCCTACCGGATAGTTGCAGAGCGCTACGATGGCCCCATTGTCGAACTGTGCCGCACCTGTGCTGTAGACAGCATTCTGCTGGAGTCCCACAGTCCCGACCTGCGCAGCTTTGAGGTACTGACTCGCCTTCAGGCTCAGCTGGGGGAACGCTGTCCGTCGGTCATCGTGATTGACGTCAATGATGCCAACCTAGCCAGAAAAGCCTTTCAGGCAGGTGCAGCAGACTATTTGATCAGAGAGCAGGTGAGCGCTGACACGCTCCATCAGGCTCTCAATGCCGCCATGCCGGCTGCCGACAGCGCCTCGGTTGCAACCACCCTGCTCTCTGCGGACGATCGCTATCGAGACCTGGTTGAGTCGCTAGACGAAGGCTTTTGCCTCTGCCAAATGGTGCTCAACTCGGAGGGTGCCCCCGTTGACTATCGGTTTTTAGAGGTCAACGCGGTCTTTGAGTCGCTGACTGGCCTGCAGCAGCCCGTTGGCAAAACCGCCCGCGAGCTAGTGCCCGATCTCGAAGCTGTCTGGATCGAGACCTTTGGCCGCGTCGCACGCGATCGCCAGCGAATTCGCTTTGAGCAGCAGTCGGTGCCCCTGCAGCGCTGGTTTGATGTGTATGCTTTCCCCCTGGGCAGGCCCGATCACCACCAGTTTGGCATCCTGTTCAACAACATCACGATCCGCAAAATATTAGAACAGGAGCGAGAGACATTTTTTGCCGTCAGTTCAGATGTGCAAGTCGTCGCGGATAGTAACGGGTACTTTCGCTGGGTCAGCCCCTCCTTTAAACGCGTACTGGGCTGGGCCGACACCGAAATCATCGCTCAGCCCTGGGCTGAGTTTATTCATCCAGAGGATCTAGCGCAAACGGTGGTGGAGGCAGAGGCGTTGCTCTCTGGCCAGGAAACCTCAACCCTTGAAAACCGCTTCCGCCACAGGGATGGCTCCTATCGCTGGCTGTTTTGGAGATCTCGGTTCGACAGCGCTCAGCGACTGCTCTACGGGGTAGCCGTCGATATCACTGAAAGCAAACGCCGCGCCGCCAATACGGCGTTTTTAGCTGAAGTTGCGACTGAGTTTTCTCGGCTGTCGACAGCCAATGAAATTATGCAAACCGTCGGCGCCAAAATTGGCGCTTACCTAAATCTGTTTGCCTGTGTCTTGGTCGAAATCGACGACGCTGAAGTAGACGCGGTGATTAATTACGCCTGGCACGCGGAGGGAACCCCCGACCCGGTGGGCACCTATCACCTTGCCGATTTTCTCACCGATGACTTTCGTCGAGCGGCCCGCGATCAAGAAACCGTCGTCGTTCGAGACGTTAAGGCCGATTCTCGCATCCATAGCGAACCCTACGCCGCCGTTGAGGTCAACTCACTGGTCAGCGTGCCGTTCCATCAGGAGGGCCGATGGCGGTTTATGCTCAACGTCTACGACTCGGTATCCCACAACTGGCGCGATGACGAAGTTGACCTCATTCGCGAGCTGGCCCACCAGATCTTTCCTCAGCTAGAGCGCGCCCGCGCCGAGGCGGCGTTGAGAGAGAGCGAGGCTCGCTTTAAGGGTTTTGCCGAAAACAGCAACGACGTCATTTGGATTACGGATGCTCACAAGTATCAGCTGGTCTACGTCAGCCCTTCGTTTGAGCAGGTATGGGGCCGCTCTGCCACCGAGCTGCACGCCCATCTGGACCGCTTTATCGAGTTTGTTCACCCCGACGATCGCGATCGCATTCACTGGGGCTGGCAGCAGTGTACCCAGGTGGCCTTTGCCCAGGAGTACCGAATAATTCGGTCCGATGGCACCATCGCCTGGATTCGCGATCGCGGCTTTCCTATCTATGATGACCAGGGAGAGCTGCTGTGGATTGGCGGCATTGCTGAAGACATCAGCGATCGCAAACGCAGCGAAGCCGATCGCAAACAGGCAGAAGTTGCCCTGCAAGAGCGCAAGCAGCGCCTCGATCTGGCCACCCAGGCGGCCAAGCTGGGCGTATTTGAGTGGAATGTGCAGGCCGACTGTGCCATCTGGGAAAACGCTCAGATGTACGATATTTTTGGCCAACGACCAGAGAATGGTGCCTTCAACCAGGTCCAGTTTCTAAACGAGGTCATTCATCCCAACGATCGCGAGGCGTTTGAGCGCTGTTTGGCTGAGGGCATAAAAGACGGGCGCTTTCAGGCCACCTGCCGCATTCGTCGGCAGAGCGATGGTAGGTGGCGCTGGGTCGAGACGATGGGGCAGTTTGAGCTGAACCCAGACGGCACCCCCCTGCGTCTGGTCGGGGTGCTCAGCGATATCAGCGATCGCAAACGCAGCGAGACCGAACGCCGACAGACCGAAGAAAAACTGCGAACCGGCGCAACCCGATTGGCTTTGGCCCTGGCGGCAGCCAAGCTGGGCGACTGGAGCTGGGATGCGGCCACCGACATCGTGACCCTATCAGAGCAGGCGGCCGAGATATTTGGCATTCCGCCCGGCCCCCACATGACCTGGTCGCAGCTTCAGCGTCTCATCTACCCTGACTATCGTGAAAAGGCGCGATCGCAGGTCGAGCATTCGGTCGCTAACCACAGCGACTACGACATTGAATACCTAATACTGCGTACCGACGGTCAGTCGCGCTGGATTGCGGCCAAAGGGCGCGCTCAGTACGACAGCTCGGGGCAGACCTTAGGCATGCTCGGGGTGGTGCAAGACGTTACCCCCCGCAAACAGATCGAGCAAGAGCGCGAGCAGCTGTTGGCCAGCGAACGTACCGCCCGCACCCAGGCCGAAGCGGCCAACCGCATCAAAGACGAGTTTTTGGCGGTGGTGTCCCACGAGCTTAGATCGCCCCTCAACCCCATTCTGGGCTGGTCGCAGCTGCTGCGCAAAGGCCAGCTCAACGAGCAAAAGACCCGCCATGCCCTAGAAGTCATTGAGCGCAACGCCCAGGTGCAGGCACAGCTGATCAACGATCTGCTCGATGTATCTCGCATTTTGCGCGGCAAGCTGAGCCTAAACAAGAAAGCCGTCAGCCTGGCGACGGTGGTGCAAGCGGCTCTAGAAACCGTGCAGCTAGCAGCAGAGGCCAAATCGATTCAAATTCACACAGACCTGGAGCCCAACCTGAGACCCGTGTGGGGCGACGTCGATCGGCTACAGCAAGTGGCCTGGAACCTGCTGTCCAACGCGGTTAAGTTTACGCCAGAGGGCAAGCGGATTGAGGTGCGGCTGGAGCAAGTGGAGGGCGGGAGTGTAGGCGAGTGGGAGCGTGGGAGCGTCGGGGAGGGAACAAGCCCCACCAGCTCACCTACCCATCCACCCATCCACCCGTCTACCCACTACGCCCAGCTCACCATCAGCGACACCGGCAAAGGCATTCACCCCGATTTTCTGCCCCATGTCTTCGATCGCTTTCGGCAGGAAAACGCGACCACTACGCGCCAGTTTGGCGGGCTGGGGCTGGGGCTGGCCCTGGTGCGCTACCTGGTCGAGCTGCACGGCGGTCGAGTGCAGGCCGACAGCCCCGGCGAAGGTAGGGGGGCCACCTTTACCGTGCAAATTCCGCTCATAGCGCAGGGCTCTGCCGCTCAGGAGACCGAACCGGCCAAGCCCTCTACTAACCTAACCGACGTGCAAATTCTGGTAGTGGATGACGACACCAACACGCTTGAGTTTATTGCCTTTTTGCTGGAGCTAAACGGGGCTAAGGTGATAGCCGCCGCCAGCGTTCATGAGGCCATGGCGGTGTTGGGCCAGTTTATTCCCGACATTTTGCTCAGCGATATTGGTATGCCCGATGTAGACGGCTACACGCTGATGCGTCAGATGCGACAATTGCCGCCAGAACAGGGCGGCCAGGTACCGGCGATCGCGCTCACCGCCTACGCCGGAGAAATCGACTATCAGCAGGCTATAGCGGCGGGCTTTCAAAAGCATATCGCTAAGCCCGTCGAGCCCGATCGCCTGATCAACGCGATCGCCGACCTCCTCAATTTCAATAAATAACTACGGCCTCGTCGTCGAGCAGGTAAACCGTGCTCCCCCTGCAAAACGGTCTGCACCGCGCTTGTCCATACCGGCGTCTGACAGCTTGGTTTCGGCTTCACCCAGCAAATTTTTTAACGCATAATCTTTTTTTCGTTCGGTTTACTAGTAGCTTAACGAGCGGTCGATAGATTGACTTCTATCGATTGGCCTGTTACCTAGAGACTTTAGACACCAAGGATGTCGCGGCTAAATGCAGCCCTTACAACAGCCGCAGCTAAGCAATCAGGGCTGGCACAGCGCCATCGCCCCCGCAATGTAACGGTTCACGACGGAGATACACTCTGTAGCGATTTTGACTTGCCTAGGCGATCGCAATAGGCTAAATTTCTCATCTAAGAGCTGTGGTGCGAGCAGCTTGATTCCCAAAATTTGGTCGAACGCCACTGGAAGGAGATTAGGGCCTCCAACCAGCGGCTGACCCCCAAGGCTGAAGCAAGCAGTCTCGGTGGCTGAGTAGCATTTTACTCTTGGCCGCTCCGAACCGCACGACCTCTGGGAGCGGCCAAATTTTGGTTTCCTACCCATCCATTCCTTTGGAGGAAACCTTATGTTGTGTTTTACCCGTCAAGATCCCCGGTTTTTTGGAAAAACCGGGGATCTAGATTCGCTGCAATTAGCATCCCCAATGCCCCAGCCGGGGCGCGAGCGGTTGCGCCATCTGGTGGTCGGTTCGCCCGACGGGGTGCGGGGGGCAATCAACCACCTGCACCTGCTCCGCTACGCCGAACAGCGGGAGTGGAGCCAGCTGGTAACCATCCCCGACTCGGGGATTTTGATTACCCCAGAGCAGGGGGAGGTGTTTAGCTACCTGCTGCGCTGGCGACAGCTCAATTAATTCGTAGCTTTCATCACCGAAACTTCCGAGACAAGAGACTTCAATTCTCTTGTCTCGGTTAATTTATGCGTTTAAAGGATGAAAGTCTGGCGGGTTCGCGGCTCCACAAAGGGAAAGATCAGGTAAAAGGTAAGAAACCCTTGCCTGCTGGTCTTTCACCTGTTGCCTCCATGTCTCGCCTCATCGTTACGCAGTACCAGGCCGAAGTGGCCAAAATTATTCAGTACGGCGGCTCCCGCAAAGAAACCAGCATTCGCAATGCCTTTGAGCGCTTGCTAAACGACTACTGCAAGCCGCGCAACTACATGCTGATTCCAGAGTTAGACTACAAAACTAAGTTCAATACCACGGTCTACCCAGATGGCACCGTGAAGGATGCGATTCGGCTAGAGCATGGCTGGTGGGAGAGCAAAGACCAGTACGATGTTCTGGACGAAGAAATTGAGAAGAAGTTTGAGAAGGGCTACCCCGACGAAAACATTCTGTTTGAAGACTCACAAACGGCTGTATTGATTCAGCACGGACGAGAGCAGGCGCGGGTGTCGATGCGCGATGCTGACGAACTGGATGGGCTAATTGCCGCCTTCATCGACTACGAACGGCCCGAGGTGCGTGACTTTCGTGCGGCCATCAAAGCTTTTAGGGACGACATTCCTTACATCCTGGAGGCACTGCGTAGCATCATTGCTCAGCAAGAAGATACAAATACGGCATTTCGCCAGCGGCGAGATATGTTTCTGGAGTTGTGCCGCCAGTCTATCAACCCCGAAATTGAGGTATTTGACGTCCACGAAATGCTGATTCAGCATATTCTCACGGAGGATATTTTTACCAATATCTTTCATGAGTCGCAGTTTCACCGCGAAAACAACATTGCCCAGGGCATTGCCCAAATCATCAACACCTTTTTTACCGGGGCAACTCGCAAAAACACCCTCAAAAGCATTGAGCACTACTATGTAGTGATTCGCCGCAAATCAGAAAACATCGCCAACCACCACGAAAAGCAGAAGTTTTTGAAGGCGGTATACGAAAACTTTTACAAGGCATACAACCCAAAAGCGGCAGATCGGCTGGGCATTGTCTACACGCCCAATGAAATTGTGCGCTTCATGATTGAGAGTGCCGATTATTTGACCCACAAGCACTTTGGCAAGCTGCTGAGCGATCCGGGGGTGGAGATTTTAGACCCCTGCACGGGAACGGGAACCTATGTGACGGAGCTGATTGAATATTTGCCCCACGATAAGCTAGAGCACAAGTACAAACACGAGATTCACTGTAATGAAGTAGCGATTTTGCCCTATTACATTGCAAATTTGAATATTGAGTTTACCTATCAGCAAAAGATGGGCAAGTACGAAGAGTTTAAGAACATTTGCTTGGTGGATACGCTAGATCACTGCGCCTTTGAAGGACAGCAGTTTGACCTGTTTGCGATGAGCGTACAAAATACGACAAGGATTTCAGATCAGAACAGTAAAAATATTTCCGTCATTATTGGCAATCCACCGTACAACGCTAACCAGGAAAACGAAAATGACAACAACAGAAACAGGAATTATACAGAAATAGATAAACAGATAAAAGCCACGTATTTAAGAGAGAGCAAAGCACAAAAAACGAAGCTGTATGATATGTACACTCGTTTTTTTAGATGGGCTAGCAGTCGACTTGATAGAAATGGCATCCTAGCATTTATCACAAACTCTTCATTCATAGATGCAAAGAATTTTGATGGATTGAGGCAAGTTATTTCGAGAGAATTTTCCGAAATATATGTCATAGATCTTGGTGGCAATGTACGGGCAAACTCAAGGCTGTCTGGCACAACTCATAATGTCTTTGGAATACAAACAGGTGTCGCTATCAGCTTTATGGTCAAACGAGATCGCCAAGGTGAAGATTTTGCAAAAATATATTATGCACGTAGGCCAGAATTTGAGATCTCAGAGAATAAGTTAGAGTTTCTTTCAGGCAATAGACTCTCAGAGATTAATTTTGAACGTGTTAAGCCCGACAAGCACTCAAACTGGATAAACCTTGCCAATAATGATTTTGATAAACTCCTAGCTATTGGAAGTAAGGCATCAAAATCACAGGGAGTAGCAGAAGCAGTTTTTCAGGACTTCTCCTTAGGAATATCCACTAATAGAGATGAGTGGGTATATGATTTCAGCCTCGAAGCATTGAAAGGCAAGATGAGTTTCTTCTGCAAAGTGTACAATTCCGATCTAAAACGTATAGAGCACAAAAACATACAGGATATAGATGCTTTACTAAGTAATAAAATAAAGTGGAGTGAGCAATTAAAGAGATATGTTGAAGCTGGTCGTAAAATCAAATTCCTCGCTTCTGATATTTCTCAGAGCTTGTACAGGCCTTATGTAAAAAGATTGCTCTACTTGTCAGAGTTGGTCATAGATAGACCAGGGCTTTATAAAAACTTTTATCCTAACTCAAGTGAAAATGAGAAGAATTATTCTATCTGGCTAAAGATAGGAGCAGAAACACCTAACTTTGCACTGGCAATTGATTTTATTCCAAATTTGCTAACGCAAGGCGGATCTCATTACTTTTCTATATATCGCTATGACGAAAACGGCGATCGCATCGACAACATCACCGACTGGGGCTTAACCCAATTCCAAACCCACTACACCGACCCCACCATCACCAAACTCGACATCTTCCACTACACCTACGCCGTCCTCCACCATCCCGCCTACCGCACCAAATACGAACTCAACCTCAAACGCGAATTTCCCCGCCTGCCCTACTACTCCGACTTCCACCAGTGGGCCACCTGGGGCAAAGCCCTCATGGATCTCCACCTCACCTACGAAACCGCCGAACCCTTCGGTCTAAAACGCATTGACCAATCTAGCCCAGAAGCACAAGACGATGCGCCCCTACAGGCATCGTTAATCCCCAACGACGCCCCCGCCAAACCGAAGAAAACCCCCAAACCCAAACTCAAAGCCGACAAAACCCAAGGCCACATCATCCTCGATACCGACACCACCCTAACCGGAGTGCCCGCCGTTGCCTGGGATTACAAACTCGGCAACCGCTCCGCCCTAGAGTGGATACTCGACCAGTACAAAGAAAAGAAACCCAAAGACCCCACCATCCGCGAACTCTTCAACACCTACCGCTTCGCCGACTACAAAGAGCACGTCATCGACCTGCTCCAGCGGGTCTGCACCGTTAGCGTTGAGACTATGAACATCATCCATCAAATGCCTAACAACGTAGAGCATCAAGGCGAGGCATGATGGAACTGTGAGAAATAATCTCAAAAGCTCTGGAAAGAAAAACAACGCCTTCACTCAAACCTGAATCGCTGTAATGTTATCACCAAAATCTGCGGAGGAGACAAGCGATGATTCAACCTACTTTGCTTAAAAAACTAGAAGTTTTGCCAGAATCATTGCAAACAGAAGTTCTGCACTATGTTGAATTTCTTCTAGAAAGACATTTGAGGAATAGAACATCTAACCTTCTAGAAATACAGCAGGAGCTACAGCAGGAACTACAGCAGATAACACCCGAAGAGGCTGAAAAGCGTTATGGGTATGGCAGCTTAAAAGGCCAAATTATCATGTCTGATGATTTCGATGAGCCATTAGAAGATTTGGCAGAGTATATGTAGAGAGTATATGTAGTATGTCAATCCTCTTAGATACTCACACTGTCCTTTGGTATGCCGAGTCGGATTCTAGGCTCAGCACTCAAGCCAAGACTATTTTAGATGCCAAAAAGGATCTGTTTTTCAGTGTTGCTAGCTTGTGGGAAATTGCAATTAAGCTCAATATCGGCAAGCTCCAAATTACTTCATCGTTTAGTCAGCTTTTGATTCGACTTGAGTTCCTAAAGGTGGAAATTTTGCCGATCAGTACAGAAGATTTAGATATTTACATAAATCTACCTTTACCAAAGAATCACCGAGATCCCTTTGATCGTTTTTTGGTTGCTCAATCTATCAACTACTCCTTACCTATCTTGAGTAGTGACGAGAAATTTGATTTGTATCTGATTGAGCGAGTGTGGGTTTGAGCCACCCGGCGGCCTAGTCAAGGCCGCCGGGTGGCCCTAGGGCGACAACTCAAGCAGAGGCCGCCGACTCAGACTCATTTTTCAGCACTTCGCGAGCCTTAAACGATAGCCCAATGCGGGCAATGCCCGTAAACAAAATGCTGGCCCCCACCAGCGTACCCAGCAGCCAGGGCGCATCGAAGGGAAACTGAAACCAGATCATCGCCCCCAGCAAAAGCGTGATAATGCCGTTGGCTAAAGACCAGGTCCAGTTTTGCTGAGGCCGCAGCTTAAACGCCAAAATCAGCTCAAACACGCCCTCGGTGAGCAAAAAGCTGCCCAGTAACAGCGTCAGCGTCAAAATGCCCGTGCGAGGGTTTATAAACAGCATGATGCCCGTGGCGATGTAGAGCACGCCCAGCAGCACCTTCCACAGGGTGCCGCCCTTGGCGCGAGTCTGATAGGCATAAAACAGCTTGGTTGCCCCAGCAGAAGCCAAAATGAGGGCAACCCAGGTTTCAACAAAAATGGTGGAAACAATCGGCAGTGTGATTGCCACCACGCCAAAAATAGCGAGTACAACGCCAGTCCACAGCGAGCGATCGCGCACCTGCTTGATCTCAGTTTTATCCAGTGAAACATCGCTAGTCATAACCACTTTTCTCCCAAGCTAAATAAACATTGGTCTCAAACTAAAGAAAAATCAAAAACTGAGTAGCGCCAAAGGGTAGAACGTAGCGTCAACCCCGATCCTGTCAGGCTGAGATAGATAGCAAAATGGGTTAATCCAGGGCAAAAATTTCTTCGCCAGAGGTAGGGTGAAGGCCAATGGTTTCGGTTAGCTCTGCCACCGTTAGCCCCCGCCGCAGCGCCGGAATAAAGCCCTGGATCATCTCGGAAGCTTCGTCACCCACCAGGTGTAGGCCCAGGATTTCTTGAGACTTGGCGTTGACCACCAGCTTGATCAGCGCCTCTCGCTGCTGAGACGACGGCAGGTAGCGCAGCGGCGTGAACCGCGAGCAGCGCACCTCAATTTCTAAGTCGTCGTGAGACCTCGCTTCGGCCTCGCTCCAGCCTACGGTGGCGGCTTCCGGGGAGCAAAACACCGCCGAGGGCACCCAGCGGTAGGAAACGGCCTGGGGGCGATCGGTAAAGAGGGTTTTGGCGGCGGCAGCGCCTTCGGCCTTGGCCACGGGGGTCAGCGGCAGGCGATCGGTGCAGTCGCCGATCGCAAAGATCGACGGCTGCGAGGTGCGGCTGTAGTCATCAACGGCGATCGCCCCATCCTTGACCTCCACTCCCGCCGCCTCCAGGTTGAGGCTCTCCAGGTTGGGCTTGCGCCCCAGCGCCAGCAGCAGCGTATCGGCCAGCAGCGTGTCGTCGTGCTTGCCCGACAAAGAAACGTGAATGCCGCTCTCGTCAGTGCGCAAGGCTTTGAGCGAGGTTTCTGCGCAGAGCCGAATGCCTTGATCCATCAGGCTGTGGTGCAGGGCTTTGCGAATGTCTTCGTCGAAGCCGGGCAAAATCCAGTCATTTTTGTCGATTAGGGTGACGTTGCAGCCCAGGGTGGCAAAAATATTGCTGAACTCGGCCCCAATGTAGCCGCCGCCCACAATGGTGAGCTGGCTGGGTAGCGCCTCTAGCTGAAACATGTCGCGCGAGGTGAGGCCGCAGTCGATGCCGGGCAGGTCGGGCTTGACGGGCTGAGCGCCCGTGGCGATGATCACCTTATCGACAACAACGGTGCGATCGCCCAGCTCGACCTTGTGGGGGTCAACAAACCGGGCCGCATCGTTGAGCACAGTTACGCCCAGCTTAGTCAACTTCGACTGGTACGACTGCCGCAGCTTGGCGAGTTCGCGATCGATCGCGGTGCGCAGCATCAACCAGTCGAACTGGCCGCTGGGGTTGACCCAGCCGTAGCTTTTGGCTAGGCACTGCTGGCGAGCAAAATCGGCGGCAAACACCATAAATTTCTTGGGCACACAGCCGCGATTGATGCAGGTACCGCCGATCAAGTCGGGGTCGGCGATCGCCACCTGGGCACCGTGCTGGGCAGCGGTCGTAGCCGCCGACAGGCCAGCCGACCCGGCACCGATGACGAGTAGGTCGTAGTCAAACGTAGAATTAGTCACGGTATTTGCCAGCGCCCGCGATCGCCGCATTATTTTGAGCCATGGAAAAAATTTTCGCTCGGCAAAGTGAAAGTCAACCTCTCTAGAGTAGAGAGAAACCTCAGCTCCGCCGATCTATCTTTTGGTAGAACCCGGTTGCGCAGAAGCGCTCGCTGAGCAATCAAATTACCCCTGTCGCAGTCCGGCCAAAGGAATCTTTACGATAGCCCTGAGCGGTTGGTGCAAGAGGTCTACAGCCCTCTGAGACGAGTTTTGCGAGTTAGAGCAGGTTGCTTATCTAGACTGAACTAGACAGACGAGAGGCTCGCTCTGCAATTCTCCACAGCCACCAGAGATCGCCCTATGTCTTTAGATTACTCAGAATGTACCTTTAGAGAGTCTCAACAGCCCAATGCACTCTGCTAAATTACTATTTGAAAAGGAAAACGCAGATCAGTCTCTAACGTTTTTAATGACCTCTTAGAGACCTTTTAACTGTTTTTTATCCTGTTGATTTTACTCTCTGGAGACAGTCTTATGAATATTCTTGCTTGGATCGTGTTGGGTCTGGTTGCTGGCGCCATTGCTAAAGCCATCTATCCTGGTCATCAGAGCGGCGGCATCCTGGGCACCCTCATCTTAGGTGTCATCGGTGCCTTTGTGGGCGGCAGCCTTTACACTCTGCTGACGACAGGCTCGCTCGCCCTCACGGCAACGGGGCTCAGCATTGGCGGCGTTATCATCGCTGTTTTGGGTGCAATTGTGGCTCTATTTATCTACTACGCAGCCACCAAGCGGACTGTCTAATTAGCAGCAATAGTGGCTAGCTGACTTAGATGGGCAGCCGTGCCCCAGAGCCCAAAGCAGGTTGCGCTACAGACTGGCGCACCATAATCCGAAGCTTTGGTATACTGGGCACTAAATTGCCCTGAAGTGGTTAGACCCACCTGCTCATAACGATTTAGGACAACTTCTGAAGGGTAGTTGTCCTAATCTGTTTTTAAAGGGGCAGGCTGCTAGGGGTTTCGTTGTGTTAAGTAGGGCTCTCTGTGAACGATCAGTTAAAGCGATCTGAAGAATTAAAGCAAGACCTATATAACTTTGTGCTGGACACCGATGGTGAGTTAGCAACGGCCTTAGAAAGCTACAGTGCCGATCGCTTAAAACTCTGGTCATCGACTAACCTACAGGGCATCAGTCGCTCTGAACTTGCCATCGATATGTTTCTAACCGAAGGTCAGGTCGCTGACCAATCGGTGCTGGATGCTTTTATACATCAATCTCAGCTATCCAAGGCCGACCAGGCTTTAGTTAGGAGCTGGCAAAATACCTTCAACGGCTTATTCAAAGTCCTTCAGGTGCCAGATGGTGATTCAGCTGAAGGTTCGGGCGATCGCTACGAGTTAATGAACTGGCTGACAGAAAAGCGCTACTGGGTTGAGCCCAGCGCGGCCCAGTCAGCCGAGGAGCTAGCCCGGCTCAGCCCCGGCGAAATTGTCGTCACTCGCCTGCTGCCGATGGCCCCAGAGGAGTGGACGTTTTCAGGCCCCCTCATGCTGCTGGGCAAGCTGGGCAAACCTAAACTTGCGGTGGCCATTGGCAACTTCAAAAACTGGTTCCCTGGCTACCTCTACGGCGATGCCCCAGAGCTTTTAGAGGCCGCCTGGGAGTCTGTAGAGCGCTTTCACCAAGACTTTGTTGAATTTTTTGGCGGCGATCGCGTCACCCTCTCGGGCCACGAACTCAACAAAAAGCTGAACGAGTACCAGGATGTCACCACCCAGCGTCGCCTGGAAGAGGCCGGGATCGACGGCTCCAAATCGCTGCAGGAGCTAGCGGCTGAAGCCGGTGTCTCTGAGGCAGACATTGCTGAGTCGGTAGAGTCGTTTGGCGAAGACGGGGGCCAGGTGAATCGCCTGTTAAAGAACAAGCAGGCGGTCAAAATGGCCATGCCCTCCATCAGCCTGCCGGACGATCTGCGTCGGGCAGAAGCGGTTACCGTATTTGTCCATCCTCGCTGGGGTCAAACGTTCTTAAAAGACTACACGCACCTTACCCAACTGTTTGAGGCGACCGATGAAGCCTCGATGGCAAAACTAGATCGCCTAATTCAGAAGTACCTCAAGGATGATGCGGTCAACGCCTATATCTGGCGCTGCCTCGCTGACGAAAACCCCAAACCGCTGATGGCGTCGCTAGGGCGCGTGCTCGATCGCCCTGAGCTGAGCACAGCCGATCTAGATCAGGTGTTGGCTCAGGCTGACAAACCGCTAGAACCCACGCTGCCAGAGATTGCCAACGTGCCGATTCACCTGCACAACCTGTTTCAGGAGGCGCTGCAAGAGGTCGGCCAGGGCTCGTCAAAGAAAAAGTCGAAAGGCAAATCAAAGCAAAAGACGGGTTTTGCCGTTTAGATTTTCACGCAGCAGCTCCTGGTTGGGTGAGGTAGATATTGGCTGACACCGATCGTCTGTGCCGCTAGTGCAGCACCCTCACCAATAAAAACAGCCACAGCCGTTCCCTTTCTCCCTACGGGAGACGCCAGCGCGAACGACTCCGCTCAGGGAACGGCTGCGGTTCCCACATAGGCAGAAATACGGGTCGAGCATTGAGCGGAGTCGGAATGCAGCTCATAGATCATCCGACCCACTTACTTAGAGAGCCAAACTCTCTAACCGGCTGACGGCGCGATCGACAATATCCAGGCTGGCCTGCCAAAACTGGGGCTGGCGAATATCCTGCTGTAGGTGGCGCTGCACCACCTCTTCGGCGGTCATGCTGCCCGTGTCGCGCAGCAGGTTGGTGTACAGGTCGTTAAAGGCGCTGCCGTAGCGGTCTTTTTGGGCGTAGATGCCGAGGCTAAACAAGTAGCCAAACAGGTACGGATAGTTGTAAAAGCCCAGTTCTGCGATCGAGAAGTGCAGCTTGCTGGCCCAAAACATCTCGTCGTAGTGGGTCAGGCTATCTTCGTACCAGTGCTGCCAGCTGTCGCGCATCGTGGTTTTGAGGCTGCCTGCAATCACAAACCCGCGCTGGCGAGCTTCGACCAGTTTTTGCTCAAAGGTAAAGCGCGACGGAATGTTGAGCAAAAATGTGGAGGCGGCAGACCCCTCCTCCCAGGCGATGCTGAGCTTTTGCTCGGGGGTGCTGGCCTGCTCAAACAGGGCGTCGCGCACCAGGGTTTCGCCAAAAATGCTGGCTGTTTCGGCCAGGGTCATGGGGTAGAAGGTTTTGTAGCGGGGCAAATCCTGCATGACCCAGTTGTGCCAGGCGTGGCCCAGCTCGTGGGCCAGGGTCAGCACGTTGTTCATGCTGCCCTCAAAGGTCATAAAGATGCGCGGCTCTTTTGGTTCGGCAAAGCTGGTGCAGTAGGCCCCAGTGGCTCGGTTGGGGGTGGGCTGGGCGTCAATCCAGCCTTTTTCAGCCATCATTACCGCAAAGTCGCCCATGGCCGGGTTGAACTGGCTAAAGGCGCTGGCAATCAGGTCAATGGCCTCGGCAAAGGTGTAGCCTTCGCTCTGGCCCTCGCTTTGGCTGGTGGGAGGTGGCGCAAACAAATCCCAGGGGGCGGGCTGAATGTCAAGCACCTGGCCCATCGCCTTCAAAGCTCGCTGGCCGATCGCCCGCCGCTGATAGGTCGTCTCCATCATGGCGTCGAGGGTAGCGCGATCGATGCGGCTCTGGTGGCAGCTTTTGTCGAGGTAGTGCAGGGTGCGGTGGTGCGATCGCCGCCGGGTTTCCTCTAGCCGCCAGCCGTTGATGGCGTTGAGAATGGCCGCCACCGTTTCGGCCCGGCTCTCCCAGGCGGCATTGACGCCGTGCCAGGCCTCAGAGCGAATGGTGCGATCGGGCGAACTGAGCAGGTTAAAGGCTTTGGCCAAACCCACGCTCTCGCCCCCGACGGTGCACTGCAGGGTACCCGAAAGCTCGGTGTAGAGGTTGCCCCAGCCCTGTAGCCCGTTCACGGCCAGGCCCGTGATCAGCTTTTCTTCGGCCAGGCTGAGCAGCTGGTCATTGAGCTGGCGCTGGTGCCGCAGCGAAAAGCTCAGCTCTGCAAGCACCGGATCGGCCACCAGGGCCTGAATAAACTCGTCGCTGGCCCGCAGCAGGAAAATATCCAGCGCTTTGGTGGCCTGACTCAGCTCGGCGCCGAGCTGTTGCAGCGTAGGCTTCCACTCGCTGGCGCTGGCATCGCGGGAGTCAACGCTGAGAACAGAAGAAATAAAGGTGCGCAGGTTGCCCAGCTGTTTGCTGGTGGCGGTGCGCTGCTGGTGGGCGGCTCTGACTTGGGCCAGCCAGCCCTCAAACTGGTCTGGGGCGAGGGGCGCTGCCGCCTCAACGGGCTCAACAAAAGGGGCACAGAGGGTGGCCAGAGCATCGATTTCGGCCTTGAGGCGACGGGCGGTGGCCGCAATTTGAGGATCGTCGCTGCCGGTGAAGAAGCGGCTGTTGTCCCAGGTTTGCTGCAGATTGGGCATGGGGGCACAGAGCTAGAGGAGTGACTTTAGCTTAGCCAATGCCTGAGGGTTCACTCAGCAAAATGTTGCTGAACCGCTGCAAAGAACGCGGTGCCATCACTTGCACAATGGCTAGAAATTGACCGCCAGCCACACGTAGGCCAGTACGCCCAGCGCCGCCACCCCCGCCAGAGCGTCGCCCTGCCGCTGCACAAACCTCTGCGCGATCGCCCAGCTATCTCTCAACAGCTGCCGCCGGGTTTGGCCCAGTTCAACCATCAGCGCCTTAACCTCGGCGTTGACCTCATTCAGGGTCAGCTCATTGCGCTGGTAGGCGGCTTCGACCTCGTCTAGCTTGCGCCAGTAGTCTCGGGTGGCGCCAATCAAATCGGGAAGCATCTGTAAACATTTGTAACTGTACTGTTGACAGTCTAACGCTTCTTCAAATTTGAGGTATCTGTGGAAAGGCACAGGGGTAGGGCTATACCTTGGCAGACTCGGCAGACTCAATCGGGGTTTTAGACGATTTTTTAGCCGACTTTTGGGGTTTTAGCTTAGGCGTTGGTTCGGCGTCCTGTCTCGGTGCTGCCGCCGGAGTCGCGCCATTCACCTCATCGCGGTGAGTGTTGTAAAACACCAGGGCTGCGTCTACCTGAGCGCTAGAGAGACCGTACTCTTCAGCAATTTGCTCCCTGGACCATTCCCATTCAGTGGCCGCCATCACAACAGTTTTGACGTGAATACTGGTGCCGTGCACCACGGGCACCCAGCTATTTTCGGCATCGGAGCGAAAGGCAATGTCGGGAAAGGCGGGGTCGGGTTCCATCAGGGCGCAGTGGGTGTCTTGCTGGAGCGAGGCCAGAACGGTATTCACGAGCTGCCAACGGGCCTCAACCGAAAGTTGCAGAGCCTGGTCTTGTAATTCCTGTAGCGTCATAACTGTGAGCATGTGTGCGGGTTGAATACCTCTATTAAACTGCAAATGCTGAACGGGGTCTTGCTGAGGCCAGCCGTCAGGATGCCTGGTTTATGCTGGTAGGGGTACCTCTTGCCCCAGGCAGAGGCTTGTTTAGCTCTATTTCTTAGTCGTTACGCCATGTTTGCCACCACCGCCCCTCCCCTGCCCGTCCACCGCGATCGCATTCGTCCAGACATTCAAGCGCTGCAAGACCAGCTGGTCACCTGGCGGCGCGGCCTGCACCAAAAGCCCGAGCTGGGGTTCAAAGAATGGCTGACCGCCGACTTTATCTGCGCTCAGCTCAGCGAGTGGGGTATTGAGTACCAGCGCAATATTGCTCAAACCGGCGTGGCGGCAGTCATTGAGGGCACCCGCCCCGGCCCCGTGCTGGGCATTCGTGCCGATATGGATGCCCTGCCCATTCAAGAAGAAAATACCGTGCCCTACTGCTCTCAGCACGACGGGGTGATGCACGCCTGTGGCCACGACGGCCACGTGGCGATCGCCCTGGGCACCGCCTACTACCTGGCTACCCACCGCGACTTTGCGGGCACCATCAAGGTCATCTTTCAGCCCGCCGAAGAGGGGCCGGGCGGCGCCAAACCCATGATCGAGGCCGGGGTACTCAGGAACCCCGACGTCGAAGCCATGATTGGCCTGCACCTGTGGAACAACCTGCCCCTGGGCACCGTGGGCGTGCGCACCGGGGCGTTGATGGCGGCGTCAGAATTTTTTACCTGCACCGTGCAGGGCAAGGGGGGCCACGGGGCGCTGCCCCACCAGACGGTAGATGCGATCGTGGTGGGGGCGCAGATTGTCAACGCGCTGCAAACCATCGTGGCTCGCAATATCGACCCCACCAAGTCAGCGGTGGTCACCGTGGGCCAGTTTCACGCGGGTAAGGCCCAGAACGTAATTGCCGACACCGCTACCTTTGGCGGCACCGTGCGCTACTTCGACCCCGCCTATGCTGACTACTTTGCCCCCCGCCTGGAGCAGATCATCGCGGGTATTTGTCAGGCCCACGGAGCCAGCTACAGCTTCGACTACCGGGCGCTGTATCCCCCCGTGATTAACGATGCGGGTATGGCGGATCTGGTGCGATCGGTGGCGCTGGCCGTGGTCGAAACGCCAGCGGGCGTAGTGCCCGACTGCCACACCATGGGCGGCGAAGACATGGCCTTTTTCCTCCAAGAAGTGCCGGGCTGCTACTTCTTTTTAGGCTCAGCCAATGCCGACAAGGCCCTGGCCTACCCCCATCATCACCCCCGCTTCGATTTTGATGAGACGGCCCTGGGGCTGGGGGTGGAGATGTTTGTGCGCTGTGTGGAGGCGTATTTTGGGGAGTAGATGGGTGGATGGGTAGGTAGGTGGATGAATAGGTGGGTAGGTGGGTAGGTGGGTGGGTAGACATCCCGTTGAACGAGGTAGAAGCAGCCGGTTCCTGAGCGGAGTCGAAGTGAGCGGGGAGAGTGTTCAAGGTTAACTTCTTTGAGCGAAGGGGGTGCGCCGCCCGCAAAGTTGGCTATGCTGGGCGGTTAAGTAGGGAGGATTGCACCATGGGACTGGGCATACGGCGGTTGAGAGTGCTGGTCGTGGGCGCGATCGCGCTGGTGGCGAGCATCCTGTTGACCCATGGCACCAGCTGGGAACTGGGGGGCCAGGGCCGCGTCACTGCGCCGCTGGCTCAGGCTCAGGGCAATGCGCCGCCGCCTACCCTGGCCCCCGCTCTGCCGATGGTAAGCGGCAATTTTGAAGACCCCCAGGGACGATTTCAGATCGGCATTTTAGACGGCTACAGCGTCAGCTCGGTGGGGGCTACCCCCCTGTTTCAAGCCGCTGACGGCAGCCTGGCCTATACCGTAGCAGTCGCCCCCTTACTGCCAAATAGTTCCCCCGAGGCCGCCATGGTCGCGGCGGCTGAGAGCACCTTTGGCGCTGGAGAAGGCTTTGTGGCGGGCGATGTGCAGCCCATTGCCGGGGGTGGTGTGCGCATCAACTGGGCCGGACGACTGAGCCAGGGGGCAGCCCCGCCCCAGCCCATCACCGGCAAAATCTTTGCCCGCCAGCGCGAGGCCCAGGTGTTTTTGCTGATGGTAGCCGCCACCAGCGCAGGCGAAGCCCAAGTCTCTGATGCCATTAATGCCCTGGGCAGCACCCTGATCGTGCCGTAGGCAGATTTGCGCTAGACGATATTGCCCAAGAAAATCGCCCAAAAAACTGCTAGAGAGATAGTTGCCCAGCTATGGCCACGCGCCGATCGACTTTCTGGAGCCAGCCCCAAACCTACGTGCTGCTGGGGGGAACCGCCCTGGGCTATGCCCTGTTAATGCTGCTAGCGGGACCAAAGCCCCTGGCCGTTCTGGCCGGATCTGGCATCGCCGCAGCTATGGTAAGCAGCTGGGCCACCGGGTTTCGCCCCAGCCCGGCAGCGGCCAACAGTAGCGACCTGCTCAATGCCCAAACCTTTGCCATCCAGCTGGGTACCCTGGAGCAGCGAGTACCCTCGAAGTCGCAAAACACTTGGCGTCAGGTACAGACCTGGGCTACAGAATCGCAGCAGTTCGCTGCCCGCATCTACAGCCGCGACCCGCTGCTCCAGGTCGAGCTGCTCGAAGCCATGCACACCGTGCTTGACCTCTCTGGTCAGGTAGCCGACGGGCTGGCGGTGCTCGACCAGATTGAAACCCCCGCCTACCAGCAAATGGCCCAGCAGCGGCTAGACGCCAGCCGCGATCGCTTATCAGCCACCCATTCCCAGCTGCAACAGCTCCAGGACCAAATCGCCCTCTCCAGCCTGGAAACCCCCACCGACAACACCCTACC
>PYGV01000081.1 GCA_003022385.1 filamentous cyanobacterium CCP3 | reverse complement strand
CATCCACCCTCCCCGCCCGATGAACCCAACCCCTCTCCCTGAAAACTGGCGATCGCTACTAGCCGGGTACGTGCTCAACGATCTCACCGACGATGAAGCTGCCCTGGTCGAGCAGTGGATGGGGCAGTACCCCGAAGTGGCTAGCGAACTAGCGAACCTGCAGTCTACCTGGGAGAGCCTGCCCACCCTGCTGCCGCCTGTGGCTCCACCGCCTGGGGTCCGCGATCGCATTATGGCCACCGTCCAAAATCCGGCCCCGGCACTGGCCCCCGAACCTGTCTCTGAACAAGCACCAGCACCCAATCTCGGTCGCCGTCGTCTGCCTCTGGGCAAGCTGGGTTTGGCCCTTGGCTGGGCGGCTACGGGGCTGGCTCTGGTGCTCGTTGTGCAAGAAAACCAGCGCTTGCGACTGGCCCTGCGCCAAACCGAGGCCGTGGTGGCCAGCTTCAGTCAGCCGACCAACCAGCTTTACACGCTGTCTGGCACCGAGGCTGAACCTCAGGCCAGCGGTCGCCTGGTTATTGACCATGACGCGCAAACCGCCCTGATGGTCACTACCGATCTGCGTCCCCTCAGCGCCGACCAGGTCTACCGCCTGTGGGCCCTGGCCGACAGCGATCCCGTTTTTTGCGGCCAATTTAACCCCAGTGCCGGGCAGGACACGAACCAGTGGGTTCTGCCCAACGCCGCCTGCGGTGCCGAGGCTGTACAGATGCTCGTCACTACCGAGCGGGCTGCCGATCCACCGATTCCAGCGGGGGAGTTGGTGTTGCAGAGTCGGTCGTGAGGCGCTATGGCGGGTGGATGAGTGGATGGGTAGGGTGGGTGAGGCTGGAGAGAAATTGGGGAAAAGACCGAGGCCTTTGCTAGGCCGTAACCCACCGTTCGAGCAGCATTGCTAAAGAAGACCTTCTGTTGTGGAGCGGTTCAAGTTCTACAAGCGTTCAGGGAACGGTGCATTGCTGGCGCGAATGTACCCTACGGGGGATGGTCGGAGATTGGTCATTCAATCCTCCCTAAACACCGCTGAGCTGCTGCTGGTAGAGGGTGAAATAGCGCCCCTGCAGGTCCATCAGCTCAGCGTGGGTGCCCAGCTCCACCGCCGAGCCCTGATCCATCACCAGAATCTGGTCGGCCTGCTGAATGGTGTTGAGCCGGTGGGTGATAAAAAATACCGTGCGGCCCTTGGCCCAGGCTTTGAGGTTCATTGAGACCTGGTGCTCGGTGTCGTAGTCGAGGGCGCTGGTGGCTTCGTCCAAAATCAGCAGACGTGGGTTTTGCAAGATGGTGCGGGCGATCGCAATTCGCTGCCGCTGCCCCCCCGAGAGCGTAGACCCCCGCTCACCGACACGGGTGTTGTAGCCCAGGGGCAAATCCATAATGAAGTCGTGGCAGCAGGCGGTTTTGGCGGCCTCAATAATTACGCTCGGCTCGGCATCGGGGTTAGTAAGCGAAATATTCTCCTGAATCGTGCCGTCAAACAGCAGGCTATCCTGGGGCACAATGCCGATCTGCCGCCGCAGGGAGTGCAGCTCCACCTTGCTGATGTCGTAGTGGTCGATCAAAATACGGCCCGACTCCAGCTCGTAGAGGCGAGGCAGCATTTTCATCAGGGTGCTTTTACCCGACCCGCTTTGGCCTACCACGCCAATGAAAATACCGGAGGGGAACTCCAGGCTGACATTCGCCAGCTGCAGGGGCCCTGAGGGCGCAAAGCGAAAGGCCACATTCTCGAAGGTGACCTGCCCGGTGATCTCGGGCATCGGAATCTGGTTGGCCTCGTCGGCTTCAGTTTCTTGCGGGTGGTCGATGATGTCCGACAGTCGCTCCAGCGACAGGGCCGTTTCCTGAAAGTTTTGCCACAGCTGGGCCAGGCGCAAAATCGGCGCGGTCACGTAGCCTGAGATAATCCGGAAGGCGATCAGCTGACCCAGGGTAAGCTCGCCCTGCAGCACCAGGTAAGCCCCTACCCACAGCACCAGCAGGGCCGAGAGCTTGTTGAGAAAGTTGCTGGCACTGTTGGCGCTGGTGGAGGTGAGCACGGTGTTAAACCCGGCGCTGACGTACTCGGCGTAGCGCTCCTGCCACTTCCAGCGGGTGCGCAGCTCAATATTTTGCGCCTTGACGGTTTGAATACCCGACAGCGACTCGACGAGGAGCGACTGGGTTGAGGCGTTGCGCTCGGCCTTCACCCGCAGCTGCTTGCGCACGACGGGGGCTGCCAGTACCGTCACCAGCACAAACAGCGGAATGGTCGCCAGTGCTACCAGGGTGAGCAGCCAGCTGTAGATGAACATGACCACGATGTACAACACCGAAAACACGGCGTCGAGTACCACCGTCAGGGCTGTGCCAGTGAGAAAGGAGCGAATATTCTCTAGCTCGTTGATACGGCTGGAGAGTTCGCCCACCGGGCGCTTGTCGAAGTAGCGCAGGGGTAGCCGAAACAGGTGATCGATAATCTCTGACCCCAGGGCCATATCGATGCGATTGGTGGTATCGACAAAGAGATAGGTACGCAGACTGGTCAGTACGGCCTCGAAAATTGCCACCACCACCAGGAATACGCCCAGCACCTGCAGGGTATCGACGCTGTTTTGCACAATCACGCGATCGATGATCAGCTGCACCATCAGCGGATTGGCCAGACCAAACAGCTGCACAAAAAATGAGGCGATAAAGACCTCCATCAGTACCCAGCGGTACTGTTTGATGGAGGGCCAGAACCACTGCAACCCAAACTTCTGCTGCGGTGTTTCGCGGGTGGGCTCAAGCAGTAGGACTTCACCCCCAGTCCCGTCGCCAGAGTCCCAGACCTCAGCAAAGCTCTCGGGGCTGCGGCGAATGATGCCCACCTCTGGGTCGCCCAGAATATAGGCTTTCTCGCCGGTCTCATAGACGACCGCAAAGCTCTCCTGCCAGCGAATCAGGCAGGGGGTGTTGAGCCGCCCGAAGGCCCCTACGGGCACGCGCACCAGCTGAGTTTTGAGACCCATCATTTCGCTCACCGAGCCGCAGATTGGCAGCGAGAGCTGACCCATGCGCTCGTGCTGATTGGCCAAAATGCGGCGAATCACATCTTTGCGAAAGGGCATGGAGAAGTGCTGGCTGAGCATGTCGAAGCAGGCCAGAGCCCCATCGACTTCCCCCCGGCCCCGCGCGAAGGGGTAGCTTCGACTGGGCGATTTTTCCGCCGCTGAGGAGGACTGAGCGCGAGGGGCTAGATCGGCCTCGGTGGCGTAGGGAACGTCATTGACATCAAGCACCTCCACAGGGCGCACCACGGCCTCAGGTTCTGACACAGGGTCGGGTAGCGTTTCGGCCAGCACGGCTTGGGTCATACCCAAAACCCTTGCCCCCTGCGGACTGAGCACTTCAACGGAGCGATCGCGCCCCAGCGTGGAGCCAACTGGAATATTTAGCACCGTACCGCCGCTGAGTACCCAGGTGAGGCTGGCATCTAACTGGCTCAGGTCGTTGGGGCCGCTGGGCAGGGTGACAATTGCAGACTCGTCACAGACAGTCTGGGCCTTGGCCTTGAGATCGCCAACGTCTAGGGCGTGGGCCTTGGCATGCTCGGCCACCAGATCAAAGGCCTCGATCGCATAGACGCGATCGCGCACGGCCCGGCCAAACTCTGGGCACTCATCCAACAGCCCTAAAAACCGGTATGAGGGCAGGGTAAGGGCCAGCACCTCGGTCGAGGCGATCACCGTTTCGCAGGGCACGCCGCGAATCAGACTGATTACCCCCAGCATTTCGCCCCGATCGAAGCGCCTTAGAGTAACGGGCTGCTGGTTGCGCGGGTCGTAACCCAGCAGACGAGCCTGCCCTTCGAGCAGCACGATTACCTGCTGGGTCAGCATCTCGCGCCGCAGCAGGGGTTGACCCAGCCGGTATCGTAGGGGCTGAGCCGTTTGCAGCAGCTGTTGCAGCGCCTCAGGGGGCAATCGATTGAAGGGTTCTAGGGTCTCAAAGGTTTGCTGAATCGAAAGCGACGTTTGGGTCATAGCCAGAGGGTTGGACGCACGGTTAGGGGCAGCCGGACATATCTACAGGCCAAAGCAGGAGCTAGTATTCACCAGATTTGCTCAATACGCTCAGTGAACGATAGACAGAGGCACTAAATAGATACACAACGTAATTTAAGTTGGACTTTTAAGTTCAGTGACAATCTGACGACTGTTGGTAGCCTGCCTCATGGTAGGCCCTTGGGTGATCTCAAAAAGATAACCTCAGGTTAACGTGACCAACTTTTTATCCTTTAGCCCCCAAACATAAAGCCAGTGCCCTAATCGGTACCCTCGGAAACGTTGCTGCCAGCCCATCCTCCTGTGCCACTTTAGCCCCCTGCCGCCTACCGCAGCCGTTCTGTATGAGACGCTGGTAGCGTTTATAGGCAACAGTTCATCTTCGAATAAATTCAGCTATTGCTATGCCTACGTTGATATCTCCATTCTCGCTGCCTCGCTGGCTTCGGGCTGGCACCCTGGCCCTGGGTCTGGGGCTGTCCGGGTGTGATAATTACCCCGCCACAGGCGACACTGTTACCACCGGCACCTACGAAGCCACTGCTACCGTTACTCAAACCTGGCAGGCCGAGTACGCCCACAGCTTCGATCGCCGTCAGACTATTCACATGGAAACTTTCGAGTCAAACTCTTTGGTGAATCGCAATGGCGTGCGGCCCGAGGGGGCCGCCACTGGCCCCGACGACAACGGGCTCTACTGGCCGCCACTGCCCCCACGCCCCACTGCCGATGAGCTAGAGGCCCGCAAGCGCGAGCCCATCGAGCAGCGCACCGATCCGACGCTGCTCAGAGACGTCGAGTATGCCCTCACCTTTGACTACAACGGCCAGCGGCGCACCTTGCCCACCACCCGAACCGTCTACCGTGAAGCCTCCCAAGCCTTTGCTGATCAGCAGGCTCTGGAGATTACCTTTGGCCCTGGCGAGCAGAGCGTAGGAGCGGCGCGCCGCATTGCCAACTTCGATCGATAGGGAAATTGAGCGTAGATGAAGTAGCTTGAGACAAACCTTGCTTAGGCCCAAAAGGTAACGTTTAGCAGGTCATCCACGGTGTGGCTCAGGGGCCAGCGATCGGGAAAGGTAACTTTGACGTAGTCTTCACGAACTTCGGACAGAGCGATCGCATAGGCGGCCCCAAACGACTCCGTAAAGTAGCCGCGTAGACTAGGAGACTGCTCCAGCAACAGCGCTAGCTCTTTGCGCTGTTCGCGGATTGTGATTTCCCAGCCCCGGTTGTCGTAAGCGCTGTCAACATAGAGGCGTTTGAGCAGATGGGCTAACAGCGTCACTAGACGGCTCTTAATTTCTTTCCGGTCGGAGCGCCCCAACGCTTCAATTTCTTCTACTAGATTATCGATATCAAGCTGGTCAAAATCGCGCGATCGCAGCTTGGCTGCCACATCCTCTAGCCAGAGGGCGAAGTCGCCTTCGTAAAGCGATGCCAGTCGCGGAGCCTGGGGCATGGTGATTGGATTCCCTCAGCGGCGTCTAATCTAGGATACCCCTAAACCCCAGCTCGTCCATAAATGCGAGCGGCCTGCTTGGGGCTGAGGCGGTTGGCCCCTGGCCAGTGGGGCTGTGCCGGTTCAGAAAAAGTGGGCAGGGCCACCGATGGGGCACCGGCACCGGGCCGCACTGTATCGTTAAAGGTCAGCGATAGGCCACCAGGCTTGAGCACCTTGGCGGCTTTTTGATCGGCCTGAATTTTGCTGTAGGGCGGCACAAACGACTTGGACTCCTCATCGTAGGCCAGGAGCTGGGCGGTGTCGAGCTTGTAGATCCAGCCGTGGATGGCTAGGGTGCCTGCGTACAGCTTAGAGCGCACCGCAGGATAAGTTTGCAGGTTATCGATCTGAGTGAGGACGTTTTGGGCCACCAGCAAATCAAGCTTTTCTTTCTTAGGCAAATCGCCATAGTGGTCTTCCACCAGCTTGCGGGTGGCTTCGGTGTGGCGCAGCCAGTGGTAGACCAGGGGCATTTTTTCTTCCAGTTCGCCGATCTGCAACAGCCCCTTCATCGCCCCGCACTGGGTGTGGCCACAGACAATTACCTGGCGAATGTCTAACGCCTCCATAGCGTACTCAATGGTGGCTCCTTCGCCACCGTTGGTCGCCTCGTAGGGCGGAATAATATTGCCTGCATTGCGGATGATAAACAGATCGCCAATGTCGGCCTGGGTGATGATGGTGGGATCTACCCGTGAATCGGAGCAGCCGATGAATAGTACCCTCGGGTGCTGGCCTTTGGCCAACTGCTGAATAAGCTCTTGGTGGTCAGGAATGTAGTTTTCCTGAAACTCACGCAGACCTTGCAGCAGCTTTTCCATGGGGTAACCAAACAATGGGATAGATTCGAAGCAGATCGTCGCCTGCATCCGTATCTATTGTTATCCCATATCTAAGGCTCTGGCGTGACAAAGATTTACTTATCACAGCAATCATCTCAGCTTTTGAGCAACTTGACACCGACTCACTCCACCCTAGCGGCCTCCCAAATTCCAATTTCAGCGCGATAAGCAATAATGGGCGTAACGTTACCGCTCAGCCCATGCGCAACCCCTTTTGGCGGCTAAAATCTTTGCCCTGGATCATTTTGCTCCAGGTAGCCCTGGCGGCGGTGGCGATCGCCACCCTAGCCGATCTGCTGCTGGCCCAAGGGCTGACCCTGCTGCTGGCCAACGTTGGCAGCGGTCTAATGCCGCTGATGCAGCTGCTGTTTATGGCGCTGCCCATAGCGGCGGGGTTCGCGATCGGGGCCTTAGCCTTGACGGTTTTAGAGCGCTGGTTTACCCGCCAGGTCTATATCGACACCGGGGTGCTGTGGGCGCTGGTGCCCTGTATTGCTCTGGTGCTATTTGTGAAGGATCTTTTGCCGATTCCGGCGGCGCTGGTCAGTATGTCTTACCCGCTGGTGGTGGGAGTACTACTGGGCGTTTTTGTGGTGGGCAAACGCCACTGGCGACGCTGGTAGCAGCAGAACCTACCGGGGCAAGCTGAGCCAGCTGCGGAATAAGTACTGTTATTAGAAACACCGAACCGTTGATGAAAGCCATCCTGAAAAGCCTGCTAATCGGTAGTCTGGTCACCCTGGGTCTGCCAGCCCTGGCCGAAAACCCCCGTATTGAGATTGATTACGAAACCGAAGCGCTTACCGATCGCGCGATCGAGCAGGGCCCCATTCGCGTGGTCGCCAGCTACAGGCCCATTGACTATGAGGCTGAAAACATTGGTGACAACCTGACCCTTCAGCTGTTTTACAACGACGAACTCCAGCTGACCGCCACCGACACCGCCGCCATGTTTGCGGGCATCGAGCTTATGGATCTCGACAGCAACGGCACGCCCGAAGTGGTTGTGCAAACCTTTACAGGCGGTGCCCACTGCTGCCTGGCCTACACTACCTACACCTGGCAAGACGAGCAGTTTAACCCCGTCTACTTTGGCTACCTTGACGGCGGCGGCGGCGAGTTCATAGACCTCAACAGCGATGGGCTGATGGAGTTCGTCACCCTCGACAATGCCTTTTTCTACAGCTTTAGCTCCTACGCCGGGTCGTATCCGCCCAGCGTCATTCTCACCTACGACAACGGCGAGTACCGCGACACCACTGCCGAGTTCACCAACTACCTGGAGGATATGGCGGCGGGTATGCGTTTCACTGTAGAAGACCCAGAGTTTGCCGATCGCGGCGACAAAAACGGCGTGCTGGCAGGCTATGTAGCCCAGAGCATTCGCCTGGGGCAGTACCGAGACGCCTGGCAGTACATGCTGGCCCACTACGATCGCACCGATGACTGGGGCCTACAAAGCTATGATGACAACGGCGATGTCGTAGAAGAGTACGCCGACTTTCCTACGGCTCTGTATGCTTTTCTCAAAGACCTGGGCTATTTGGACGCCAGCGGCAGACCCCAGCCCCAGATCGATCGCTCTCCCGTTGTGCCCGAGCGAGAGCAGTTCTAGACCGATGTTCTGTGCTGCAAAAAAGGGTAGGTCGCTGCGACCTACCCTCAAGCATTAAACGAGAACAGACGGTTTAGAAACCGGTGCGGCGATAGTTACCGCCGTTGCCGCCACCTGCGCCACTGCGGGCGTCATCGCGGGGGCGAGCTTTGTTAACCCGCATTTCGCGACCCATCCACTCAGCCCCATCGAGCGATTCGATGATGGTGTCTTCCTGAGTTTCAGCGGCCATATCGACAAAGGCAAAGCCACGGGGGCGGCCGGTTTCGCGATCGGTGGGCAGGCTTACCCGCTTCACATCGCCGTATTCTGCAAACACCCGTTCCAGATCTTCACGGGTGACATCGTAGGACAGGTTACCAACATAGAGTGACATCAGATTGTCTCCTTACTGTACACATGCAGCGAGTAAACGGAGACAAAGCTGTATCGGAAATCAGAAATGAAATGAAACAAGCGAAATCTACCGAAAACTAACCTTGACTATTTTAACATCGCCCTTTGCCCGACGAAGGTGATTTTAGTCATGCTTCCCATTTTCGGGCTTGTCACCAGCAAACAAATCTCTAGCGCAGATCTCAACCATAGCCTTAAAAAAGTAGCGCTCCCTGAATAACTTTGCAGAGAGCGCGGAGTAGCGTACGTAACTAGAGGCTGGACATGACTTAGGTGTCGTACATAAGCCCCTCAGGGGCCTCGGGATTTTCTTCTAAATACTGATCAAAGCCGGTTTTCTTCGGCTTTTGATGCTGGTGCGACACCTCAGCCCGCATTTCTTCAACCACATCCCAAGCGGAGGCGGCCTCAGGGGAGGTTTCACCCTTCTCAGCGGTGATTTGATGGGCGTAGTCGATCGCTTTCTGCAGTTCGTCTTGAAAGTCTTTGCTGTCAACGCTCATAATCGTTCTCCTCGTCGTCAATCAATTGTCGAGATGGATAGGCCCATCTTACCTGTCTACCGACCGCAGACGTGCCTCAAACGGTTCCCTTTCTCCCGTAGGGAGACGCTAGCGCGTTGGCGAAGCCTGTCCACAGGACAAAAGACTCCGCTCAGGGAACGCCCGTTCTTAATGCTCAAACACCCCCTGGTACTGGAGCAAGTCGAGGGCGACAAAGGTGGGCAAACAGCGAAAGCAGTCCTGGGCTAGCTCCCAGCGGCCCTCGCGCTTGAGCATACCCGTTAAGGTCTGCTGAATGCTGTGCAGGTAGCGCACATCGTTAGCGGCGTAGCGCAGCTGCTCCTCGGAGAGGTTCATGGCGTTGCCCCAGTCGGAGCTTTGGGCGGTTTTGTCGAGTTCAATGCCCTCTAGCTCTTTGACCAGTTCCTTTAGCCCGTGGCGGGGGCTGTAGGTGCGGCTGAGCTTACTGGCAATTTTGCTGCAAAACACCGGAGCTACGGTAATGCTTAAGTTGTGCTTGAGGGTGGCCAGATCGAATCGGGCAAAGTGAAACAGCTTGAGAATGCTCGACGCTTCGAGCAGTTCTTTGAGCAGAGGAGCCTCGGTTTGACCCAGCTCAATGCGCACCACCGCCACGTAGCCGTCGGGGTCAGCGAGCTGCACCAGGCAGAGGCGATCGCGCTGGGGCAGCAACCCCATGGTCTCGGTATCGCAGGCGATCGCATCGGCCTGCTGGTAGCGGGTCAGCAGATCGGGGGTGAGGTCGCGATCGCAGATTTCAAAGCCGTCGGCCATGGGTCTCCTAATTGTTGTCAGATGAGTCGGGCTGCCAAGGCAACCAATCATGGTCCAGAGCCTCCTCAAGCGTAAACCAGGGCCGCTCAGGAATTGTGATGTCATCCAGGGCGCTAGCTTTCAAAAATATCCGGCGGGCCTGTTGGTACTGGGACAAAAAGTTGTCCTCTATGTAGCGCCTCAGGCTGGGGCTATCCTCCAGAATAGCGCTGATCCTGATCCGAAAGTTCGTGATCTCCAGGTTCCACCCCCGAAAGCAGCGCTCGCGTTCAGCCCCCCAGTAGCAGAGCTTGAAGAAGTGCTCACACAGTCGTAGCAGATAGCTTTTGAGCGATCGCTTATCACTTCTACCCAAGCTTTCAATTTCCTCAATCAGGTTCTCCAGATCAATCGCATCAAAGTTGCGAGATTGCAGATAGGCTGCGGTCTCGTCTAACCAGAGCTGGTAGTCCTGGTCGTAGAGCGACTTGGGCTGGACATTGGTGTCTGCGCTCATCTGCAATCCCTCCCTGATTGAATCCGTTGCTGGACAATCCAGTAGTTGGTTCAGGCCCTCTATTCCAGGCCACCCAGGGCTTTTGCCACCGTATTCACATCCTTGTCGCCCCGGCCCGAGGAGTTAATCACAATGCGGGGGTTGCCCGAGAGCTGCGGGCAGAGCGTTTCCAAATAGGCGAAAGCATGGGCCGTTTCCAAAGCGGGAATAATCCCCTCCAGCCGCGACACCCGTTGGAAAGCATCCAGAGCCTCCTGATCGGTGACGCTGTAGTATTCAGCTCGGCCCGCATCCTTCAAAAAGCTGTGCTCGGGACCAACGCCAGGATAGTCTAGACCGGCGCTGATGGAGTGGGCCTCAATGACCTGACCATCACCGTCCTGCAGCAGGTAGCTCATCGCGCCGTGCAGCACGCCCACGCGCCCAGCCGTCAGGGTTGCGGCGTGCTTGCCAGTATCGACGCCGCTGCCCGCCGCCTCAATGCCAATCATGCGCACCGATGGCTCATTGACAAACTCATGGAACAGGCCCATGGCGTTCGAGCCACCGCCCACGCAGGCCATCAGAATATCGGGCAGGCCGCCAAATTTCTCCTGACATTGGGCGCGGGTTTCTTCCCCAATGATGGCGTGGAAGTCGCGCACCATCATTGGGTAGGGGTGCGGTCCGGCTACCGAACCAAGAATGTAGTGGGTGGTTTCCACATTGGTCACCCAGTCGCGAATCGCCTCGGAGGTAGCGTCTTTGAGGGTGCCGGTGCCCGCCGTCACGCCGCGCACCTCGGCCCCCATCAGCCGCATGCGAAACACGTTCAGCGACTGGCGCTCCATATCCTGCACGCCCATGTAGATGACGCACTGCAGGCCAAAGCGAGCGCACACCGTCGCGGTGGCTACGCCGTGCTGCCCGGCCCCAGTTTCGGCAATTATCCGCTGTTTGCCCATGCGCTTGGCCAAGAGCACCTGCCCCAGAGCATTGTTAATTTTGTGTGCCCCAGTGTGGTTGAGGTCTTCACGCTTGAGGTAGATCTCGGGACCACTGCCGTCAGGGCGGCGGTAGTGGGCGGTGAGCCGCTCAGCAAAATACAGAGGCGTTTCCCGACCCACGTAATCCTTGAGCAATCCCTCCAGCTCGGCTTTAAAGTCGGCTTCGTCGCGGTACTGGTAAAACGCCTGCTCCAGCTCGAAGAGGGCGGGCATCAGTGTTTCGGGTACGTACTTGCCGCCAAACTGGCCAAAGCGGCCCAGGGCATCGGGGCGAAGATCGGTGACAGCAGGGCGAGGTGATAGCGGCGTTTGGGTCACAGGATTGGCGGGGGTGAAGGGTTAGAATGTGCCCTTATTATAGGGAATGCCCAGACCCTCCGCTAGGCAGTTCGGCGTAGCGCCGCTGGAGCCTGTCGTCGCTGCAGGGAGTGGATGTGATGAAACAGTTCCCAGCAGTACTGTTCGGGGAGCCCACAGGTGGCAGCCCCGCGCATGACTACGCTGGAGTACCACTCGTTGGGGGCAATTTCTTCATGGGTCTTGCTAATCACCGAATAGGTGCGGGTATTGCCGTAGGTTTGGCCGTTGCAGTGAACAGTAACGATTTCGTGGCAGTAGCCCTCTTCGCGCAGATCTAGCGCGGGGCTCAGTCGCCAGGGCAGACTGTAGAGCACCCCCTGCACAGTTGAGCCAGGGTTAAGTACGACATCGAGCACGCCACAGTCGCGCAGCCGCGATCGCCTAAAGAACCCCAGCCGATAACCCTCCAGCGTGGCGGGGCCAATCACGTAGGCATGGGTGCTTTCGCCCAGCGATCGCTTTAAGTCGACCGGGCACATACAGGAGCCGTAGGCAAAGTAGTAGAAGCGATCGTCAGAGCTAGAAGCAGAGGCGGCCATGGCGCTAGGACAACAGATAGAGAAGTTAGAGAGCTAAACTGTAGAACATACCAGCGGGTAAGGGGCTGGGCGCTGGCAAGCGGTGCTACAAGCGTAATTGCGACCCATGAAAAATAGATCGCCTTAGCCCAGTTGTTTGCTATAGCTTTAATCTACGGTTTTCCGGTCGGCTTGATGTAGATTATAACTTCCCTTGGCCTTTCGCTTTGAAAACCCGTAGCTAAAGTTATTTTGCACGATGGTAGCTCAGGCCTTGGCGTGAGGAGCGGTTCCAAAGATGCTGCATTGGCCTCAGCAATGTCTAAACTGTCTTTTAGCCAGGGTCGGCAGATCGCTGACATTGCCCGGCAGACTGTCTATGTCTCAACCTGTGCCCATCTCCACCGAAATGGAGTTTGCGTTTGGATCAGCACCTCGGTAACCTGTTCGTCAGCTTGGCAACCGAGACGGAGCGTTCTGTATATAGCTCCACTCCATCTCTCCTTTAACTAAAGCGGTAGCCTTTTCTGCATTTAAGGGTTTGGCAAAAAAGTAGCCTTGGCCATAGTCACACTGAAACGATCGCAGCCAGACCAAATGCCTAGCATTTTCGATACCCTCAGCAACCACTTTGACGCCTAAGTTGTGGGCCAGGCCGACGACTGATTGAGCGATCGCAAAGCCTGTATTTTGAGCGGCATCATCCATGGCTGACACAAACGAGCGGTCAATTTTTAAGGCATCAATCGGGAACCGATGCAAATAGCTGAGGGAAGAATAGCCAGTGCCAAAATCATCAATGCAAATTTGAACGCCAAGTTTTCTTAGTCGATGGAATACATCAATTGAAAACTGACTGTTTTCCATAATGATGCTCTCTGTTATCTCAAGCTTTAGGTTTTTAGGGTTAATAGAGAAAACCTCAAGCAGGTCAGCAATGTGCTGAGTCAGGTTGGCGCTGGAAAACTGTTTAGAAGAAAGATTTATATTGAGCGTTAAGTCTGGATCTACTCCGGCGATCTGATGCCAATTGTCGAGCTGTCTGCATCCCTCCTTCAAAGCCCATTCCCCCAGAGGAACGATCAAGCCCGTTTCCTCAGCTTGGGAAATAAATTCGGTTGGGTTTACCAAACCTCGATCAGGGTTAAACCAGCGAATCAGGGCTTCAAACCCTACCAATTTTTGAGTTTTAAGACAGACGATTGGTTGATAGAATAACTTGAATTCATTCCTTCTTAGAGCCTGCCTAAGATCGCTTTCTAGCTTAATGAAGTTCACGACCTTCTGATGCATCTCTTGATCAAAGATTTCAAACCGCGATCGCCCTCCCGCTTTAGCTTGATACATCGCTAGATCAGCGTCACGAAGCATGTCATTTACGTTGGTGTAGCACTCGTTGCTAAGAACAATGCCAATGCTGGCACTTGGCATCAGTTCGTGCCCCTCCAATTTGATCGGCTTGGCCAGCGCTGTTTGCAATCGTCTAGTAATTAGAATTGCCTCATCTGTGCTGCTCACATCGTTGATGAGAATTGTGAATTCGTCTCCTCCAAATCGAGCGATAATATCTTGGGGTCGAAGGCATTTTTTGAGTCTTTTTGAAATGTGAACGATGAATTCATCTCCAATTAAATGGCCAAGGCTGTCATTGATAATTTTGAACTTGTCGATGTCGACAAATAGCAGTGCAAACGCATGTTTTTTGTTGTGGCGCCTTTTCTGAATCAAAAGATCGGCTTTTTTGATAAAAAAACTTCGATTGGGTAGCCCAGTAAGATTGTCATGAAGAGCATCGTGAAGAAGTTTGTTCTCAATATGCTTGCGGCTCTGTATGTTCCTGAAAACAGCAAAAAATACGTCCTTATTCTCCATAGATACTTCAACTTCGCAAGATGTCTTCTGGTTGTTTGCATCAATCTCACAATCGAAGGCTTGGGCATTTCCCGTCATTCTTGCGGCGCCCATGGCTAACGAAATCCTCTTGGATATATAAGGAGAAAAGCAGCTGAATATAGATGCTTCGATTAAGGACTTTCCATATGCTGAAAAAACGTTGTCTTTGGATTCTTTGATATTTTTGATGACTCCACTGGAGTCGAATTTTATGATTAGCTCTGGTATGACGCTTAAGAAATTTTCGATGCCGTCTGATTCGTTTTGATTTTTTGCGGTTACAAAAGCGGAATTGAGAGCTTTGTTTGGACTGAGGGCTTTGTCGGGCGAGTTCACTAAGGAGTTCAGGTTTTTGTGAACAAGCTCGATTTCGAAAAACACAGCATAGGAATCTGAGCAGAAAGAGATGGTGTCTCCGCTTTTTATCTTGCTGGATTTGCAGGCTTTTTGGTTGATTAGTAAGCCGTTTGTGCTAGGTGTTCCATTTGTAGAGCCATCGATAATCCAGAAGGTGCCCTTGCGTTTGTAAAGCGTCGCGTGATAGCGGGAAACGCCCTTGGATAAAATTTGAATATCGTTATCATTATTTCGTCCAATAGTGTATCTGTTGTTTGGCAAAAAGTAGACTTCTTGTGTCTCTCTGCCCTTGACAACCAGGACATGAACGCTTGACGCAATATTGGCAGGATCAATGTCAAAAGCTTTGTTATTAAAAGACCTGTCTAAAATCGTGGCGATTGCGTCTATTGTTGACTTTTCTCGATTGGTTATCATGCTGCTTTTGCAAAGAACTGATTATTATGTTCGTCTTAAAGCTAATTAAAAACCGGAAAAAGATATTTATTTAGAAAATGCTGCCATTTTAGGCCTTATACCAACCCAATATGAATGTGAGCAGCAATGCTCAGGCTATCGTCTTCTAGATTCAGGGCTTTCAGGTACTGAGTTATGCTCATTCTCCCGAAGTATTGGTATTAGACGGTACGGCCTAAGGCTTGAAGTGAAGAGCTTGAGGGTAATTTGCCTGCCTCACTCGCTTTAGAAACTCTTTTTTGCAAAAACAGAACAAATATAGTTATATTTAAGATGCCCGTCTGGCTCTGGCGAGTGGTTACGCCAAATGGCTGAAAATTTACGGCATGAAGTGAAGACTTTGCTCGGAAGTTTGGTTTTCGCTTCTAGACCTGTCATAACTATCGGCAGCTGACCTGCTGCGTAATCGGTAGGCATAGCCTGATCAGCTACAGAAGTGCTGACATTGGTAAGGCAGCGTAAGTCGCCGCTATTAGGGGTAGGACATTTTGTGCAGCAGTTTACTGGCGATGGGCAGAACACGGCTGGAAGTGGCCTCATCGTTTGGAGTAGTGCGTCAGCGTTATGGCCGTTGCCCTGAAATGCCTGGGGCTTTATCTTGCGATCGCCCCACTCACTCAAAAATTGCCGCCGCCGATAGCTTGAACTCAGCTACTACGGTGGATCGCAGCGGTCCTGCCCCACTGTAAACCCGGTCTTCGTACTGCCCATTCACCCACAGGCACAGCGTCCGGGTTTCTGGATCGACAATCCAGTATTTTGCAATGCCACGGACCGCATACTCGGTGTGCTTGTAGCGGTAGTCGCGTTCCCGATTGAGTTGCCCAGGGCTGACCACCTCCACCACTAGAGCGGGGGGCGGCATATCGTGGGTAAGGGTGGCGTGGGTTGCACCGGCCACAGCGGCTTTTGAGGCCTCAGCAAATTGGGGATTTGGTCCGTGACGCGGCGTCCGGTGACTGCAATCTCTGTATCTTTATGGGCCAAGAGGGTGATAGGCACATGCTTCGCCAGTCCAAACAGCAGCTTTCGGGCAATGTCCTTTTCTTCCTATTCTGGGGGCATTTCCACCTGTACTCCGTTCACCAATTCGTAGCGGCTATCGGTGTCGTCGTCATGGCGCACAAAGTCCTTAAAGGTCAAGAGCTGGGTGTCTGACGAGGGGGCTTGGCTCATCGGTACAGTGCTCCGCTCGCGTAAGCCGTAAGCTCCATTCTAAAGAATTAAGTTCACCGCATTGAGGCACAGCCCGTAGCTAATAAGGCCCAAACATGGCGTTGGCGGGGTTGTCGGCGGCGTCGCTACAGCAGAAGGCGCTGAAGTGCTGCAAAAACTCGGCCTTGGTCAGATAGCCATCCTGATCAGCATCGAGCGACGGAAACACCAGGGGCGCATAGACCGGCGACTCGTTGAAGGCGGCCAGCAGCTGGCCCCATTCTTTTTGGTTGACTTTGCCATCTTCATCCTGGTCAAAGACATCGAAGATGATCTCCATCAGGCTGAGAATCTCGTCGGCGTGGGGCTCGGTATCGGTTAGCCTGTCATCGTAGTAGGCCAGCCACTCGGCGCGGGAGACTTGTCGATTGTGGGCGGTGTCGGCTTTTTTCTCGAGCCCCTGCCACTTGCGCATGAGTTTGTCTTGCAAAATTAGGCAGCGGGGCGATCGCAGCGACCAGTTGCGGTGGGTCGAAAGTTTGTCGAACATCAGCTCGAAGTCTTTTTTGACTAATACCCCGGTGTAGTCAGAGTCGTACATGCTAAATAGCTTGGTTAATTTGCGCTGTTGCAAGTCAGTTAGCATTGCCTGTATTCCTCTCTGCCCCAGCAGTTGCCATTACAGTCATTAGCCTATAGCACTTTCAGGTTGCCTGCTGAATCGGCGATTACGGCTGAACCTGCGATTACTGAGCTGAGTGTGGTGGTGGGTATTTTCGGCAGCCCTCAATGGCGATGACTGCTCATGTTAAAGCTGTGACCGGCGGCATAACTGCGGCGGTCATGGCTGGTAGTGCGATGCTCAGCGGTTCGACTGAACGCGATCGCGCCCTTGCTGCTTAGCCTGGTAGAGCAAACCATCAACCGTGGTCAGCAGGTTAATCGGGTTGAGCTTGGCCGAGGGATAGCAGGTGGCAACTCCCAGGCTAATGGTGACCCAGGGCGTCACTGTTGATTTGGGATGGGGCAAATGCAGCGCCTTGACCGCCGCCCGCAGCGACTCAGCCAGGTACAGCGCACCATCGCGATCGGTATTGGGCAAAATCACCGCAAACTCTTCGCCACCATAGCGGGCCGCTAGATCGGTAGCGCGGTGAGTGGTCTGCCGCGCTGTTTGAGCGATTTGTCGTAGACAGGCATCTCCCTCCTGGTGACCAAAGTGATCGTTGTAGCACTTGAAATAGTCTACATCCAGCAAAATCAGCGATAGGGGCAGGCGCTCCCGCACGGCCCGCTGCCATTCTTGCTCCAGGTATTGGTCAAAGTGGCGGCGGTTGGCAATACCGGTAAGGCCGTCGATCAGGGTAAGTCGCTGGAGTTCTTGATTGGCGGTTTGCAGGGCTAGTTCGGCCTGATTGCGTACGTTAACTTCTTGCTGGAGCTGCTGGTTGAGCTGATTGAGCGTAGCCGTGCGGGCGGTGACCTGCTCCTCTAGATCGGTATTAAACCGCATGAGCAGGCTCTTTTGCTGCTCCAGGTTGGCAAACAGGTGGGCCACGGCCCGGGAGAGTTTTGAGATTTCGTCCCGCCCGCTAAAAATGGGCATGGTGATATGGGTGTCGCCCCGGCGAATGTGCTCGGCGGTGGCGGCAATGGTCAGCACGGGGCTGACCATGCGTCCGGCGATCCACCAGGTCAGGGCTCCGCTGAGCAATCCCAGGGCCACGCCCCACAGCAGGATACTGTTCCTGACGGCGCGGGCGGGGGCAAAGGCCTGGTCGGTGGGCTGCCGCACCAGGACGATCCAGCCCAGGCCGGGGTAAGTGAGGTAGCCCTGGGTAGGGGCATAGCCGGTGACGTAGGTCTGGCCGTCGAACCAGGGCTCGACGAGGAAACTGGCTTCTCCCTGGGCCGCCGCTTGAAAACTGCCCAGGGCCTTAAAGCCCAAATCTGGGGTGGTTTCTTCGTAGTTGTAGTTTGGCTCAGCGGCCAGCAGCACCTGCCCTGTCTTGGCCAAAATTTGGATCTCAACCCGGCTGTAGTTTTGCAGGGGCTGAAGCAGGTTGTTGCGCAGGTTGGTGGCCCACTGC
>PYGV01000376.1 GCA_003022385.1 filamentous cyanobacterium CCP3 | reverse complement strand
CATAGGGACTCGCTACAGGTCGCAGTGATAGGATGTCCCTAGCATGTCACAGTCCTATTTTTCTTGCGCTTACCCTGGGTAGATGTGCTGCTGATGGACGATCGCATCCACACCATCGCCCATGCCAACACTATCCCTGTCGCATCTCACCAGCGGGTAATCGACGGCACCGACAGGCTGCTGCTGCCAGGGTTTGTCAATGGCCACACCCACTCCTCCCAGGTGTGGCAGCGGGGGCTGATTCCCCAGCTGCCGCTGGAGCTGTGGCTGGCGAATGTGTTCGACTCGACGCCCAGGCAGCTGGAGCAGTTCTACTGGGGCGCGGTGAGCACGGCGGTGGATACGCTGCTCTCTGGCGGCACTTGCGTCATGGACCACGCCTACGTCATCCCTAATCAAGAACTGGAGACAGTAGATGCGCTGGTGCGAGGCTACAGAGCGGTGGGCATTCGCGCAGTAATTGCGCCACTGATTCAAGATTTACCCTTCGCGGCGGGCTTTCCCAAGGGATGCCTGCTGCCCCAGTCGGCTTCGTCGCGGTCGGCGACGGAGCTGATCGCGCTGATGGAGGCGATCGCGGCTGAGTTCCATGATCCTGAGAATGGCATTTACATTGGCGTGGGGCCAACCGGGTTCCATCGCTGTTCGGATGACTTGCTGGCGGGCTGTGGGGAGCTGAGCGATCGCCGCGACCTCTGCTACCACACCCACCTGCTCGAAACTCGCGCCCAGCAGCGCCTCGCCCAGGAGCGCTACGGCATCAGCGCGGTGCAGCACCTGCACAACCTCGGCGGCCTCACCCCCCGCACCTCCCTGGCTCACGGCATCTGGATTAGCGAGGAGGATATTGCGCTACTGGCATCTGTTGGATCCACTCTGATTCACAACCCGGTCAGCAACCTGCGCCTCGGCAGCGGGTTGGCCCCCATTCTTAAAGCTGTGCGGGCGGGACTGAACGTCGCGATCGGCTGTGACGGAGCCGCCAGCAACGACGCCCAGAACATGCTGGAAGCAATCAAGCTGAGTACAATCCTGCACAATGTGACCGACAGCGACTATGAGCATTGGCTTACGCCTGAGCAGGCAGTACAGATGGCAGCAGCCGGTGGCGCGAAGGCGGTGAATTTGAGCGATCGCACCGGCACCCTTACCCCCGGCATGGACGCCGACCTTATGCTCTACAACCTCGACCACCCGACCATGCTGCCTCGCACCAACCCGCTTCAGCTACTAGTGCTGGGCCGACCAACTGATGTGGTAGAAGCGGCCTGGGTGCGAGGGCGACAGCTGATCGATCAGGGCCAGTTACTCACCGTAGACACTGCTGCCCTGCACCACAACCTACGTCACCCAACCCTTGCCAGACAAGCATCTCAGGCTCAGCATCACTCGGTTGAAGCTCACTATCGAGCTATGATGCTCCCGTCAGCCAGCAATCTGCAATAGGCAAGCTGTCGACCTGACGCACTGTCCTCAGGAAAGTCCTCAGGAATATTTTGCAATTGTCCTCAGGAAAGTCCTCAGGACGTGTTAGCATAAGACCAAGGTTGAAGGGCCCAGGGAGACACCGCCCCCACTGGTGGGTAAAGCTCCCGCTGGCAAACTCTTGACGCCAGAGTGGTTAACAGCCCGTCACCCTCCCAAAAAGAGAGGTGATGCCAGTGCTACCACCAACATCACCAAAGGAAAAAAAGAAAACAACTAACTTGCATTTAGACCAGCACTGCAACTGCTGGTCTTTTTATTTTAAGCGCTTTGTGACTCTCCAGGCAATTTCGCCGTTTTTTCGATATCCAGAGCGGCTGAAAACAAACCCGGCTTCAGTAAAGCGATCGCCAAACCCCTCCACTTCCCTGGGCGACAAGTCCATGAGTCCAGCCAGTTCGCTGGTGCTAAATAACCAGCCGTTACGGGCTGCGTTTTCAAGCGTTTCAAAGTATTTGAGGGGGTCAGGTTCAGGCCCCATGCCCACTCGGCCTATGACTTCAGAAACAATGGCACTAATCAATCCCCCAAAATCACCAGGGGTAGTCGCCAAAGCAGACCCATTACTCGACTGGCCGTTGCCGTTATTACCTGGTCGCTTTCGCAGTCCCCGGGCCTCAATAAACTCAGCGGCGCTGCCACCCTGGTTGATAAAAGTATGCAGTTCATCCATAATGCGCAGCTCTTGGGCACCGATATACGATCGCTGCCCTACTTTCTTGGGCGCAATGCCTAGCTGCTCCATCCGTTTGTAAACAGCGCTGCGAGCCAGGCTGTAGCGATCCTGTAGCTGGTTAACTGGATACCGATCAATTTCCCCAGGGTTCATCGCCATCCTCTGGACAATCCTCAGGATATTGCTTCAGTATGGCTCAGAAGCCCGTCCTCTGGATAGTCCTCAGGATAATTTTGACAATCCGTAGATTGAGAAGGATCCAGAACGGATGGCTCAATCAAGTAGGGTAGCCAGGGAGTCGTCGCCAGCAGCATCAGAAGTCATCAACCATCTACGCATAACCAGAATGGTTGGATTCAATCATGTCAAAAGCTTGCAAGGAAAAATAATCAGATCATGAAAAGAGTTGCCGAGGGCCGCGCAATAGCAGACATAGGTAAAAATCTATAGTTCTATAGGGTTGACGCGATGAGATTTTGCTCAATGAGTACAACCTTCTATCCATGGAACGTGCAGGCGCTGGTCGATTGGCTCAAGCTAGAACTGGCAGAGCGAGGCAGCACACAACATCTGGCGGCAGCGCTGCGAGTGCCGCCCCATGTGCTCAACGATTGGTTTAAGAGTGCCACGCCTACCATCACCCTGCAGCAAATCCGGCACATTGCTCAGTATCGGGGCTGGAGCGTGCAGCAAACGCTGGGCTGGCTCAAGCTTAAATCGACGCATATAGAAGAGCTAATTGCCCAAGACGTGCTCAGCGATCGCGTCAGCTGGAGCGAGGCCAAGGCCCTGTGGTTTGGCCCTCCCGCCGCCTAGAAGCCACACTGCTGCTTTTGCTGAGCGATCGCACCCTGTAGCTGCGGCGTCATACCCAAACTGGCGCCATCGTACAACCGCTGAAACTCGCGCTCAAAGTGAGCCGCCACGGTGACGTTGCGAATCACCAGCAGATTCTCGTCGTTGGTGGTGTTGGCCGCCTGGCTCCAGTTTTGCGAACCCACCAGCACAGTAGCCTGGTCGAGTACCGCAAACTTGTGGTGCAGCTTGTCGCCGGGGGGCAGCACCGGCACACCGACGGTTGTGATAGGTTGAGCCCATGGCACGCTGCTGTCGCGTTTGCAGTTGTGGTCGGGCAGCGTCACGCCCAGCATGTCGAGACCTTCGCTGTAGCTGCGGTAGGCAAAGCCGGGGTCAATCAGGGTTTTGATTGACACTCCCCGGTTGGCGACTGGTACCAATTGGTCACTAATTGCCTGCTCAGAGAATACAAACAGCGCCAGGTGCACGCTTTGGGTAGCTTGGCCCAGGGTCTTGGCAATCAGCCCGTTCACGCTTTGAGGCCAGGGTTTAGTTTTGGAGGTGGGGGAGAACTGTACCTCCAAAACTGAGCCTGGGGTAGAGACCAGGGCCGTAGCGCGGTGAGGCTTTTGCAGGCCAAACAGGCTGTCGGACTGGCCCCCAGGCCCATCGCCCCACATCAGGTTAAATTCTTGCTGAAACCGCTGGGCCAGCGGAGCACTGTCGATCACCAGAATGCTGTTGGCATTGCCCCGGCTGTCGGGGTCAGAAAAGTCGCCGTGGGTGCAGCTCAAGGTCCAGTTCGCGGAGCCCGTGACCACAGTGCGGCCATCGATCACCATAAATTTGTGGTGCATCAGGCCACTGCCCTTGCTGCCGTCGGCGGTGTCATCGATCAGCGGAATGTTAGCCTCAGCCAGAATAGTCAGGGCATCGCGATCGCGTAGTTCTCCGTCACTCAGCACTCCGTCCTGGTCGGCGTCGATAAAAGCGTACAGGTCGCTGGCCTTCGCCTCATAATGCTCATCGAGCTGGGCGATCGCCGTCGGGTTGCCCCGCTCTGCCATCGGTGTACTGTAGGTATTCTCGACCACCACGCGCACCTCTATCCCAGCCGCCTTTTTCTCACTGAGAGCGTGGGCAATCCCCGGCAGCGAAAACTCGTGCACCGCTATATCAATAGAAGATTGGGCCGTCGCGATCGCGTCGATCACGACCTGCTCCAGGTTATCCCCATGCCGGGTGATGTGGCGGTAGGGGTCGGTGTAGGTCGCCGCCTGGTTTTGGTTGAAATATGCCTGAATGTACGGGTCCTGCGGCAGAGCATCGAGCGTTGGCAGCGTAGCCTCGCTGTGAAAGCGGCTACTGACTCCGACAAACAGCAGGAGCCCAATCCCAAACCCGATCCCCCAGCGCACCCAAGGAGATTTTGGTAGACGCACAAGCTTTAGAAAGACTTTGTTGCTTTTAGGAATCCCAGCGTCAGGATTTTGCTAACAGGAAAGGGAGAGGCTAGAGAGAGTGCGCGGGCGCGTAGGTCCGTGAGTGCTGTCTCTTATACACATCT
>PYGV01000080.1 GCA_003022385.1 filamentous cyanobacterium CCP3 | reverse complement strand
GGCTGCAGGGAAGTGGCCGGGGCCGTAGCCCAGGGAGCGAAAGGCGGGTTGCAGGTGGGAGGGAATGGGGTAGTGGATGCCGGTTTGGATGCCAGCGGCGGTGAGCCGGGCCTGGAGTTCGGGACGGCCCAGGGGGCAGGTGTCGGTGACCCGCACGACGTAGAGGTGGTAGATGTGGCCGGGGCCAGCGTCGTTGCGCATGGGTACGATGCCGCACTCGGCCAGGGGGGCGAGCCTGCGATCGTAGTGCTGCGCGATCGCATAGCGGGCCTGGTTCCACCCCTGGAGGTAGGGCAGTTTGACGTTGAGCACGGCGGCTTGCAGGGTATCGAGGCGGCTGTTGGTGCCCTGGGGTTCGGTATGGTAGTACTTGCGGTTGGCCCCGTAGTTGCGCAGCGACCGCGCCACCTGCGCCACCCGTTCATCGGTGGTCACGAACATGCCGCCATCGCCCAGGGCACCCAGGTTTTTGCTGGGGTAAAAGCTAAAGGCGGCCCCCAGCCCCAGGGAACCGGCGGTATAGCCGTTGCGCTGGGCCAGATGGGCCTGGGCGGCGTCTTCAAACACAATCAGACGGTAGCGATCGGCCAGCTCCAGCAGCGCCTGGGGCGGCACCATCTGACCGTAGAGGTGTACGGGCACTATGGCGCGGGTGCGGGGGGTAATGGCCCGCTCGGCGGCGGCGAGATCGATCAGGGCGGTGGCGCGATCGCAGTCGACCAGCACAGGCGTGGCCCCCGCCCGCAGCACCCCAATCAGCGTAGCGATAAAGGTATTGGCGGGCAAAATCACCTCATCCCCGGCGGCAATGCCGCAGGCCATCAGCCCCAGGGCGATCGCGTCGGTACCGCAGCCGACCCCGACTCCAAAACGGGTGCCACAGGCCGCCGCAAAGTTAATCTCAAAATCGCTCAGAGCCTTCCCCAGCACAAAGTCACCCTGGATCATGACGGCACTGATGACCCCCTGAATGGCCTTCTGTAGGGGGGCATGCTGCCAGGTCAAATCGACAAAGGGAACAGTCGGTGTAGAAGGGATGGTCATACTCACCTATCGAGTTCGGGGTTAACAACTGACGCCCGCCGGTCATGCTCAGCTTGCCCTAAACCTGAGACGCCTTATCAGCCCGTCAGGAGTCGCCACACCCAGATAAATACCACTGAAATCCGGCTTAGGCAGTAAACTGAGGCCAATATCGCTTTGGCTCGATTGCCATCCATCTGCACGCGCGGGGCTCAATCACCCCATTCAGCTACCGTTACCCCTATGGATTTTGAAACCGCTCACAGCTTTGTGGTGCGCCAAACCCTCGGCACCAGCGATGATTTGCCCGATACCTTTATCGCCTGTCTGCGCCAGGGCAAACCGCCGATTCCTGGCCAGGTAACCTCTCTTTTACTGGCCCTCAAAGTGCTATTTGAAGGGCTCAAATCCGAACCTACCCTCGATCGCACCCTCACCAAAGCCCTGTTCATTCTCTCCTACCAAAGCCGCCAGCTCTACGCCCAGGGCCAAAAAGCCGGTGTCATCTGGCCGCCCATGCTCGACGAAGATCTGGGGCGCATTGGCAAGGCGGCGCAGTCGATTGTGTTCGGGGAATGGCAGGGGTAAGTTCGGCAAACCACACCTGTTAAAGAATTGCCGAGAGAACTTTTGGGCGGCTAAATTAGCACTCAGGAAGCGAGAGTGCTAAACCGCTTCTACAACTCAATCCTTAATCTTTCTATTGCCAACTATTTGGAGGTACACCATGGCAGCTGTCACCCTGAGTGTGTCAACTGTTAAACCTTTGGGCGATCGCATTTTGGTCAAAGTCAGCGCCGCTGAAGAAAAAACTGCCGGCGGCATTTTGCTCCCCGACACTGCTAAAGAAAAGCCTCAGGTGGGCGAAGTGGTGCAGGTCGGCCCCGGCAAGCGCAACGATGATGGCTCGTTCCAAATGATGGAAGTCAAGGTCGGCGATAAGGTGCTCTACTCCAAGTACGCCGGTACCGACATCAAGCTCGGCACCGACGACTACGTGCTGCTGCGCGAGTCCGACGTGCTGGCGGCTTTGGCCTAGGCCGATTTTGGATTTTAGATTGGCGATTTTGGATTTTGGTGCCTTTCTGCCAATCCAAGCCCCGTAGGGTGGGCACCGCCCACCATTAATCTGGGCGATCGCCACCCAACCCGTAGGGTGCATCCGCGAAGCGATGCACCGCTCGGAAAGCTCTTGCAAGAAATGTCTCACCCTTTTGAGACATTCTCTTAACCCAATTCGGTGCGTCAGGCGCTGCCGTGACACACCCTACCAGACCTCAAACACAACGCAGTTAGTCAACAATTCTTGCTGGGAGGATTATTTTTCCATGGCTAAAACGATTACCTACAACGAAGATGCCCGGCGCGCCCTCGAGCGCGGTTTCGACATGCTGGCCGAAGCCGTCGCCGTCACCCTCGGCCCCAAAGGTCGCAACGTGGTGCTCGAAAAGAAATTCGGCGCTCCCCAAATCATCAACGACGGCATCACCATTGCTAAAGAAATTGAGCTAGAAGACCATATTGAAAATACCGCCGTCTCCCTGCTGCGTCAGGCGGCGAGCAAGACCAACGACGCCGCAGGCGACGGCACCACCACTGCTACGGTGCTGGGCCACGCCATTGTTAAAGAAGGTCTGCGCAACGTCGCCGCCGGGGCCAACGCCATCTCCCTCAAGCGCGGCATCGACAAGGCTACCGCCTTCCTGGTCGACAAGATTGCTGAGCACGCCCGCCCCGTGGGCGACTCCAAGTCGATCGCCCAGGTGGGTGCCATCTCCGCCGGTAACGACGACGAAGTGGGCCAGATGATCGCCGACGCTATGGATAAAGTGGGCCGCGAGGGCGTCATCTCCCTGGAAGAGGGCAAGTCCATGACCACCGAACTGGAGGTCACCGAAGGGATGCGCTTCGACAAGGGCTACCTGTCGCCCTACTTCGTCACCGACACCGAGCGCATGGAAGCGGTGCTCGAAGAGCCCTACATTCTGCTCACTGATAAGAAAATCACCCTAGTGCAGGACTTGGTGCCCGTGCTAGAGCAGGTGGCCCGCTCCGGCAAGCCCCTGATGATCATCGCTGAAGACATCGAGAAAGAGGCCCTGGCTACCCTGGTGGTCAACCGCATGCGCGGCGTGCTCAACGTGGCGGCTGTGAAAGCGCCTGGTTTTGGCGATCGCCGCAAGGCCATGCTCGAAGACATCGCTGTGCTGACCGGCGGCCAGGTGATCTCTGAAGACACCGGCCTCAAGCTAGAGAATGTCAAGGTCGATATGCTGGGCAGCGCCCGTCGCATCACCATCACCAAAGACACCACTACCGTCGTCGCCGAAGGCAACGAGAAGGATGTCAAGGCCCGCTGCGAGCAGATTCGCCGCCAGATCGACGAAACCGACTCGACCTACGACAAAGAGAAGCTGCAGGAGCGCCTGGCCAAGCTCTCGGGCGGTGTGGCTGTGATCAAGGTCGGAGCCGCCACCGAAACCGAGATGAAAGACCGCAAGCTGCGCCTCGAAGACGCTATCAGCGCCACCAAGGCCGCCGTTGAAGAGGGTATCGTCCCCGGCGGCGGCACCACCCTGGCCCACCTGGCCCCCCAGCTCGAAGCCTGGGCCAGCGACAGCCTCAGCGGCGAAGAGCTGCTGGGTGCCCAGATCGTCACCCGCGCCCTCACCGCCCCCCTCAGCCGCATTGCTGAGAATGCGGGCTTCAACGGGGCCGTCATCGTTGAGCAGGTGAAGGAAAAAGACTTCACCGTCGGTTACGATGCGGCCAATAACCAGTTCGTCGATATGTTCGAAGCTGGCATTGTCGACCCCGCCAAGGTGACCCGCTCTGCACTGCAAAACGCGGCCTCCATCGCCTCGATGGTGCTGACTACCGAGTGCATTGTGGTCGACAAGCCCGAGCCCAAGGCCCCTGCCGCTGGTGCGGGCGCTGGCATGGGCGGCGACTTCGACTACTAACGCGCGATCGCTGAGGCAGCCCTCCTTAAGCCTGCCTTAGAGAGAACCCCAAAAGCCCCGGATGCCTCAAGCATCCGGGGCTTTTGATTAGAGAGAACCCACGGATCCTATTCATTTTACGTTTTGCCAAATTGAGGAGGAATAGGCGCTAGCTATGGTTGGCTGGTGCTACGGTTTTCCATATGATGACTACAATCTTGATGCGGATAAAAGTCACGAGATTTCGCCCTATTTGGTTGATCCAAAAAACGACTTTTGGGCCATCTTAAACCGGCAAGGAGAACTAGAAGGCTTTTGCTCTTTCGGAGCAGATGGTCAAGCGTCTGGAGGAGACTACAGCGCTAAAGCCCTTGATATTGGGATAGGAATACGATCAGATTTAGTCGGTCGAGGACGTGGCAAGCAATATGCTCAGGCTGTAGCGGAGCAGGCCATGAAGAAACATAGGGCACAGCAGCTGCGGGTGATGATCGCGGCCTTTACCAGCGGGCACAAAAAGTGTGGGCAAACCTAGGCTTTGAACAGGTAGATCAATTTATCAAAACTGGCACAAGAAACCCCTTTGTGGTGACAGCTTCTACAACACGGCTAGTTGGTTACCTTCACCTCTAGCCTTATTCGTGTGCACAATCTAGCACCTCGTTAATGCGAACGACGCAAAAATTAATTAGTGAAATCATGAACTGGCTTGCCGTTGCACAGCTTTAATACTGGCCTGGTTTGCTCTAGGGTAGAAGCGACACAGTAAAATTGCCTACAGGCTAGCAATGCCAAGCCATTGTAAGGTCATCTATCTTTATAGAGGGCCTCTAAGGGCCTAGAGTACTGATTGCACGGCAGCAAACGGCTGCTGTGCCGACGGCTGCTGTGCGTAAAGCATATGACAGTAACTGTGTTACACATCCTTAATAGTCACCTCTTTAGTCGTATTGTATTGCTTACCCATGGGCATTATAGTCTTGGGTAGTTTGCTGCTGGCCCTCCGTTCACGAGGTATTGCTATGAATAGTTCTCTTCAAACTGAAACGCCCGTGAAGAATCTCCCAATTCCTTTGGAGCGAGATGTGTTTTTACGCACCTTGATTCGAGAGTTAGCGGGCATACTACAGGACGTAGTCGGTCTAGAGGAAGCCTCGGGATTCATTAGCGTCGTGGGTCAAAATATGGGGAGACAAATAGATCAAGACTACAAAGCCGCTCTGGAGGTGTCGCAGCTGACGCAGGAGCAAGTGGCTGATGTTTTTGTGGATTTGAAAAAGCGAATTCAGGGTGACTTTTATATTATCGAGCAAACCGATGACAAGATTGTTTTAGGTAACAGGGCTTGCCCGTTTGCTGAAAAAGTCATCGATCGCCCCGCTATGTGTATGATGACCTCAAATGTTTTTGGCGCTATTGCAGCAGACAATTTAGGTTATGCCAAAGTAGATCTGCAAGAGACCATTGCAATGGGTGCTTCTAAATGTCGGGTAGTCGTTTATCTAAAACCTACTCCGGAGGCAGAAGCAAGTCAGGGAAGAGAATACTTTAAAGGAGAAGACGACGGGTGATCCCCGAACAGTTTCTCGAACTCGCTAGGCTCTTGCCAGAACCCGTACTTCTAATTGCAGGGACCGGCCAGATTTTAGCTGCCAACTCGTCATTCACCAAGCTATTAGGGCTGCACTATCAGGTGCTGCAGGGGAAAACGCTCTTTGAGCTCGTCACTAATACCCCCGAGCAGGTCAAACAGTATCTCCGCAATTGCTCCAGCAGCCGCGAAACGGTGCTGGGAGCATTGACACTGCGTGCCAACACTGGAGAGACTTACTTGTGTCGTTGTGAAGGAGCGGTCGTTCGACCGCGATCGCCCGAATCCCCTGCACTCATTTTCTTGCGATTTAAAAATAGAGAATCTGCCAGTAGCCGATTTACCCTACTGAACAAGAAGATCGATGAATTGGCGAAAGAAATTGGCAAGCGCCAGCGAGCAGAAGAAGAGCGGGCGCAGCTGCTGGTGCAGGAACAGAAAGCGCGGGCAGAGGCTGAAAAAGCACGGGCAGAGGCTGAGAATTTGAACCGATTGAAGGATGAGTTTCTTCTGACCGTTTCCCACGAACTGCGAACTCCCCTGAACGCCATTCTCGGCTGGTCTCAGCTCTTGCTGAGCAGCCGGTTAGACGAAGCAACCATGAATCGCGCGCTGGAAACGATCCAGCGCAATGCCAAATCTCAAGCACAGTTGATTGAAGATCTGCTGGATGTTTCGCGAATTATTGCCGGCAAGATTCGCCTTAATGTTCAAGCTGTTGAGCTGTTGCCGGTGATTGAAGCAACCATAGATACGGTGCAACCTGCCGCTGATGCCAAAAGCATTCGACTGCAGTCGGTGCTCGATCCAGCAGCAGGTTCGGTTTTAGGAGATTCTGAGCGCTTACAGCAAATTGTTTGGAACTTGCTCAGCAATGCCATCAAGTTCACGCCAAAACGGGGTCGGGTGCAGGTTTGCCTGCAAAGAGTGAACTCCCATGTGGAAATCGTTGTGGCGGATACAGGTCAGGGCGTCAGTGCCGAATTTTTACCCTTCATTTTTGAGCGCTTTCGCCAGGCAGACAATTCCATCACCCGTTCCTTTGGTGGATTAGGGCTGGGGCTGGCGATCGTTCACCAGCTGGTGGAGCTGCACGGTGGCACGGTGCATGCTGAGAGCCCGGGAGAAGGTCAGGGCGCAACATTTATCGTAAAACTACCCGTAATGGCACTGCGGCCGGAGGCAATTGCACCAGAACGAGTGCACCCAGCGGTGGGCAGCCATATCCCGTTTGACGACTCTCCCCGCTTGGATGGATTGAGAATACTGGTGGTAGATGATGACGCAGATTGTCGCAATTTACTCGTCTACACCTTAGAAGGCTGCGGAGCAGAGGTCATTACCGCCGCTTCGGCAGACGAGGCGATCGCAGTACTGAGTGAACCATCGGCGCTGAATATCTTAATTAGCGATATTGGCATGCCCGGGGAAGATGGTTACGCTCTGCTGCGGCGGGTCAGAGCCCTGAAAGCAAAAGATAAAGCCGACATCCCGGCGATCGCGTTAACAGCTTATGCCAAAACTCAGAACCGCAGAGCTGCTCTTCTAGCCGGTTTCCAATCCCACGTTGCTAAACCTGTTGAACTGGTTGAGCTAATTGCGGTCATTGCAAATATGACTGGCCGAATTAATTGAACCCATACCCCCTGGCGAATGCATCAGCCCAACCACTCGCCCCATAGTCTCTGTTACGTTACGCTCCATCTTTAGCTAATCATTTTGGTGGCCTGGTACCTTACCCTAAAGGCAGACGTTTCTGCGTGAGCGAGCGTTCTTCGATCGCGCGATTGCGCCCCTGGTCAAAACTGTTTGAGTGCATCTAGCCCCCTTATGAAGCAAGTATTCTCTAACGAGACGGCGATAGAAATTTCGCGATTTGAACCCACCGCCGTCAGCTCCACCGTTGATGTTACCAACCTCTCTGGCTTGCTCCAGCGCATTAGCGTCACTATCAACCTGGTTCACACCTACACCAGCGATCTGCGCATTTCTCTCATCGCCCCCAATGGAGCCTCGGTTTTACTGGTTGGCAACGCTGGCGGCAGCGGCGACAACTTTTTCGATACCACCTTTGACGATGGGGCGGCAGTACCGATCAGCCAGGGCATGGCCCCATTTCAGGGCACATTTCGGCCTCAGCAGCCTCTGTCTACCCTGTTAGGTCGCGAACTCAACGGCACCTGGACCCTACAGATTCAAGACCAGGCCTTTCTAGATGGTGGGTTTCTCAACCGCTGGTCGCTGGAGCTGGTGGTGGGGAGCCAGACGTCAACACCGGCAGATTTTTCGATTCAGCTGCGCTTTTTGGGGGGCCTGACAGCCACCCAGCGAGCCGTTTTTGAGGTCGCTGCCGCCCGCTGGTCAGAAATCATCATTGGCGATTTGCCCAGCGCCGTAGTCAACGGCGAAACCATCGACGATTTGCTGATCGAAGCGCGGGGATTATCAATCGATGGCCCCAATGGCGTGCTGGGGCAGGCAGGCCCGACTCGATTGCGCAGCGGCTCGATGCTGCCCATCACCGGAGTCATGGAATTTGACATCGGCGATTTAGCCCGTCTGGAGGCCGAAGGGGGCCTGCTCGACGTGATTATTCACGAGATGGGCCACGTGCTGGGCATTGGCACCCTCTGGCAGATCAAGAACCTGCTGGTGGGGGTGGGGTCGGCCAACCCGACCTACGTGGGTCAAAATGGCATGCGGGAGTTTTCAACCCTGATCGGAGCCCAGGGCATGACGCCGATACCGATAGAAAATACTGGGGGGCCGGGCACCCGCGATGGCCACTGGCGAGAAACCGTGTTTGGCAACGAGCTGATGACGGGCTTTTTGAATCTGGGGCAAAATCCGCTCAGCCGTCTGACGGTGGGTTCGCTAGAAGACCTGGGCTACGCGGTAAACTACACCGCCGCAGACCCCTACGCGTTGCCCTCGGCGCTGGCCTTGGCAATGATGGGAGTGCACACGGCAGGGAACTATGGTCGTCGGCAGTGCCGCATGTGTGATGCGGGTATTTTAGGTACCCACACGCTGCCGCAGATAGATGCACACTAGCGTCTGATTAGCACGGGTTCAGTGCGATCGCAAATCTCCTGCGCAATAAACCTAGACTAGGCAGGTGGAATGCTAAATTAACGGCAGGTGTTGGGTTTCGTTAACTCAACACAACCTACTAACTTAGTTGAGCGGTGCTGAACCCATGGTTACTGCTGCGAAATGGGCTTATTAAACTTGATTTTGAGATTGATTGCTATATGGTGTCATGACATTTTCAATCTCTTCAAGAACAGATAGAATAGCTCTTGCAGAATTTTGCGTGTTATCTCTTTGCATCCATTCTTCTATGTTCTCTGAGCTATTCAAGCTGGCCTCCATATCGCTTAATAGCTTAGAAACTAAATAGACTTTGGCCTGGCAGAGAGCTATTTCATGCATGGATCGCTCCTTTTTAATCAGAGCCTTCAATGTAATATTCTCTGCCTTGAGCTTTTTTACGGTTGTGTAGCATTCGGTTAATGACTTCTGAGTGCTGCCGTTGAACTGTGGATCATAGTTGTCAATAAGCGCTTTTTGCAAGCTCTGCAACTCAGCCAGCTTTGCCGGGGGCATTGACTGGTAGCCGATACTGACCTTATCTAAACGATTTAGGAATCGGCTAGGTTGCAGTTTAAACCAGCCATTGCGAATGCTCTTTGAATCTGCACCAACATAGAGAACTCTTCGTTTTCGATACACAACGAAAATGCCTGGTTCGTGAGGTAGCTGGTTTACCTCATGAACCTCAAGACTGGTCAAAGCCCAGGGGTCAAACCTTAAGAAATCGGTATTCATTGCAGAAAATATAACGGATGTATCGCTGCCTCATGGAACACATTTAGCGTTCTCTCAGTATGTTCCGGCAAATTATACACTAACGATGAGGTTTCGCTTCTCTCTGCTGCCATAGCGCCACTTCTTCAGCTTAGCCCCTAAATATTTGAATATTGGGGCCAATATTCTCAGGCTCACCCCTGTTTTTTGCAACCACTCAATGTCTTCAATCCAAATCTCGTTGCCCCTAGAATAGCGGCATCCCCTGATGGCTGGCCTGGGGAAGTAGCTCGACCTTGAGGTACGGCGTTTGAATTGGCGTAAAACTGAGCTGGCGTAGGGCAGCAACAGTAGTGCGCATCGTCTCTATGTAACCGCCCCTGTTAAAACTCTCTTTCTTAAGGCTTACATACCTGCCTGTGCCCCTCTCGTTATAGTTGTGGCAAGCGGCTGTAGAGAAACCTAACGAAATGACCCATCGCATTCCATCCGACGACACCCCGTCTCCCGTTGAACCTCATGTCAACCTAGTGGCGGCTGACCTTGAAGATGAGCTTATCTACGCTCCGGGAGTTGGTGGTGGCCTGCCGGTGATTGAGTATTGGGCGCAGAAAACTCTCTCGACCCAGGGTCCAAAAATTTGGCAAACCCTGTTTCACAAAAGTGCCTGTCTCTCCTGCGCCTGGGGGACGGGTGGGCAAAATGGCGGCTTTGCCAACGAGCTAGAAGAACCGCTCCAGCGCTGCATGAAGAGTGTGCAGGCGATCGCATCGGAACTCCAGCCGGGCCTGAAAGACCATTTCTTCGATCGCCACAGCATCTCTGAGCTACAGCAACTCACCTCCCACGAGGCCGATCGCCTGGGTCGGCTCAGCTTTCCGGTGATTCGCCGGGCCGGGGCCGACCACTACGAGCGCATTTCCTGGGAGGAAATCTACGACCTCACCACCGCCGCTTTTTCCCTGCTGCCAGAGCGGGTGGCCTCCTATAGCTCGGGGCGATCGTCCAACGAGGCGGCCTTTTTGCTGCAGCTGATGGTGCGGGCCTTGGGGTCGAATAACCTGGCCGACTGTTCTGACCTCTGCCATGCCCCCTCGACGGTTAGCCTCAACAAAGTGTTTGGCACGGGCACTTCCCTGGTCAGTCTAGAGAGCCTGCGTCAGGCCGACTGCGTGGTGCTGGTGGGCTCCAACGCCCCGGCTAATCACCCCCGGCTGATGAATGAGCTGATCGAACTGCGCGATCGCGGCGGCAAAGTCCTGGTTATCAACCCAGTTCGAGAAGTGGGTTTAGTCAAGTTTGGCTCCCCGGCGCACCCCCTGCGGCTGGTGCAGGGCCAAGAGATTGCCTCGCTGTTTTTGCAGCCGATCCCCGGCAGCGACCTGGCTCTGTTTGTGGGCATTCAAAAGGTGCTGCTGGAGCGGGGCTGGGTGCAGTATGAGTATCTAAAGGCCCACACCGAAAATTGGCAGACGGTGATCGACCAGGTGGCCGCTACCGACTGGGAGGCGATCGTCGCCACCTGCGGCCTCTCCCAGGCCGAGATCTCGGCGGCGGCGGAGATCATTCACAGCAGCCAGAACGTCGTCTTTGCCTGGGCCATGGGCGTGACCCACCAGGCCAACAGCGTCGATACCATCTTCAGCATTGCCAACACCGCCCTGATGACCGGCAACGTCGGCAAGCCCGGCGCGGGCCTGATGCCGATTCGCGGCCACTCCAACGTGCAGGGCTTTGGCTCGATGGGGGTAACCGCCCACCTCAAAGACAGCATTCGCGAGGCGCTGGAGCAACTGCTGGGCAAATCGCTGAAGCGCGAACCGGGCTACGATGCCCGCGCCCTGATCGAAGCGGCAGATGTGGGCGAGGTCGATACTTTGCTGTGCCTGGGAGGCAACCTCTACGGGGCAAACCCCGACCTCACCCAGGCCAAGCGCGCCCTGGGCAACATCGACACGATCATCTATATGGCTACCAAGCCCAACCAGGGCCACTTCCACGGGCTGGCGCGGCAAAACACGATCATCGTGCCGGTTTATGCCCGCTTCGAGAACCCCCACAAGACCACGGTCGAGTCGGGCAACAACTTTGTGCGGCTCAACAGCCCCGGCAAAACCCACCTGAAGGAGGCCGATCTGGTGACGGAGATCGACTTTTTAGCGGAGCTAGCCCACCGCATTCATGGGGAAGATCCAATTCAGTGGCGGCGGCTGCACGACCCCCGCTACGTGCGCCAGCTGATCGCCCAGGCCATCCCTGGTTACGAAAAAATTGGCGACATTGACGACACCCAAGCCGAGTTCACCATCGGTGGGCGCATTTTTCTGGAGCCAAAGTTTTCCACGCCCTCGGGAAAAGCCGCCATGCAGCCCACGCCGCTGCCCAAGCTGACGTTGCCGACGCTAGAGGATTTCGGTCTTATTCCAGAACACCAGCCCGCTCTGGTGCTGGCGCTGATGACCGGACGCAGCTACGGCCAGCACAACACCGTGGTCTACAAAGAGTACGACCAGTATCGCGGTATGCCCCACCGCCACTGCATTTTGATGAATCCTTTAGATGCCGAGCGGGTAGGTTTGAGCCAGCACCAGCGGGTCAGCGTGCGGGGCGATGCTGGGCAGCTCGACAACATTGAGATTATCTACGGGGAGGTGCGATCGGGCGCAGCGCTGATGTTTTACCCAGAGGCCAACGTACTGATGAAAGCGCGCATCGAAAAACGGGCAGGCACTCCGGCCTACAAACGGGTGCCTGTAGCCGTGTTCTTGCCCAGCTCGTAGGATAGGTGATAGGAAAAGTGGGCCTAGGAGTTCTGCCATGACCGCAGTTGTAGTGCCGACCCAGCGCCAAGTGGTCTTGCAGGGGGTAAGTTGGGCTACTTACCAGAGCTTAAGCCGCGATTTGGAGTCTGCCCCCGGCAAACGCCTCACCTACGACCAGGGAACCTTAGAAATTATGGTGCCGTTACCTCCCCACGAAAGCTATAAAAAGCTGATGGGCCGCATGGTAGAGGTTACCACCGAAGAGACCGAAACCGAAATTCGCAGCCTCGGCTCAACCACTTGGAGTCGAGAAGATCTGAGAAAAGGACTAGAGCCCGACCAGTGCTACTACATTCAGCACGAGCAGGCGGTTCGCGGCAAGGATGCGATCGATTTGACCATTGACCCGCCACCTGACTTGGCCATTGAGGTCGATAACACCAGCAGTTCTCTCAACCGGATGGCGATCTACGCTGCCCTTGGCGTGCCCGAAGTCTGGCGGTTTGACGGCATTTCCCTAACGATTTACGGCCTGAGCAATGGGGAGTATCAGGCTCAAGCCACATCCACGGTTTTGCCTCTATTGCCGCAAAAGGATGTGCAGCGGTTTTTGCAGACGAGTCAGACGATGGGTGAAACTAGCTGGGTTAAGGGCTTTCGCCAATGGATTAGAGAACAGCTCCGCAATACCGATTGAGCCGATGGTCTTCAGGGGGCTGTGTATGCGATCGCCCAACCCCGCCGTCGCGGTGCTGCACATGGGTTGTCGCGGGGCCAAAAGCGGAGGAATCGCCCACACCCCCATGCCTACGCTACCTCCTCCAGCGCTTTGCCAAAGGCATCGTCATCGCCGGTCTCGGCTTCGCCCAGCACCGTGAGAAACTGCAGCCCCATAGCGATATAGGTGGCGCACTGGGTCGGCGGTAGCCGATAGAAGGCCTGCCATGCGGCGGCTTTGTCAGACTCATAAGCCCCAACGCGATCGGGCTGCTGGTCAAACCAGCCAAGGCGCACGGCGTGGCCGATCAGCACGTCGAGATAGATGTGGTCTTCAAAGTAGAGGTCGGGGTTGACCTTGAAGATTTCGCCCATTTCCCGCAGCGCCTCCATGTTGACGTGGCGGTACTCGGGAGCCTGGATTTTGTTGAGCAGGTGGGTAATGCGGCGCTCAAAGTTTTGCTCGCCGGGGGTCATTTCGGAAAGGATGCGATCGCTATCCAGCCTATTTTTGCGATCGAACTTATTGCCGATCACAATGCCCCTAGAGTGCTTCAGCACCTCCCAAACCTGGGTATAAAACTCCTCCGAGATGCGGGCAATTTCGCCGTCAATCACTCGTTTGCGCCACCAGTCCTGGGGTTTGGGCACTTCGGAGGCTTCGGCTACGGGCTCAATACCAACGGGCACCACCTGCCAGTTGATCGGGGTGTGGGGCTTCACGTGCAGCGACTCGCGGCGGAAGATGGACTGATTGAGCCCGTCGAACCCGGCCAGCACCTGGCGCAGGCGGGTCTTCAGCTCAAAGGGGCTGAGGTCAATCAGCTGGCCGTAGGCTTCGTCCTGGGGAATGTCGCGCTCGCGGGCTAGCTCGCTGGTAATCAGCAGCAGCAGGTAGCCCACCCGCAGGGTCATCAGCCCCTTAAACAGCGACGGTTCCGCCTTGATCAAAATGCTTAAGTCGATCAAGATCTCCTGGGTGAGCACGTGGTCGCGCACGTCGTCGCCGCAAAAGGTGCGAATCTTGTCGAGAATTTCGCTGTGGCCCATTGGCTCGGTGATCAGCGACTCTTCGCTGTAGGACTTGCCCACCGAAATTTGCTTCTGGCGCACCAGCAGCTCGGTCACGGCATCTGAAAGGGTGATATCAGCCTTGCCCAGCAGGCCCGCCGTCCGCCGCAAAATGCCCCACTGCTCCAGCTGGCTGGCCTTGGCGTAGACTTCATCCAGCAGGTCTGCCACGGTGATGACGTGGCTGGGGCCGCCAAAGCCCGTGTTGAAGTCGCTGCCGTGTAGGTGCTTGAGGGTGGCCAGTAGCTCTAGCTGCTCGTAGATATTGTTCGACTCGCGCAGCTGGGAAAGCAGGCGATCGAGGTCAGTCTCGTTTTCCAGGGTGTACTCTTCGAGCAGCGAGAGCGGGCCGTCACGACCGGGCTCAAAGCCCAGGTAGGCTGTCCACAGCGACGAGTAGCCCACCGAGGTGCTGCCCAGCTGGTAGCCGTTGACGTTGTCGACTCGCTCCAGGTTAGTGGTCATGGCCAGCTGGTGCAGGGGGCCGAGCTTGACCGGCACGTGATCGCAGCGATCGCCCTGTAGCTCCTGCATCAGCGCCATCAGCGGCGACTCGTAGATGGGTTTGTGGCCCAGCTCAAACATGGCGTGGGTGAGCAGCAGCGTCACGGTGGGGCGGCCCGGCTCGCGCCAGTGGTCGTAGATGTAGGCCAGCTCGCTGCGAATTTGAGCCACCAAGAAGTGGTAGTCAAGGGTGAGGTAAAACTGCTGCTGGTCGAGGAACGACGGCAAAAAGACCGCCGACTCGCCCTTGATGCGAAACATGCGAGAGGTGGTCAGGCTGCGCAGCCGCCGCACCGGGCGACCGCTGAGGTGCAGCTTGTCGTTTTTGCCAATTTCGGCGTAGATTGCCGACAGCTCGGCCGCCGGAAACACCTGCACCGGGGCAATTTCGGCCAGGGTTTGGGTGGGCAGGCCGTAGGTGGCCAGCTCCGTTTGCAGGGCCTTGTCTTCGGCCAGCAGGGCTACCTGCACCACCGGGTAGCGGTGGTCGCCCAGGACGCGGTACCGCCCCAGTGGGTCGATATCGCTGGGTTTGAGCAGCCCGTCTTGAATGAGCTGGCCCAGCAGATAGAGGCTCTGGGCCCACACCAGGGGCAGGTTGTCGTTGGGCAGGCGAGTTTGGCTGCCGGGCTGTTTGCGCTCGGCCTCAAGGCGCTCCTCGGGCACGTAGTACAGTTCTGGCAGCAGACCCACGCCGTCGCGCTCTACGGTCAGGGCAGCCAGCCGCTCCTGGTAAAAGCGGCTTTGGTCTCTGTCGCCCGCAAACAGGCTATCCAGCCACAGGTAGGTAAAAAACAGCGGCCACTCGCACTCGATATGCTCAAACTGCTTCAGTTCCTCGGGCTCGTAGTGCAGCCGGGTAGTGTCTTCAATCACCGTCTGGTGGCCGTCGCGCAAAAACCGCTTGCAGCCGTAGGGGCCTTGCAGCTTGTCAATAATTTTTTGCCGGGTTTTCTGAGCAATCTGCGCGTCGTCGATCGCAAAACCGGGGTAGCCCACCACGCTCAGCAGGGCGGCATCAATTTCTTTAGAGCCCGATTCGCGGGGCAGCAGCGACTCTAGAGTGATGCGGGCGCGGGCAATTTCATCGGTGAGCACGTGAATGGTTGAGGCCTGCCCACCCCTCATGCCAAACAGGTTAAAGCCCCGCAGGGCCTCCAGCGCCGCCTTGGCCATGCCCACGGAGCTGGCGTTGAGCTCGGGCTTGCCGTGGTTTATTTTGTTGCCCCGCTCCCAGATGCCATAGTCGGGGGTGCGGTAGGCCCGACCAATGTAGTAGACCAGGTTTTGCACAAAGTTGACTTCATCCTGGGTGAAGACAATTTGCAGCCCCGAGGCCGTCATCTGGGCCAGCATGAGCAAAAACACCGAGGTGGCGTCAATTTGTAGGTGGCCCCACTCGTCGTCGTCGACCACCGGCAGCCCGCTGCCGGTATCGTACTTGGCATGCAGCGCCTTAAGTGGGTCCTGCCGTTCTTTAAACTGCTCGACCTTTTCGGCCTGGCGCAGCATCGCCGTCATCAGGCCCCGCATCAGCTTGACGACGCTTTGCTCTAGCTCCACCGTGCGGCCCTGGTCGTCATCCAGGTGGCGATAGGCCAGCGCCACACCCCACACGGCCAAAATGCTGTACACGTTGTCGCGCACCCAGGCGTCGGTGTAGTTGCCGTGCACGTTGACGGCGGTGCTGGCCGGTAATAGGCCGCTGACCGGGTGCTGCCGCGACAAAATTACGGTTTTGACCTGGCGGTAGTAGCGATCGAGCTGCTCCTGAAGGGCGGCTGAAGACATAGGCGACGATGAGAACAACGAAGGACGAGAGGTAATCGGGTTTTAACCCACTCTAGGGGTAATTGGCCAGGTAATAGTCGTGGAGATTACAGAATTCTGACTGAACCAGGGAGCATTGCTAGGCAGAGGTGTGACATGCGGGCTCTGCTCTAACTGAGCGCAACGTCAGGGAAGCAATGTATCTTCCCGCTATCAACTCTCTTAAAATTGGAGAAAGCCAGCCTGATGTTGCCGATGCAAACCACCACTCTCTATGAGCAAGATTTTTACGCCTGGACTCAGCATCAGGCTGAACTGCTGCGTGCAGGTCAGCTGGGGGAACTCGACCTTGAGAACTTGATTGAGGAGATCGAATCATTGGGTCGGCAAGAGCGGCAGGAGTTGCGCAATCGGTTGGGGGTGCTGCTGGGGCATCTGCTCAAATGGCATTACCAGCCTGAAGCCCGCTCTAAAAGCTGGGTCTACACCATTAGAGAGCAGCGCCAGGAGATTCAGCGTCACCTCAAAGAAAACCCCAGTCTAAAGCCCTACTTAGGAGAAGCGATCGCAGTGGGTTACGAGAAAGGGCTAAACCTGGTGGGGCAAGAGACACCGCTTGACCCTGACGGCCTGCCCCAGTCCTGCCCGTTCTCTGAAACCGATATTTTTGAAGCACCTATAGATTGGCCCCTGTAGCCGTAGGTTAGGTGGCGCGCCAGCAGAACCCAACAAAACTAACGTTTGCTGCTGGGTTCCACTCCGTCTCACCCAACCCACGATCTCACCCAACCCACGATTTACCGGATACCTAATCCTGGGGCAGCGTACCCAGCCAGTCGACCAGCAGCGGGTTGACCACCTCGGGGCGCTCGTCGTGGGGGCAGTGGCCGGTATTGGGGATGCTGCGGAAAGTCACCCGGCCAGGACGGGCGGCATCTTCAGCCAGCTTTCGGTAGACCTCTGCCCCTTTGATCGGCGTCCAGGGGTCGTCTTCGCCCCAGAGCACCAGCAGCGGCTGAGTGATGTGGGGTAGCAGGTCGTCGGGCTTTGGCCCCGGCGGCGCGGTGACAATGGAGGCGAATACCTTTTGGGCGGTAGGCTTGCAGGCGGGGTTGTAGATCATCTCCACCAGCTCGTCGGTAATGGCGGCAGCATCGCGGTAGACCTGCTTGAGCGAGCTGCGAATGCGGCCCTTGCGGCGCACCTGGTTAAACACCAGGGGGCCGACCTGAGGCGAACTCACCAGCCAGGTGAAGGCTCCCATCACCCAGTTCAGGGGAGGGTGCAGCTCTTCGGGGCGGTGGTTGAGGCCCCCGGCACAGTTAAGCACGGCCCCGGCTTTAGCTTTTTCGGGATGGTTGGCCAGCAGCATCAGCGTCAGCAGGCCGCCGATGGAGTTGCCGACGTAGATAGCGGGAGTGTTGATGAACTCGCTCCAAAAGTCGGCCAGCAGGTCTTGCCAGAGGTCGAGAGTGTAGGGTATTTCGGGCTGGTCAGAGTCGCCAAAGCCCAGCAGGTCGATCGCGTAGACCCGGTGCCCCGCCGCCGCCAGCGCGGGAATATTTTTGTGCCAGTGGCCCAGCGATGCGCCAAAGCCGTGGATTAGCACGATGGGGGTGCCTTCGCCCGTGGCGGTGTAGGCGATCGCATGGCCCCGCCAAACCCAGGTTTGCTTTGCGATCGCGGCCAGCGAGAGGGGAACCAGTTCAGCAACCATAGCTAGAGATGTAACGAAGTGTGACTATAACTATGATACAGGTTTGGCCTGGGGTGCTTAACCCAGGCCCTTGGTGGTGCAGAAAACTCATAGCAGTCTCAATATGAGAATGTAACGACCCTGGAGAACTCAATGCGGCAGTCCAA
>PYGV01000375.1 GCA_003022385.1 filamentous cyanobacterium CCP3 | reverse complement strand
GATCGGAGTTGTGGCTGAGGCGATCGGAGCTGGGGCTGAGGGGGTGGAGTGGTTGGTCGCTGCCGCCCCAGCCCGTCTGGTCTAGCCGAGGGCTGAGGAGCTAGGGACGGCTCACGGTTGGCCGGACCGCGCCTAAAGGTAGGCAGCGAGGCATTGCGGGCCGAGGGTCGGGGCGTGGGCTCAGGTTCAGGGGCAGCACCGCCGAAGTCAGGGGTGAGCTGCTGGTGCTGTCGCCACTGATTGCGCCGCCGCGCCTCTGGGGTCGGACGCGGCAGCCGATCGCCGCCCCAGGCACCGTCGGCTTCGCCTGGCAGGTGTAGCCCACCGCGCCCAACCTCAGGGTCTGGAGTCGGATCAGCCCAGGGAGAATCGGGTTGGGGACGCCCTGAGGCGGCTGAAAATGGATTGCGATCGTCGTACTGTGCCATCTGACTCACTCACGCCCTGTGTGCCTTCACCCGTCTACCCCTGCTGCTCAAGCTTTGGCCTAGCTTTGGCCAGGAGCGTTGTCTACAGCCCAGCTTACCTGCCGCAGAATGCCCCTAAGCATAGCCAATTCTTTATCATCTGGCCCAGCTCGATGCAGCAATCGCCGCAATTTTGCCATCCGGCTGGCCGCGGTATGGGGGTAAAGATAACCGATCTTGAGCAAAATGATTTCTAAATCTCGATAAAACCCTTCCAGCTGATCGAGGGAGGCCAAAGGTTTGACCATAGCGGCTGCTTCACCCGTGGGGAAGGCGGCCTCCAGCGCTTCTGCTAAGGCACAGCGATGCAGCAGGTAGCTGCACACCGCCACCGCCTGGGCTAGGTTTAATGACGGATAGCGATCGCTGGCCGGAATCCGCACCCAGCGCTGGGCGTAGATCAGCTCATCGTTGCTCAGGCCGCGGTCTTCGGGGCCAAAAATCAGGGCGGCGGCAAAGCGCTTTGCCGGGTCGGAGGGCAGCAGCCAGGGCAGCGCCACCTCCGGCAGCTCTAGCGGCTGATCTTGCCGGTGGAGACGGCCAGTAGTGGCGATCGCCCGCTCACACCCCACCAGCGCCTCGGGCAGGTCGGCGACAACCGTTGCCGTCGCCAGCACGTCATCCCCATGCACCGCCATGCGCCGCGCCTCTTCCGCCTGCAAGTCACACTGCGGATTCACCAGCACCAGGTGCCGCAGGCCCATATTCTTCATCACCCGAGCCGCTGCGCCCACGTTCAGTGGCCCCGCTGGCTCAACCAGGACAATGCGGATGTGATCGAGCTGCCAGCTCAAAGCGCCTCATCCTCAAACCGATACCCCACCCCGGTGACGGTCTTGACATAGGTGGGCTGCGACGAGTCGGGTTCTACTTTCTTGCGCAGGCGGGCGATGTGGGTGTCGACCACGCGCTCGTCGCCAAAAAAGTCTTCGCCCCAGAGTTTTTCGATCAGGTGCTGACGGCTCCAGACGCGACCGGGGTAGCTCATGAAAGTGGCCAGCAGATCAAACTCCAGGGGCGTTAGATCGAGCTGTTCTGAGTCGCTGGGGCCGTTCTGGCGGTGGGCAATGCGCTGGTCGAGGTCGAGGCTAAAGTGGGCGGTGCGGTAGGTTTGGGTGGGGGCCTCCTGGCTATGGCGCAGGCTGCGGCGCAGCAGAGCGCGCACGCGGGCCACCAGCTCGCGGGGGCTAAAGGGCTTGACCAGGTAGTCGTCGGCGCCGGTCGAGAGGCCAATAATGCGATCGATCTCTTCGCCCCTCGCCGTCAGCATGAGAATGTAGGGGTCTTTGGCCCCCGGCCCCTGCCGAATGCGGGTGCAAACCTCCAGACCGTCGAGCTTAGGCAGCATCACGTCGAGAATAATCAGGTCAGGCTGGAGGGTCTGCTGATAGCGCAGCGCCGTCTCGCCGTCTTCACAGACCTCGCAGGTAAAGCCTTCTTTTTCTAAATAGAGCCGAATCAGTCGGGCAATTTCGGCTTCGTCTTCCACAATTAGAATCAGCACTGCGATCTGAATTACCCCCGAATCACCCCAAGATATCTTGCTTCAGAATATCAACCTTGCACTAGCATACTCACTAAGCGGGTTCTAGCTGGTTCCTCATCGGCGTGGGGCAGAATGTGGGCCAAGAACTCCCCAGGTCGGCCTCACCAAATGAGGCTGCCGAGATCGTTGATTGGGTCGTTGCGTTAGGCCGTCTGCTCGTCAGAGCATTCCTTGGAGCATCACAGTTTGGGGCAAAATCCATCGGTACCCTATGACCTCACTATCGTCGCCTACCACCACGGGCTTTGAGCCTCTGCAGCAGGCCTTTGCCAGCTATCTAAAGGATACCAATCTCTACCCTGGGCTCACCCAACTGGATTGCTCAGAGCGGGGTGGACGACTGCTGCTGCTGGCCGAGCACTCGGCCCCTGAGGTCGACGACCCCAACGATTTGCTCAAGGAGTTGGAGGCGGCGTTTCGAGATCTGGTGCCTGCGGTGGGCCTACCCGATGCCGACTGGGCCGTTGCTGGCGCGCTCTCTGTCCGTATCTATTTGAAGCTCAAGGCGGCGGCTCAGCCCTACGCTATTCACACCTTTACCTGGCAGCCGGAGGATGCGGTAGCTGTGGTCTTTCCGACGGAGCCTGCTGTCGCCGAGGCCATTGCTCCAGAGTCAGCTCAATCGTTGGGCCAGTCATCGGGCCAGGCATCGGGTCAGGCGGCAGAGGCAAAGGGATGGGCTGAGGCGATGCCTTTGCCTCCTAATCCAGCGGATGCCGACGGTCATAGCGGTGGTCAATCCAGGGCAGAGGCGACCGGCAGCAGCGTCGATGGCGCTCCGGTAACCGGATTGGGCTTTAGCGATGCCGCCCTGGCGCTGCCCGATACCGCCGTGCAGCCCCCCGAGGGGCCGGGCTGGGTACAGCGGGGACAGCGGTGGGCCGGGCTGGGCATGCGATCGCTGCGCTACTACTGGAGCTACGGCCTGGCGGCGCTGATTCTGGTGGGCAGCGGGGCCTTTGCCTACGCTCTGTCGCGGCCCTGCGTGGTGGGCAGCTGCGATCGCATCGAGCAGGCCGCCGAGTTCTCCGACCTGGCCCAGGCCACCCTGGTCGGCAGCCCCAACGGCGACGATTTAGTCACGGCCCAGGCCGACCTGCAAACCGCCATCGATCTGCTGGACCCGGTACCCTCCTGGTCGTCTCACTACGACGCCGTTCAGGTCGACCTGCAGCGCTATCAAGACAGTATTGCCTCGCTCAACGCCATCATTCAGGGGCAGGCGATCGCCACTGAGGCCGCCAATCTGAGCCAAAACCCGCCCCACCCGGTCGAGCGCTGGGTCAAGGTACACCTGCTCTGGCAGCAGGCCATCGACTGGCTGGCCAGCGTGCCTGCCGATAGCTCCGCCTACGACTACAGCCAGCAAAAGCTGTACGAATATCGGGCCAACCACAGCGCCATTGGCCGACGCATTGTGGCCGAAGAGGAGGCCGAGGCCAACTTCAGCACCGCGATTCAAACGGGCGACCTGGCCCGCCAGCGAATGGAAACCGCCAACTCCCTGGCTGGCTGGCAGCTGGCCACCAAAGAGTGGCAGGCCGCCATTAAGGGCCTATCGCTGATTCCCCAGGGCACCATGGTCTACAACGAGGCCCAGGCCCAGCTCAAAGACTACCAGCAGCAGCTCAGCCGGGTCACCAACCGGGCCACCCTCGAAGAGGCCGGAGCCAGCAACTACCACCAGGCCGTTCAGGCCGCCCGGGCCGCCGCCGCCTACGAGGCCAAGGGGCAGTGGACCCTGGCGCTGCAGCAGTGGCGTCAGGCCGTCGCTAGCGCTCAGCAGATTCCTACCGACACCATTTTGGCCGAAGAGGGCGCGGTGCTGTTAGAGACCTACCAGCCCGCCCTGGCCAATGCTCAAACCCGCCTGCGCAATGCCGTAGCCCTCCAGTCGCTAACGACCACGCTGGCCCAGCTGTGCGAATTTTCCGCCACCCCCTGCACCGTGCGCGAAGACCCCAGCCAAATTCGAGTTATTCTCTCCAGCCAGTACGCCGAGCCCCTGCGCCAGGCAATTACTCCCCCCGCCGCCGACGGCACCTTTGCCTTTACCAATCAGCTCAGCGCGAGCGCCCAGCAGCTGATCGAGCAAATTATTACCACTAGCCACCAGGTCGATCGCCAGGTGGCGGTATATGATGCCCACGGCGGCTTTGTCGCCCGGTATCGGCCCGACCTAGGCGGGTTCATTAAAAACTAACTGAGCTGCGCTACTGGGCTACGGCAGAAATCGCGATCTCGACCTGGTTTTTGCCGCTGTGCTTGGCGATGTAGAGGGCGGCATCGGCCCGCTGGTAGCTGTAGGCCAAGCCGCGATCGCGGTCAAAATAGCCAATGCCAAAACTGGCCGAAACAAAGACATGCTCTGGTGCTTGACCCAGATCGGGGAACCAGGGCAGAGAGATCGATGTTGTGTAGCTCCTGGCGAATGGTTTCGACCTTATCGCGGGCTTCTTCAGGGGTGCAGCCCACCATCAGCAGCACAAACTCATCGCCGCCGATGCGGGCGGCCAGATCGATAGCGCGAATGTGGCTGTGCAAAACCCCGGCCCCGGCCCGAAGTAACGGGT
>PYGV01000374.1 GCA_003022385.1 filamentous cyanobacterium CCP3 | reverse complement strand
AAGCCCTTCAAGTGGAATTACACCGGTAAACCCTTAGTCTCGTGAATGATTGACTTATTTCTGCCTCAGAGTACTAGGTAAACCCGTTCTGCCCAGTAGGCAGATTTGGCTTTTGCAAGGGGGCAAATGGGCTAGCGCTGCCGCTTTTCTGGCCAGCGATGAGCCAGATTGGCTTCACCCCAAGCAAGTTTTTCCTCTCTACCAGGAGGAGGATAGTAGCCTGAGATGCTGCTTTCCCCTGGGTGAAGACGATAGAATATGAGCGCAAAACGCGGCTGACACAGAGCCAAAAGTGCCTGAGAAAGCGATTTGCCCCACCTCCGACGGCAGCTTACGGCTGTCTGACTTTTGGAGTTGCTAACGCATTTTTAGGAAGGGATTAACTATGTATTCTGACGATATCTCTCAGACGTTGCAGAAAGGGTTTCGCGTTACCCTCGGGGCCACCGCATCCCTGATCGAAGCTATTCAAGACCCTGAAAGCTCCAGCCAAAAATTTTCTACCCTGGGCGGGGATGTCAACCGACTCACTGAAGAGCTGGAAGTTAAAGGCGAAACCACCGAGCGTGAAGCTCGGCTGTTCGTCGACTCGTTGCTCAGCCAGATGCCGAACCCCTTCGCCAGCTCTGGTGCAGCGACCGAGGGGCAAACGATTACTACCGTGGCGAGCCCCGTGGTCGATGCTGCTGTGCAGAGCGACTTAGAATCTCTGACTCAGGAGTTGGCCGCTATTCGCCAAGAGATTGAGGCGCTGAAGGGTCAGCGCTAAGGGCTACTGCTGGGGCTTTGGGTCTGTGCCGTAGACCTCAGCCCCAGCAGTGCTCATGGGCGAGCAGATAAATAGAGGCAAGCATGACAGATACGGCAGAACGACCAGTTGAATCGTCAGCGCTTGAGCTGCAAGCTCCGGAGCTAGAGTCGGCGGATGACGCGATCGCGAAGGGGCTCGATTCCTTTGCGGGTATGGCTGAGGAGGCCGACGAGGCCAGCCGCGAGGTTTACTTCATCAGCGGCTTGGGGGCTGACTGGCGCGTTTTTCACCGTCTGCAGCTCAAGGGCTATCGCCCGGTGCACATCCACTGGGAACGGCCCTGCTGGGGCGAATCGATTGAGCACTATGCCCAGCGGCTGCTGGGCCAGGTCACAGCGGAGCATCCCATTCTAGTTGGGCTTTCTTTTGGCGGGCTGATGGCTATAGAAATGGCCAAGCTGTGCGACCCAGCCCAGGTGATTGTGATCTCAAGTGCCGTCAGCGGAGCCCAGGTGCCTAAGTACTACAGGCTGTTTCGCTGGCTACCGCTGCAGCTAGTGGTGCCGTTTAAGCGGCTGCTGTGGGCGGTCTACGGCTTGCTGAACTGGCTTTTTGGGCTGGACGATCCGGAGGATCGATCGCTGTTTAAGCAGGTCTTGGTCGATACTGACCCCTTTTTTCTCAAGTGGGCCATCAATCGGGTGGTGGGCTGGCGCAACCAGACGGTGCCCAAAAACCTGGTGCAGATTCACGGTGGGCGCGATCGCATCTTTCCCTGGGGCCACCACACCGCTGACATTGTCGTGCCCGATGGCGGCCACCTGATGGTGCTCAACCGGGCTGAGCAGCTGTCTCAGCTGATGATGGCCGCCCTGGCTACTGACCCGGTTCAGGCCTAGGCGGTGCAGGTGAGCTAGGTGGTGTGAATAGGCAGCGGGCGCGGCAGACTTGTCGTCATCATCTGCTCTAGGGCTTCTGCGCAGGCGGCTTCATCTACGCTGAGGGGCGAGTCAGCTGGGGCAAGCTGGTGATGCTGAGGGTTGGCCAGCAGGCGCAGCCAGGCCTGGGTGAGCTGATGGGTAACGGGGTCGGCAGCGACCGGCTCCAGCACCAGCGTCGGTAGCCAAAGTTGGCCGATTCCCTGCTGCAGCAGTTCGCCACTGATGGCGGCGGTGCGGCGCTGAAAGAGCGTTTGGCAGGCGGCCGGAGCTTGACACAAAACGCGACGGCGATCGCGCAGCGCTTTGACCCAGGGCGCTTTGCCCAGCCACGGCAGCACCAGGGGCAGGGGCGACCAGGGAGCCACCAGCCAGCGATCGCGCCGCCAGTGACCTTGCAGTTCGCGATCGCGGACCCCCTCGGGAGCCAGAACGGCTAAACTCTGCACTTGATCGGGGTAGGTGAGGGCATACTGGCCCGCTACCCAGGCCCCCAGCGAGTGGGCCACCAGTCGACAGCGACGAATGCGCAGGGCGCTCAATAAGCTGTGCAGCGCCTCCACCTGGAGGGCCACTGAGTATGGGGTTTTCTGCTCTCGCCACGATTCGCCAAAGCCCAGCAGGTCGGGGGCTAGGCAGTGGTAGCGGGTAGCCAAACGCTGTATAACGGATAGCCACTGGGTGCTGTCGTGCCACGAGCCGTGGAGAAACACCACCGTTTCATTTTGGGGTTTGCCGCCCTCATGCCAAAACAGGCTGCCCAGCGGCAGCTTGATGCGGCCGGTGCGGAGGGGACTGTCGGTCGGTAGCGGCATGGCGATCGGCAAGGTAGATGGCACCAGAGTAACCGGGAAGCCGTGCTTCAGCATCCCAGGTGGGCGAATTCACCCAAAAGCTTAGGCTAAAACCGTTGCTCCCTTAAAGAAATCTTGCAGATGCTGCTTGTGGTCGTGAGAAAGGCTGTCCCACGGCAAGGTATCGACGGTAAAGTGACGCACGTCTAAAATTTCGCGCGGGTCGGCGGGGTAGGGCTTGCCTGTCACCCGTACCGCCACCGTGACGCACACCGAATGGAAGCGGGGGTCGCGCCCAGGTTGAGAGTAGACCCCCACCAGCCGCTCCAGCCCGACGGTTTCTAGCCCGGCCTCTTCTCTCAGCTCGCGGGCCGCAGCGGCAAGCACGTCTTCGCCCCAGTCGACGATGCCGCCGGGTAGGCTCCACAGGCCATTGTCGCGCCGCCGTACCAGCACAATCGTGCCATCGGCCATCAGCGGAATGACGCAGGTACCCAAAATGGGGCGGCGCAGAATCAGCCCCATCAGGGTCTGCAAAGCATGGGCAAAGTAGGCCATAGGTTAGAGAGTTTCTAGATCCGCCAGCACCTCGTCGGCGTGGGTCTCGGCTTTGACCTTGAGGTAAATTTTCTCCAGGTTGCCATCGGGGCCAATGATGAAGGTGCTGCGGGTGATACCCATATATTCTTTGCCCATGAACTTTTTCAGGCCATAAACGCCGTAGCGGCTGGCCACCTCGCCGCCTTCATCGACCAGCAGCGGAAAAGGCAGGCTGAATTTATCAATAAATTTGGTGTGCGACTTGGCGTCGTCGGTGCTCACCCCCAGAACCACGGCATCTTTACCCTGGTAGTCGGCGTAGCGATCGCGAAAGCCGCAGGCCTCTTTAGTGCAGCCAGGGGTGTTGTCGCGGGGGTAGAAGTACAGCACCACCCGCTGGCCTTTGAGATCGGCCAGGCTGTAGGTTTTGCCGGTGGCATCGAGGAGGCTAAAGTCGGGGGCGGGGTCGCCAACGGAGAGGGTCATAGTCTGTAATCTAATAAACGTTACACGCCAACGCCTATTGTATAGCTCTAGCCAATCTGACTGAGTCAGTTCCCGTGGGAACGTCCAAACGCTTGACCGTTGCATGGGCTGCTCAAGATCCTAAATCAGGATAACCACGGCTACATAGCGCTGATCCCCCAGGAGGCTACTCTGCCCGCCGATGCACATGAAACACCGAGGACTGGTCGGTGGGCAGCAGCAGCAGGTCGCTGATGTTGACGTGGGCCGGGCGGGTGACCGCAAAGACAATTACATCGGCCACATCGTCGCCCGTCAGCGGGGTCAGGCCCTGGTAGACCCCCTTGGCGCGATCGCTGTCGCCGCCAAAGCGCACCAGGCTAAATTCTGTCTCCACCAGACCGGGGTCAATGTTGGTGACCCGCACCGGAGTACCCAGCAAATCGAGCTTGAGCCCCTCAGACAGCGACCTGACGGCGGCCTTGGTGGCGCAGTAAACGCTACCGCCAGGATAGGTCTGCCGCCCCGCGATCGACCCCACATTCACCACGTGGCCCCGACCCCGCGCCACCATACCCGGCACCACCGCCCGCGTAACGTAGAGCAGGCCCTTGACGTTGGTGTCAATCATAGTTTCCCAATCGTCCAGGGGCGCTTCGTACTGCTTGTCCAGCCCCCGGCTCAGCCCGGCATTATTGATCAAAATGTCGATCGCCCTCCACTCTTCCGGCAAGCCCTGAATTGCCTTGCTGACCGCTTCCGGCTGGCGTACGTCTAGCTCTACCGTCAGCACATCGGTGCCGTGCTGCTGCTGAAGCTCGGTGGCCAGCGCCTGCAGGGGTTCGAATCGGCGGGCCGCTAAAATCAACCTCGCCCCGATGGCCGCCAGCTGCCGAGCGCAGGCAGCCCCGATACCGCTGCTGGCCCCAGTAATGAGAACGATTTGGTTTGCGATCGATACAGGCATGGTGAGAAGACTATTGAGACAATCTCTAAGGTAGAGTACTGAGCCCTGGGGCCAGAAACGGGATTGCCCTGATACTACTTCCTAGATCTCTGCCCCTCCCAGGATGCAACCCACCCATCCCCCTCCCAGGAG
>PYGV01000373.1 GCA_003022385.1 filamentous cyanobacterium CCP3 | reverse complement strand
CTCCCCCGCAAAGCTACAATAGGAGTTGATGCAATTCCCCGTTGGAGCGGTTTATGACCACTGCGGCCCCCGCCAAAACCAAGTACGAAGCCATCATTGGTCTTGAAACTCACTGTCAGCTGTGCACCGAAACCAAAATTTTCTCCCCGGCTTCTACAGCCTTTGGAGCCGATCCCAATACCTACATCGACCCGATTGTCGTCGGGATGCCGGGAGTACTGCCGGTGCTCAACCAGCGAGTGCTGGAGTATGCGGTAAAAGCGGGGCTAGCGCTAAACTGCCAGATTGCGCCCTATTCTAAGTTCGATCGCAAGCAGTACTTTTACCCTGACCTGCCCAAAAACTACCAAATCTCTCAGTACGACCTGCCCATTGCCGAGCACGGCTGGCTAGAGATCGAGCTAATCGACAAGAAGACTAAGGAATCGACCCGTAAGCGCATCGGCATCACCCGTCTGCACATGGAAGAAGACGCCGGTAAGCTGGTGCATGCGGGCAGCGACAGATTGGCTGGATCCACCTACTCCCTAGTCGATTACAACCGGGCTGGAGTACCGCTGATCGAGATTGTCTCCGAACCCGACATTCGCACCGGCCAAGAGGCTGCCGAGTACGCCCAGGAGCTGCGCCGCATCGTGCGCTACCTGGGTATTAGCGACGGCAACATGCAGGAGGGCTCCCTGCGCTGCGACGTCAATATCTCCGTGCGCCCCGTGGGTCAGGCCGAGTTTGGCACCAAGGTGGAGATCAAGAACATGAACTCCTTCAGCGCCATTCAGAAGGCGATCGAGTATGAAATCGATCGCCAAATCAAGGCCAACGAGACGGGCGAAAGAATCATTCAGGAAACCCGCCTGTGGGATGAGAGCAGCCAGCGCACCAAGAGCATGCGCTCTAAGGAAGGCTCCAGCGACTACCGCTACTTCCCCGAGCCCGACCTGCCGCCCATTGTGGTGTCGGTTGAACAAAAAGAGGGCTGGTTAGCAGAGCTACCCGAGCTACCGGCTCAAAAGCGTACCCGCTACGAGACTGAGTTTGGCCTCTCCCCCTACGATGCTCGTGTGCTGAGCGACGAGCGCGCCATTACCGAGTACTTTGAGGCTACCGTAGCCGCCGGGGCCGACCCCAAACTCACCTCCAACTGGATCACCCAGGATATTGCCGCCCACCTCAACAACGAGAAACTCTCCATTGACGCCCTGCCCCTGACGCCCGCCAGCCTAGCTGAGCTGGTACAGCTGATTGAGGCGGGCACCATCAGCAACAAAATCGGCAAAGACCTACTGCCAGAGCTGCTGACCCAGGGCGGTTCACCCAAGGCTCTCGTAGAAGCCCGGGGGCTGAGCCAAATCTCTGATCCCGCTCAAATTGAGGCCATGATCGACGAAGTCCTGGCCGCCCATCCGGAGGAACTAGAGGCCTATCGCGGCGGCAAGAAAAAGCTCCAGGGATTCTTCGTGGGCCAGCTGATGAAGCGCAGTGGGGGTCGGGTAGATCCCAAACTGAGCAATCAACTCCTCAGCCAAAAGCTAAATGCATGATGCCTGCTAGAACAATTGACAAAAATCAATAAGGGGTCTCACCCCCCATGTATTTTTTGGGCTATTATGGTATCAGATGCACCCTGATGGTAGGGAGAGCTATTTTAGGCTCTCCTTTTTTTTGTCTTTTTGTAACTACTCAGGCTGAGGCAGGGAGAATTATCTTGAGGAATCCCAGCCGTAGATTGGGCAAAACGAAGTGGAACCCAACAGCAAGAATTGGGGCGTTGGGTTTTGCTATCGTGCCATCCATCTACAGGGCTACTTCTACCTTAATCTAACGCCGATTGAAACTCCTTTACGCCGCGCAGCAGCGGGTGAACATCGCGCCAGCAGCTAATTTCGCCTTCATCGTCGATGTAGCGATATTCCAGAATGCAGCGGTTAACCAGCAGCTCGTGGTGGACCTCGTCGGTGAGAACTTCTTTGCTCTGCCACACCCTGGACAGCAACGGCCGCTGGGGCACATACACCGCATTACGATAGGTGTTTCGGGCCTTGGCAATCGCTTAAGGGCGATCGCCCACAACTATATTCTTTAACGAAAGTTTTACTTGTACTTGCCCCAGGGCCGCGATCGCCCAGGCTAGACTTTGGACGTGCGCTACGTTCAGCCCCCTCACCCCTGCTCGGAGCTTGCCCCATGTCTGTACTGAAACCGTTTGTTAGCGTTCTCTTTGCCATCGTTGTCCTGGTGATTGCGGGCGGCTACCTGCTGCCCAGCACCGTCCACGTTGAGCGCGAGATTTTAGTCGACGCACCACCCGAGCAGGTCTACGCCCTACTCAGCGACTTTAGCGCCTGGGAAAACTGGTCGCCCTGGGCCGCCATCGATCCCGACGCCGACATGACCATCAGCGGCAGCGGGCTGGGCCAAACCATGGCCTGGGTCAGCGACAATCCCAAGGTTGGTCAGGGTACGCAGACCATTGTGGCCCTTGATGCCCCCAGCACCTTGACCACTCACCTGGAGTTTGGCGATATGGGCGTGGCCGACGCCACCTTTACCCTGATGCCCAAAGCTGATCAGACCCGCGTCGTGTGGTCGCTCGACTCAGATATGCGCGAAGGCGTACCGCTGCTCGCGCAGCCCATCAACACCTACTTTGGCTTTTTGATGAATTCAATGGTGGGCAACGACTACGAAGTTGGCCTGCAAAACCTCAAGAACTTAGCTGAGGGTCACGCTTCAAACCCGCTAGCGCTGACTGGCGTTGAGAATGGTTAAGCCCACAATGCAATCAGCATCGTTGTAACGGATAACAATATCGTCGTCGGTTATTTCGCTATCCTCTGCCGACTGAGGCGGATTGTTGAAGTCGATGTAGAGGACGTCAGCTTCTGAGTCATAAACGATGAAAAAGGGCCGCTTTGGCAAGTCATGCAGCAGCGGCAAAAATTTAAGATAGCTCTGAGCTTCCCGATAGTTAGCTATGGCCCTAGCTGCTGTCTCCGTACGTTGCCACCGCCCATCAGGCAGACGGATAGGGATGCCATTGAGAGAACTGACTGTGTCAGGCATCTAGACGGCCCATAGATGTTTACTCCGCCGCCAGAAAGGACAGATAGTCGCTGGTTAGCTCTTTCACCGCCGCTTCATAAAGCTGCCGACCATGCTCTGGGGTGGCCAGGGCCGGGTTCGACCCCATACGGCCATCGGGGTAGTGCTGGCGAAAGTCGGTGGGGCTGTAGATGGCGTGCCCTCGGGGGGCGACCTGCGGCTCTAGCGGCGCCTGCTTAATAAAATCGGGGTAGGCGTACTGCGTCAGCGCCACTTCGCTGGGGGTGGCGTGAGAGCCCTCCTGATCGTCATAGAGTTCTTTCGCCAGGGTATAGACCGACTTGGCCATAAACCAGTTGGCCGTGGTGCAGCGCACCCGCTCGGCGTTGGGAATGCGATCGCTGGCCAAAGCCGTGTAGGTCTCGGCAAAGGCGGCCTTGAGGGTGGCGATGTTGCCGCCGTGGCCGTTGATAAAGAAGAATCGCGTAAAGCCATAGCGCACCAGCGGCGTCAGGTAGTCCTGAATGACGGCAATTAAGGTGCTGGGCCGCAGGGTCATAGAGCCGGGGAAAGCGGTGTGGTGCAGGGCCATACCCACGTTGATCGTGGGGCCAACCAGAGCGTTAGCAGCCTCACCGACACCTTTGGCGACCACCTCAGCACAAATCGCGTCGGTGCCAATCAACCCGGTGGGGCCGTGCTGCTCTGTCGAGCCAATCGGCAGAATGATGCCTGTGGAGCCATTCAGATAGGCCTCAACTTCTGGCCAGGTGCAGAGGTGCAGCAGCATAGGGCATGGTGGGAGGAATAGGGCTGGGTTCCACTATAGCGTTCGCCTCGGGGCCGTTGTGGGCAAGCAGATGTATGACTTGCTACACTGCTAGACCAGCTTCATTGCTAAGAGAAAGAAGTGGTTGCTGGGGGAATGCTTAGGGGCAGACCCACGATTAGCTAAAATCGATAGCGATTGTTCATCTACCTAGACTACTAACCCGTACTGATAGGGAGCGATAGTTGAAAGGCTGGCCCCAGGGGCTAACGCTAGACCTCAAGGCAAGGCCAAGTCTGTAATTTCAAGAGTCCTGCTTGTTGGCAACACTGCCCCTGCGCCAACCAGGCCAACGAGCGTTGATGTTACCTGTGAAGGAGCCGCGACTATGCTACACCGCAAGATCTATCAACTCTGTTGTGATGGTCAAGATGTGTGGATTTTTTTACGGGATCAACAGCGGTGGATTGAGCGGGCGAAGATTTTAGACATCGAAGGCGACCTGGTTACCTTTCGCTACGAAACTGAAGAAGACGACGAAATTTGCTCGTGGGAAGAGATGGTGCGCATCGAAAGCATCGGCGCTGTCACCAAGCGCCTGGCGGCTGTCCCCCGCGGCGATGTCGAGCTCAACGTTTCTGAGGACTGCCCCGAAACCGAGCAGCTCAGCGACCCCTACCCCGAGTCGAACGCAGACTAGCGGATCTGGGCGTGCCATCTACTCAGGTCAAAGGCCAAAGGGATGACGCGCCCAACTCCACAGACTCGCCCCCGGTTTCCCT
>PYGV01000079.1 GCA_003022385.1 filamentous cyanobacterium CCP3 | reverse complement strand
AGACCATGCAGGTGTTTCACCCCTACTTCTGGGTCGATGCCGAGGGCGACAACCCACCGCCGATGACGCTAATTCACTACGACGATGTGGTGCAGGGCAAGTGGCGTGTCAACCCAGCCGTCGCCACCCACCTGGCCTCTGACCGCGATCTGCAAGAGTACGCCCTCCACTACACCAAAACCCTCGACGACCGGGGCAAGTATCCCCTCACCATCTGGCCCTACCACTCCATGCTGGGGGGCATTGGTCACGCCCTGGTGCCCGCGATCGAAGAGGCCTGCTTCTTTCACGGCATCGCCCGCCAGAGCCAGACCCACTTTGAGCTGAAGGGCAGCAACCCCCTGACCGAAAACTACTCGGTGCTCAGCCCCGAGGTCACCGAAGACGCGCAGGGAGAGGCGATCGCGCAAAAAAACACCCCCCTGATTCAAACCCTGCTGACCTACGACGCGGTGGTGGTGGCCGGGCAGGCCAAGAGCCACTGCGTCGCCTGGACGGTGGCCGATCTGCTCAGCGACATTCAGGCCACCGACCCGGCCCTGGCCCAAAAGGTCTACCTGCTCGACGACTGCGCCTCCCCGGTGGTCGTCCCCGACGTGGTCGACTTCACCGACCAGGCGGAGGAAACCTACCAGCGCTTTGCGGCGGCGGGCATGCACCGGGTGCAGTCAACCACCGCGATCGCCGACTGGCCCGGCTACATCTAGCGCTGCTAAGTAGGCGATCGCAATTATTCGTAGGGTGCGTCATCGCTATGCGTGACGCACCAAACTAACCCCAGCGGTGCGTTGGGCTATCGCCACAACACACCCTACAGCTGATTGACTAACGAAAGTTCTGCCGTAGGTTGGGGGTGAGTGAAACGTTCGCGTTGGCGGAGCCGCCCCTTTGGTGCTAGCGTCTCCAGAAGAGCAAACCAACATCAGTAATAGCTTTGTTGGGTTTTGCTAGCGCCAACCCAACCTACAGCAGCTTAGCAACGGTGTACTTTACCTCATCGGGAACCGCTACAAACCACCTGGCTTCAACATCCGTAAAGGCTCAAAGAGCAGTTTCAAAAATGAATAGAAAATGAATCTGCGGCGGATTTCTTGATAGAAAGTCTGTGATTCTGCTGATGATTTGATGCCGAAATAGTGGTATTATACTAATCATTGAAGGGGAGTAGCTTTGGGTCTCTCGGCCCAATCACCTGAGTCAACATACTGGCGATGAGCCTGGTTCAGGTGGTGAATCCGCACTTTTTGAAGCAAAAAAGCGGCTATTCGCAAGCGAGACCTTCACTGAGTCCACAGCAGATGTGGGCTTGGTGGGGTCTTTTTAGGTATCCATCATGCCCACTCAGTTTCTACACCACTGGAGAGGAGCATGAACCCACTTACTGGCTTTACCGCTGGCCTACTGCTAATCACCCTGTCTGAACTGGGAGATAAAACCTTTTTTATTGGGGTAATTTTGGCCACCCGTCACCCGCGACGCTGGGTGTTTGCCGGAGTCACCGCCGCGCTGTTTGTGATGACGGTTTTATCGGTGGCCATTGGCCAGGTGGTCACGATTTTCCCTGAGCGCTATGTGCAGGGGCTAACGGTGGCGCTGTTTTTAGGCTTTGGGCTGAAGCTGCTCTACGATGCCAGCCGCATGGCCGGGCCGGGCAGCCTGGCCGATGAACAGGCCGAGGCCCTGGAAGCGGTCGAAGAGCGGGAGGCCGGGGTAAAGCAGTGGACGGTCAGATCCGTACTGCTCGAAGCGTTTAGCTTGACCTTTGTGGCCGAGTGGGGCGATCGCACTCAGTTTGCCACCATTGCCCTGGCGGCGGCCCACCATCCGGTGGGGGTAGTGCTGGGGGCGACCCTGGGGCACGCGGTCTGTGCGGCGATCGCGGTCGCCTGCGGCAAGCTAATCGCCGGACGCATTTCAGAACGCTGGCTAACCCTCGTCGGCGGGGTTCTGTTTATTGTCTTTGGCCTGGTTGCCGCTGTAGAGATGGCCTAACGCCGCGACCTGCCCGCTCTGATTTAGAGGAAAGGCGATTGGTTTCGCATCGGCTTGCAGACGCCAGAACATTCGTCCCTTGGAGGCCGCTGGAGGATGCGGTAGTATCGGCAATAACCGTAAGCAGCCGGGAGGGTTGATCTCATGTTCCATCTGTACTTTGGTGGGTTTGATGTGCTTCTCTACCTGGGGGGCATTTACGGCGCGATCGCCCTTTCTAAAGCTCTCTGCGATCAAATGGATGCTGCCGATATCGCCCAGAGCAGCACTACCACAACAGCGTTAGCCCCCATGCAGCCGCTCGCGCCCGAACTGATTGCCCCCGCCGCCAAGCGCGAAGAGGTCAGCGTTAGAGTCTCGGTGTAGCGACGACTCCCGACTCCCGAGAGCAAGGGGTAACAAGTCGCAACTCAGTTGTGGAAAGTTGAGCGTCGCCCCTGTGAGCTAAACCATGGGCCGCTTGCCGTGGCCATGGGAGGGCAGAGCCTAAAAACTGTCCTCAATGTCTACAGATAACGACAGCGCTGTGAACAAGATGGTACGGGTAGGGTGGGATTAGTCCCTCACTCTGGGGCGATCGCCTTTAAATGAGGTGAATTTTCCCTCTGGTGCTCTACTTTTTGTGTTTTATGCCAATGTAGGTAGCTGGCACAGCACTCTGACGAGCAAACAGGGTCGATAGAATGAGGAAACAACTGGCGCGGTTTGGTCACTGGCGACGCGCATGGGCACTGGCACACCACTGGATCAACAACGCGGCTATGCTCGATTTCTTTAAGTATCGAGTGGGTCAGTCGGCGTGGACTAAGCTGATTGGTCGCACCCTGATGAAATGGCAGCAGGACGACTGCCTTGAGATGGGGGCTGCCCTCGCCTACTACGCTCTGTTTTCCATGTTTCCGATGATTTTGGTGTCGCTGAGCGTCGTTGGCTTCTTAATTGGCCCCAACACGGTCGCCTACAACGCTGTCCTCAACTTTGCCCAGGAAACCCTGCCTCCCGACGCCTTTCCCATTGTGCAGACGACGCTAATTCAGTTTCACACCGGCAGCACCAGCGCCAGCATCGTGGGTTTTTTCATCTTGCTGTTTACCTCCAGCGGTTTTTTTGGGGCGCTCAGCCGCTCCTTTGACAAAATTTGGCACACCAAGCCCCGCCACCACCGCTTCGACGGCATGGGAGAAGTAGCGTTTATTTTTTTGTGGCGGCGGTTTCTGGCCTTTTTGCTGGTGATGGGGGCAACCAGCCTGATCTTTGTGTCGCTGATTTCTAATATTGCGATCGATACCGTCACCAAAATTTTAGAAGGCGTCAACCAGTGGGTAGTGGTGATTGGCATCGACCAGGTGCAGCTGCTGTCGTGGCTGCGGGTGGGTATTTCGTTTGTGACCCTAACGCTGGTGGTAATGGTGCTCTACAAAACGCTTCCCAGCACCCGCGTGTCCTGGCGCGATGTGTGGCTAGGGGCATTGTTGACCGCCCTGCTGTGGCTCATTCTGCAGCAGCTGATCAGCAATAGTGTGATTAGTCTGGGCAGCCAGTTTCGCTCCTACGGTGTGGTGGGCGGGGTAATGGTGCTGATGCTGTGGATCTATCTCACTAGCCAGATTTTCTTTTTGGGGGGCGAGTTTACCTACGTCTATGCCCACCTGTTTGGCAGCCGCAAGGGGCAGAAAAAACTGACGGCCAGGGTAGGGGACCAGTAAGTGGTTTAATTTTATAGAGCAGTTACGGAGTTGGTTTGATGGCTACAGCGCAGCGTGGGGTAACAATCTGGTTTACGGGGTTGAGCGGGTCGGGCAAGTCGACCATTGCTCGCGCCCTAGAGTCCGAACTGCGTCAGCGGGGCTGCCAGCTCGAGGTGCTCGATGGCGACGTGGTGCGCACCAACCTGACCAAGGGCCTCGGCTTTAGCAAAGAAGACCGGGACGAAAACATTCGCCGGATTGGCTTTGTCTCGCACCTGCTGACCCGCAACGGCGTGGTGGTGCTGGTGTCGGCCATTTCGCCCTACCGCGAGGCGCGCGATCAGGTGCGCGATCGCATTGATGATTTTGTCGAAGTCTTTGTCGATGCCCCTCTCAACGTCTGTGAAGACCGCGACGTGAAAGGTCTCTACAAAAAAGCCAGAGCTGGCGAAATCAAAGGCTTTACCGGCATTGACGACCCCTACGAAGCCCCCCTAAACCCCGAGGTGCACTGCCACACCGACCAGCAAACCGTTGACGAGAGCGTGGCCCAGGTGATTGCCAAGCTCGAAGCGATGGGCTACCTGGCGGCAGCAGCGGTGGCCTAGTGCCGCGTCAATCCTAAAAGTTGGGGTTTGCGTAGGTTTGGTGAAACTAAGTGGAACCAAACCTACGAGAATCCTTTTTGGGTTTTGCTAGTGCGCCATCCACCGGCAAAGTTTTGACAGACCAGTAGCCGCGTAATAGCAAATACTCTATACCCAGGCCTCTACCCAGACGGCTAGCCGTTCAAATCATCTTCAGCACTGCAAAGCGATTCGGTGAAGTTTACCTGGACAGAGGGATTATTTGACATCTGAGCTATCCCAAAGCTCAGAGACAGGGCGAGTCTGACCCGTTAGAGCCTGTTGCCAACCTTCACGAATGCTCTCAACTACTAGCTCTACAGAGTCATCATCAGGATCATGTTCTAATGTGTTACCGGGTTCTCCCTCTTCTGGGATCAGCACAATAACCCGAACGCGATCGCGGTGAACAACGTCAGGAGGAAGATCGATTGCGAGTTGGCCCTGCTCGTGAATGACTGACTAACGCTATCCCCGGTAGGGGCACGGCATGCCGTGCCCCTACTTTGCGCGGCTAAAGGCGATCGCCGCCGCAATGATTAAGCTGAGTAATGCCAGAGGCACCCAGAGGTCATTTGCCATCATCATGGGGCTACACCAAGATTGCAGGGGTGAACCATGACTGTATCCGACCGGGTGATCTTTTTGCAGGAGCGCACCCCCCTCAGTCTGCTGCCGGCAACAACCCTGGCTCCCCTGGCCCGCCGTCTGCGCACCGTCACCCTAGAGGCAGGCGAAACGGTGATCGAGGCTGAACAAGAGCCTCAGGGCCTCTACGTTCTCTGGCAGGGCAGGCTCGAAACCGATGCCGAGCTGGGCGGGCTGAGCTTTTTGCCCGGCGCGGTGCTAAATCTGGAGGCGCTGCTGCTGGAGCAGCCCGTCGAGCAAACCGTTCGCACCATCACCGACAGCACGCTCTGGTTTGTCGATCGCGCCCAGTTTCAGGCCCTCGTCGAGCAGTACCCCGGCATTCTACAGACCTTTACCCGTCAGCTGGTGGATGCGGTCAAGCGGCTGTCGTTTCAGTTTGACCGCGAGCAAGAGCGCCAGGGCATTTTGCGCCCCTACCTGGTGGCCAAGGCCAAGCGGGGGGTAATTGGCCGCAGTCGCTACGGCGATCGCCTGCGGGCCGAAATTCGCTCTGCCGCCAGCCACCGCAAATCCGTGCTGATCTTTGGCGAGCCGGGGCTAGAAAAAGACAACCTCGCCGCCCTGATTCACTTTGGCTCGACCCAGCGACGGCTGCCCATCATTAAGGTCGACTGCGGTCAGCTGCAGGCCAGCGGGGCCGATCTGTTTGGGCGATCGGGCGGCAGACTGGGCCTGCTGGGGGCGCTGGGGCAGGGCACCCTGGTGCTCAACAACCCCAACGAGCTCGATGCCGACCTGGTCGAACCCGTGGCCCAGCTGCTCAAGACCGGGCAGTATCGCCCCGTGGGCCGCAATGGCGAAACGGCCCCGCTAGTGACCGCCGAGGCCCGAATTATTTTGCTCTCCGAAAAAGGGCTGCCTGTCCTCGGCGATGCGATCGACGAAACCATCAAGGTGCCGCCCCTGCGGGTGCGCAAGGCCGATATCGAAGACTGGGTCAACTACTACCTGTCGCTGATCCGTCGCCGCCGGGGCACCGGGCGCATCTCGGTGACCCCCGAGGCCATTCGTCGCCTGCAGTCCTACGACTTTCCCAACAACCTGCGCGAGCTCGAAAACCTGGTAGAGCGGGCGGCGGCCCAGCTGGCGGGCGGCGGCCTGATTACCGAAGAGATCATCTGGCCGGCCCAGAGCAAAAAGAAACAGCTGCGGCTGAATTTGCTCAACCGCTATCCCGACCTGCGGCGGTTTTTGCGCAGCCCCTGGTGGCCCGATCGCATCAACTACGGCATTACCCTGTGGCTGTTTGCCGTCGTGGTGGCGGTGCTCTGGTTTGGCCCCCAGCAGCGCCATGAGAATGTAGCGCTAACGGTCTTCTGGGCCTGGTGGTGGCCCCTGGTGCTGCTGGGCTTTCCCTTTGTGGGGCGACTGTGGTGCGCCGTGTGCCCGTTTATGATCTATGGCGAAGTCACCCAGTGGGTTTCCGAAAAGCTGTTTCCCGGCAGGCTCAAGCGCTGGCCCCGGCAGGCCGCCGATCGCTGGGGCGCCTGGTTTCTGTTTGCCCTGTTTACCCTGATCTTAATCTGGGAGGAGGTGTGGAATTTAGAAGATGCCGCCTACCTCTCCGCCTGCCTGCTGCTGCTGATTACCGCCGGGGCGATGATCTTTTCGGCCCTGTTTGAGCGGCGGTTTTGGTGCCGCTACCTGTGCCCCATCGGCGGCATGAATGGCCTGTTCGCCAAGCTCTCGATCACCGAGCTGCGGGCGCAGCAGGGCACCTGCTCGGCGGAGTGCACCACCTACCAGTGCTACAAGGGCGGCCCCGAGAAAGGCGAAGGGCAGGCCACCAACGGCTGCCCCCTCTACTCGCACCCGGCTCAGCTGGTCGACAACCGCGACTGCGTACTGTGCATGACTTGCCTGAAGGCCTGCCCCCACCGCTCTGTGGAGCTGAACCTGCGCCCCCCCGGCATAGAGCTGTGGACTACCCATCGACCCCGCGCCGCCGAGGTAGCGCTGATGTTTTTGCTGCTGGGAGCCGTGTACCTGCACCGCCTGCCTGAGCTGGAGGAACGTCTGAACATAAACCTGCCGATAGATACTGTGGTAAGCCACAGCTTAGTGTCGCTGGGAATACTGGCGCTGCCCGCCTTGCTCCCCCTCAGCGTAGAGGCCGGGCAGTGGATCTGGCGCAAAACCCAGGGCCTGTCGCCGCGCCCGGTGGTGCGAATGGCCTACGGCTACCTACCCCTGGTGTGGGCGGCTAATTTGGCCCACTATCTGCGCCTGGGTCTGGGCGAGGGCGGGCGCATTTTGCCCGTGTCTTTAGCCACCTTTGGGGCTTCAGGGGCAAATCTGCCGGTTTGGGTTGCCCACCCGGCAGTGGTAGCCTTTCTACAGGGTGTAACGCTGCTGTTGGGGATGGGGCTGTCGGTGTGGCTAACGGCCAAGATTTGTCGCCAGTCTGGCCCGCAGCGGTGGATTCAAAACGCCTGCACGGGGCTGCTGGGGCTGAGCCTATGGTGGCTGATTCCAGGGTTTTAGGGGCTAAAATCAGGGTCGTTGCCCCTATCGATCTAACAGCGGTGGCCATGTAAAGTTTCAGTATGGGTTTGATTCTAGGTAGTGCCCCCCACAGTTGCCCCTGCTGAGAGCCTGATAGGGTACTGCTTAATTCAGAGTGCGCGCCCCGAGTCCCAGTTGTTGACCCCCCTCCAGTTTTGTCACATTAGTTTCGTCACCTTGCTCCGAGTTCCTCTTCATCGGTTTCGCCCATGTTCCAGGAAAGCTCGCTGGACTTTAAGCTGGTTCAACGTGTTTGTTTGCTACAGCAGGCCCTTGATCAGGCCAAAGAATCTATAGAAGATATGCAGGAGCAGGTGGCTAACCACCAGATGCTCCAGGCTCACCTCGCCCAGACCGAAGAATATTCCAACGTTCAGCAGAAAATTATTGTCAACCTCAAGCAGCAGCTAGAGGCCAAAGACCAGTGGCAGTCGCAGGTGCTCGAACAGCTGGTGGCGGGCGTCAAAGGGCTGGTGACTGACCAGCAGCTGGAGCTAGAGCGGCTGCGGGTGCGCGTTCAGCAGGGCCAGGCCGAGGTCCAAGACTACCTGGTCAGAATCAAGAACCACTACCAGGGGTTGGCGGTGGGCCGATCGCCCCTGAATGACCTCGACCTGAACTCTGAGGTGATGGTGGCCCGATCGCTCACGGTTAGCCTCAGCAGTAAGCTCCAGGCGGCGCAGCAGCACATTCATCACCTCGACAACACCCTCACTCGCCACCAGGTCACCCTGGCCCGCATGCAGGCCTACGTCAATGGCGTGGGCCAGGGCGTGGGCGGGGCGATCGACTCGGCTGTGCCGCTGGCTTTGCCTCCGGCGACTCAGGCTCAGCCAGAGGGTGATGATCCCGTCGCGCTGAGGGCCATTATTGAGGCTCAGCGGCAAAAGATTGCCGAACTCAGCGCCGAACTGGGGCAGCAGTTTCACCAGCAGACCAGCCTCAAGTACCGCTGTCAGGAAATCGCCGCCGAGCGCGACGGCCTCAGGCAGCGGGCCGTCGCCCTGAGCCTGGAGAATGAAGCGCTACAGGAGCAGATCTGGCACCAGGATCTCGACAGCGTGGGGTGAAGGGGAAAATTTTGGGTGCTTGATTTTGAATTGGCCGGAAAGCCTGAGTTCAAAGTTCAAAGTTCAAAATTTCCCTTAATACATAAACTTGCCGTTCAGGCAGTTTAAAGCGCTAACGCCCTGAGAATTGTTCATTTTTAACTTTGCATTTTGAACTTCGCGTAGCGGTGCTAGTGGACTTCACCAATGCGATCGGGCAGCACCCCTTCCAGCAGGGGCGTCAGGGTGTCTTTGAGCTGCCCAGCGCGAATGAACTCGGCGTAGGTGTCAGACTCGATCGCCAGCAGTTCTTCCCGCAGCTGCTCGGAGGCGTACTCGCGAATGCTGCTGTTTTGCTGCTCTAGTCGGGTCAGTTTTTCTTTGACTTCCTCCAGCTGCCCCTGCACCAGGGCCATCTGGTAGCCGACAAACTCGGGGTCAAATTCTTCGTTGACCTTCATCTCGTCGAGGCGCTGCATGACGCGGGTGAGGGCGACGCGGTGGGCGGTCATCTGGCTGTACTCCAGGCGCATGGGCTGGTCGCCCAGCAGGCCCAGATATTCCAGCAGGGGTTTGGTGGTCAGCCCCTGCACCAGCAGGGTAAACAGCATCACTCCAAACACAATCGAGATAATCTCCTGGCGATCGCCCAGCACAGCCGGCACGCTCAGGGCCAGGGCCACCGAGACCGACCCGCGCAGGCCGCCCCACCACAGAATCGTCTGACCCTTGAGCGGCAAATCCATGTCCGGGCCGGTGACAGCATTGCTGAGGTAGCCCAGCCCGTAAACGCTGATGGCGCGGGCGACCATCATGATGGCGATCGCGATCGCAATTTTATCCAGCTCATTCACCAGGCCGTAAAAGTTAGCCTGGTCGCCAATCAGCAAAAACACGATCGAGTTGATAAAGAACGACACAAACTCCCAGAACTCAGACACCACCAGCCGGGTGCGGGGGTTCATGCCGATGCGCGAGCCAAAGTTGCCGAGAATTAATCCGGTGGTCACCACCGCAATTACCCCAGAACCGCCCAGTTCCTCAGCCACCAGGTAGGTGCCGTAGGCCGATACCAGGGTCAGCGACTGCTCCACCAGAGGAATGTCGAACCGCTGGGTGAGAAACGACAGGCCAAAACCAATCAGCCCGCCGATGCTGATGCCCACCCCGGCAAACACCAAAAAGCGGGCGATCGTCACCGACACGTCAAACTGCTCGAGGCCTAGGGCAATGCCCAGCACCAGGTTAAAGGCGACTACCGCCACGCCGTCGTTAAACAGGCTCTCGCCCTCCATCACGGTGGTGAGCTTTTTATCGACCCCCAGCTCGCGGAACAGGGCCACCACCGACACCGGGTCGGTGGCGGACAGGCTGGCCCCCACCAGCAGGGCGGTGGCGAGCGAGGCCCCGGCAAAGGTCTGCAGCCCCCACACCAGGCTGCCGACGCAGATCACCACCCCGACCACGGCGTAGAGCACCACGGGCACGGCGTACTGCTTCAGGCTCTTCCAGTTCAGGTTCCAGGCGGCCTCAAACAGCAGCGGCGGCAAAAAGATAAACAAGATCAGCTGGGGCGACAGGTTGATCAGCCGCACGTCCAGCACCGCCAGGCCCAGGCCCACCAGCAGCAGCAGCAGGGTGTAGGGAATGTTGCGCAGCAGGCTAAACACCCGCGACAGGGTGGCCACCCCCAGCGACACCGACAGCACCAGGCAAAACTGGCGCAGATGCTCCTCAATGGCGGGGTCTTCTAACAGCAGAGATGGATCCTCTAGGAGGGGTTCGACGGTTAGAAAGAAATCCATGAGGGCTGGCACCAACTTTTAGGACACGGCGGCTTGAGGGTGATTTTCGACGACGATAGCCCGGTCTGGCCAAGACCTAACAGTGATTTAAGACCATGCCTGGCAGGGACTCTCAACTTTGGGCGCATCTTAGACATTGAATGACTACCGACCAGAGCTAGCGATCCCCCTAAATCCCCCTTAAAAAGGGGGACTTTGAAGCGGACTCAACCCCCTTTTTAAGGGGGGCAGGGGGGATCCTCTAGCGTTTCTCGCGATTATACGATCACACCTTCTCGCGAATGCTATCGGCCTGGGACAGCAGCGACTCGGCAAAGGAGAGCGACTGCTGGTGCGACTCGCCCCCAGCTAATTGGGCCAGCTCTTCGCGGCGATCGCTCATCGACAGCGGCAGCACCCGCACCACGGTGCGCTCGGCCTCATCAGTCTTAGCCCCCTTGGCCCCCGCGGCTTCGACCACCTGTTTACCCACCCGAAAGTGGGCATCGGCCAGGGCCGCCACCATGGGCTGGTGAGTCACACACAGCACCTGGTGCTGGCGACCAAGCTGGTAGAGCTTTTCGGCGATCGCCTGGGCCACCCGCCCCGACACCCCCACGTCGATTTCGTCGAACACCAGCGTGCCCACCGGGTCTACTTGGGAAAAACAGGCCTTCAGGGCCAGCAAAAAGCGGCTCATCTCACCGCCCGAGGCGGTCTCGGCCAGGGGCTGCAGCGGCTCGCCGGGGTTGGGGCTAAACAAAAACCGAATGCCGTCGGCCCCGGTGGCGGTGGGGGCAATGGGCTTGAGTTCGACCTCAAACTGCACCCGGTCCATGGCCAGGGGTTTGAGTTCGTTCACCAGGCGAGTTTCGAGCTTTTGGGCCACGTCCTGGCGCAGGGTGGTGAGCTGGTCGCAGGCGTCCGTCAACCTGGCCTGGGTCTTCTTGACCTCAGCTTCCAGAGCCTCGATCGACTGGCCCTCGCCCGAAAGTTCGGCCAGCGATCGCACCACCTCGTCGCGGTAGGCCACCAGCTCGGGCAGACTGCGGCTAAAGCGGCGGCACAGCCCCTTGAGCTGGCGCATGCGCTCCTCCACTTCCTCCAGCCGCTCGGGGTCGGCCTCGACGCTGGCTCCGTAGGCGTTGATGGCGCGCCCGGCCTCTTCCACCTGGGTGAGGGCTTCGCTGACCATACCCAAAATAGAGGTAATGGCCGGGTCGTAGCGCTCCATGTCGATCAAAATGCCCTCGGCCTTGCCCAGCAGGTCGGCGCAGGCGCTCTCCCCCGCCTCGCTCTCGTAGAGGATCTGGTAGGCCGCGTAGCTGTTTTGCTGCAAATCGACGCTGTGGTTGAGGCGATCGTGCTCCTGGGCGAGGTTCTCAAGTTCGTTGGGGTCGTCGAGCTGGGCCTGCTCCAGGTCGTGGCGGTGCATTTGCAGCAGCTCTAGCTGGTCGCGACGCTGCTGGTCGGCTTTGCGGCGGGCGTCGAGCTTGCGTTTGGCCTGGGTGGCGGCCTCGTAGGCCTCGGCCACCCGCTGGCGCTGGGCCCCCAGGGGGGCACCGCCAAAGCCGTCGAGCCACTCTCGCTGGCGATCGCCCGAGCCGAGCAGCACCGTCTGCCCCTGGGCGGTGATTTCGACCAGCTTTTGGCGCAGCCCCTCGAGCTGGGGCCGGGTGGCGACGCTGCCGTTGAGAAACGAGCGGCTGCGCAGGGTTTTGCCCAGGGTAAGCTCGCGGCGCAGCACCAGTGCGCCATCTGAGGGGGGAAGGTCTTGCTCGGCCAGCCACGCGTGAATCTCTTGGGGCACGTCAAAGGTGGCTTCGACCAGGGCTTTTTGGCTGCCGGAGCGCACCAGGCGCTGGTTGGCCTTGCCACCCAGCACGGCATCAATGGCGTCGAGAATGATGGATTTGCCAGCGCCGGTTTCGCCCGTGAGCACGTTGAGCCCGGCCTCAAGCCGCAGATCGAGCTGGTCGATCAGGGCAAAGTTCTCGATGTGCAGGGCGGTTAGCATGGGGGCAATAGTCTAGTACCCACGTATTTTAATGGGAAGGCCCATATATACGCTGCTGATAATGCGTAAGTTTTAATAGGCTCGTCGCTTTGCGGGTAGAAAATTGGTAGCTGGTGGGCAGGGGCGAGCATGCCTGTTGGCCCCTGACTACGGCGTTGTTTATCAGGTAAGGCGAATATGGCACTTGCGTTATTTGAATCGGTGGCAACGTTGCAGCCTGTTGAGGTGGCTCGGCTGACGCTAGTAGAGCCAAGCAGTTGGCGCGGGGGCGGGTAGGTACGGTGGTAGATGTGGTTGACCAGGATGAGAGAAGGAAACCCAATCTACAAAATTAGTCTTGACAGGCCACTAGTTATGGCTATACGTCAGGGTTTGGCCCAGGGCGGCAGCCTGCTGGCGCAGAGCCTCTAGCTGCGCCATCGCTTTGCCTGTAGTCAGCAGCTCCTCCGCCTGGGCCAGCCCCGCCTCTAGGGAGGTGGCGCTGCCTCCCTGCCACAGATAAAACCCGGAGTTCCACAGAGCGGTTTTTTGCAGGGCTGAGGGCTGACCTGCCAGCACGTCCAGCAGGCGAGCGCCTAGAGAGGCTTCATCGCCCAGTTCCACATCATCGCCCTCAAAGCCGTAGTCGCGGGGGTGCAGCAGCAGACGCTCAAAGCCGCCCCGGCGGCTGACGCCGACGATCGCCGTGCGGCCCCGAGCCAGGTCACAGCTGCCCTCCAGCCCCTTGACGCTAATCCAGTCGGTTTGCCCGCGCAGGCCGAAGGTGCCCTTCGCAAACTCTTCGGTAGGCGGGTGCACAAAGCCCATCACCAGAGTGTGTGGGCCAGCGTAGGGCGACCACATCAGCTCTACCGTGGCGAAGGGCGGGCGCTTGCCAATCTGGTCGCGGTAGGGCACCAGGCCGTGGGCGGCAGGGAAGTGCTGGGGCAGGTAGACAAAGCCCAGGCCGGTGCGGTTGAGCAGGGTGTGGGCCTGCTCCAGACTGGGAGATTTGAGGTCAACCCCCAGCTGCTGCCAGAGTTCGATCAGGGGAATGCCCTCTTTGGTGGGCATGCGATCGCCGCCGTGCAGCACCACCGGCACCCCCGCCGCCATCAGCACCAGGGCAGTAACGGGGGTCACGGGGGCGGTGCGCGATCGCCCGTCGTAGGGGCAGCTGAGCACCAGGGCGCGGCGGCTGTCGGCACTGTCGGGGGCACTGTCGGGGGCGATCGCGGGCAGGGTCGGCCCCAGGGCCTCGTAGGCATCGAGGATACCGGCCAGCTCTTCTGCGGTGGGGCGCTTGATGCGGTGGGCAATCATAAACGCGCCGATTTGGGCCGGGGTGGCGGTTTGGGTCAGCATCATGCGGGTGGCGGCTTCGGCTTCGGCGCGGGTGAGCGCTCTGGAGGTGTGGCTGCCGCTGCCCACCTGTTTGAGCAATTCCCGAAACTCGTTACTCATGGTTGGTCGGTCCCTCATCTGTCCCTCCTCGTTTGTCCCTTAGGGGGGCAGGGTTTGCAAATCATACCCCGTCAGGGCAGACAGTCTGCCGGATTCGCCATGGTCGCTGGCGCTAGCTGTAGGATACGGCGGCGGGCCGACGCGGCCGACTGGGGCTGGCCAGACTCTGCACCAGGGCGTGAAAGCGCTGAATCGGCGGAATCACCAGGCGATCGCGGGTAGTCACCAGCACCACCGAGCGGGTCAGCACCGGAGGCTCAGTGGGGCGCACCGCCAGGGTGGGGTCGTCGCGGCAGTCGGCCAGGGCCGACTGGGGCAGCAGGGCGACAAAATTGCCGTGACGAATCACGCCGCGAAAGGCATCGAGGGTGTTGAGTTCGAGGGCGGCGTTAAAGGTTTCGCCCCGGTCTTGAAACTGCTGCTGCACCAGCCGCTGCATGCCGTAGCCGTCTTTGAATAAAATCTGGGGAAACCGCGACAGCATCTCCCAGGCGATCGCGGGCTGACGGGCCAGGTCGTGGTCAGCCCCCATCAGCACCTCTACCGGCTCTTCAAACAGGGGCGTGACCACCATTTCGGGCTGGGTGGTGAGGCGGGGGTTGTCCATTACAATCGCCAGATCGACCAGGCCGTCGCGCAGCACCTTGAGGGAGCGATCGCTGCCCAGCGCTGTCACCCGCAGCTGCACCTGAGGGTACTCAGCGCAAAACTGCTGGAGCACGGGCGGCAGCACCGTGGCGCACACCGACTGAATCGCCGCCACGCACAGCTCCGGCTGCTTGCCCGCCATCAAGTCGGCAATATCTTTAGACACCTGAGCCCAGTCCTGCTGAATGCGGCGGGCCTTGGGCAGCAGCCGCTCGCCAGCCACTGTCAGCTTGGCCTGGGCACCGCGATGAAACAGGGGCGCATCGAGTTCGGCCTCCAGGGCCTGCACCTGACGGCTGACCGTAGACTGCGTCACCTGGCACTGCTGGGCCGCCGCCTGAAAACTGCCGGTTTCGGCCACTGATAAAAATGCCTGGAGCTGTTCAATACGCATGCTCGAATCGTACCCACGCCACTGCTGACCAAAGCTCGGGCGGCGAGCTGCCGCCGCAAAGCCTTCTCTTTGATTAGCAGATAGTACCCCCGCGCTTGGTATCAAAAGTAGCCGTAGCCCAATTCAAGGCTCAAGCTCAAGCCCCAACTCACTCTAAAGGAGTAAGCATTCTCCAGGGGTTACCGCTGCATCTGGCGCAGGGCCGCCTCGGCGTGGAGCTGTACCCCTCGGTCGGGGTCGTCGAGCAGCGAGTACAGCAGCGGTTCGGTCTCGGCGCGGCCCACCTGACCTAGGGCCAGCACCAGGTGGCGGCGCAGCAGGCTGTGCTCGGGGATGGCAGGCGTTGCCTCCAACCACCCTTCTAAAGCCTGAGCTGCCGGGGGCTGTAAATCTGGAACGAGGGTGGGCAGCCCCTGCACCAGAGCCAGACGAGCCGCCGGATCCAGGCCGTCCCAGGCGGCGATGAGCCCCGTCAGAGCCAGGCTGGTGTTGTGCCAGATCAGGGCCTGCACTGCTGCTGTTTGCAGGGAAGCCGCTGGTTGAGAAGCTGGGTTGCTGGCAGGTAGCCGTCGCAGCAGCGCCGTGGCGGCAGCAGGCCCCGTCAGCCGTCCCAGGGCGTAGACGGCCTGCTGGGCAACGGTCTCGTCGGGGTCATCGACTAAAGGCGACAGAAATTCAACCAGCTGGTCGGCGCTCAGGCGGCCCCGCAGGCTCAGCAGTCCGCGAATGGCGGCGGCCCGCACCGCCGGGGCTGAGTCCTGCAGGCCCCGCTGTACCACGGGCCAGGTGGCGGGGTCGGTGAAGGGGCAAAGGGCATCGAGGGCGGTCGCGCGCACGGGCGATCGCGCATCGTCGGTAGCCTCGATCAGCAGGGGCAGGGTGGCCGGGTGAGGAATGCGGGCCAGGGCCTGAACCGCCGTGGGGCGCAGGGCGGGCTCGGCCAGCTGAGCACCTAAGGCCGCGATTGCAGGCGGGCCAATCTGGGTCAGAGCCCCCGCCACCGCCTGGCGCAGATCGTCGTCGGTGGTGGCGGCAAAGGTGGCGATCAGGGCGGGCACCACCTGGGGATGGTTGAGCTCGCCCAGGGCGCGGGCGGCAAACCAGCGGGCCTCCCAGTCGCTGTCTTCATCCTTCAAAATGGCTAGCAGGTCGGATAGGGCCGCCTCGCCCAGGTGGGCCACCTGGCGGGCCTGATCCCAGCGATCGTGAAAGTCACCTGTGCAGAGCCCGGCGATGGTAGCCCCGGTCGCGGCGGCTGAATTGGGCAAAAACTCATTAAATGCAGACACAGCCACGCTCCTGACAACGCCCTAGGTCGATCTTCTCCACCATAGGCGCAGCGCCTAATTTTCCCAACGGTAGGCTATGCGATTCGCGCGGCTAGCTCTTGCGGAGGCTGCATGGACTCACCAAAAACGTATGAGTCTATACAAACACCTGCCTGGAGCGAGACTAGGCTAACCACACTGGTTTTTTGTGGATAAACTCGGATCCCTTCGCGATCAACCTTGCATCAAACCCTGCCTCAGACGTCTTGCAACAACGGTGTAGCCTGTGACCACTTCCATCGACACGGCCAACCCAACGGCCACCGCCAAACTCAACAAATTTGAACAGTTCAAAGCCGACAAAGACGGCCTGCTGGTCAAGCACGAGCTAGAGCAGTTTGCCCAGATGGGGTGGGAAGCCGTCGACGACACTGACCTCACCCACCGGCTCAAGTGGCTGGGCATTTTCTTTCGCCCGGTTACGCCTGGCAAGTTTATGCTGCGCCTGCGTCTGCCCAACGGGCTGCTCACGGGCTACAAGGCCCGCACCCTGGCTGAGATTATCCAGCGCTACGGCGAGGACGGCAGCGCCGATATCACCACCCGGCAAAACCTGCAGCTGCGCGGCATTCTGCTCGAAGATATTCCCGATATTTTTCGCCGCATGCATGCCGCTGGCCTCACCTCGGTGCAGTCGGGTATGGACAACGTGCGCAACATTACCGGGTCGCCTGTGGCGGGCCTCGACGCCGACGAGCTGATCGACACCCAGGGGCTGGTGCGCAAAGTTCAGGACATGATTACCAACAACGGCGAAGGCAACCCGTCCTTTACCAACCTGCCCCGCAAGTTCAACATTGCGATCGAGGGGGGCCGCGACAACTCTATTCACGCCGAAATCAACGACATCGCCTTTGTGCCCGCCTACCGCGAGGGGGTGCTGGGCTTCAACGTGGTGGTGGGCGGGTTTTTCTCGGCCCGCCGCTGCGAGGCGGCGATCCCGCTCAACGCCTGGGTCGCGCCCGATGACAGCGTGGTTGAGCTGTGCCGCGCCATTCTAGAGGTCTACCGCGACCACGGCCTGCGGGTAAACCGCCAAAAGGCCCGCCTGATGTGGCTGATCGATGAGTGGGGTATAGATCGCTTTCGGGCGGCGGTGGAAGCGGCCTATGGTCAGCCCCTGCTGTCGGCGGCCCCCAAGGACGAAATGGACTGGGACAAGCGCGACCACATTGGCGTCTACCCGCAAAAGCAGGTGGGGCTCAACTACGTGGGGCTGCACGTGCCGGTGGGCCGGCTGATGGCCAGCGACCTGTTTGACCTGGCCCGGCTGGCGGAGGTCTACGGCAGCGGCGAACTGCGCCTGACGGTGGAGCAAAACGTGATCATTCCCAACGTGCCCGACTCGCGCCTGGCGGTGCTGCTGCAGGAGCCGCTGCTGGAGAAATTCTCAATTACGCCCTCGGCCCTGACGCGATCGCTGGTCTCCTGCACGGGTTCCCAGTTCTGCAACTTTGCCCTGGTCGAAACCAAGCAGCGGGCGCTGGCGCTGGCCACAGCCCTCGACGCCGAACTCACCCTGACCCAGCCGGTGCGCATTCACTGGACGGGCTGCCCCAACTCCTGCGGTCAGCCCCAGGTGGCCGACATTGGCCTGATGGGCACCAAAGTGCGCAAAGACGGCAAAACTGTGGAAGGGGTCGATATCTTTATGGGCGGTAAAGTGGGCAAAGAAGCTCACCTGGGCGAAAAAGTACAGCAGGGCATTCCCTGTGATGATCTGCACAACGTGCTGCGATCGCTGCTGATCGAAAACTTTGGGGCCCAACCCAGAGACAAATCCAGCGCATCCCGCAATGGCGTAGTGGTGACGGCAGATTAATCCAGGCAAAAAAAATGCCCTGTCGGCCAGTGACCCCAGGACACACAGTTTGCATTTGAAGCAAACGTAGCACAGGCCAGGGGGCTGTGGCGAGAGTAGGCATCAGGGTTTCATCATAGATTCCCAAAGCCGGTCCAATTTCAAACC
>PYGV01000372.1 GCA_003022385.1 filamentous cyanobacterium CCP3 | reverse complement strand
ACGAGGAGAGGATTGATGTCGATAGCGGCAATGCCAGGCTGCTCGGCCACCAGCTGACTGAAGCGCACCAAAAGCTGCTCCAGGGCGTCTAGATCGACCGCCTTGCGCCCCCGCACCCCCTGGAGGGCGTGGTGAATCCGGGTTTGCTCCATCAGGCGGCGGGCCAGGGTGCTGTTGAGGGGGGGCAGGGCGATCGCGCTATCCTGAAACACTTCCACCAGCTGGCCGCCGGTACCAAACAGCAGCACCGGGCCAAACTGCGGGTCCTGGCTGCTGCCCAAAATCAGCTCGTAGCCGTCGACGCGGATCATCGGCTGCACGGTGACCCCCTGGAAGTGCTCGGCCCCGGCCTTCTCGGCGACGCTGGTGCAGATGCGATCAAAGGCGCGGCGCACGGCGTGGCTGCTGTCGAGGTTGAGCTGCACGCCGCCCACGTCGGTTTTGTGGGTGAGGGTGTGGCTGTAGAGCTTGAGCACCACAGGGTAGCCGATGCTGTCGGCGGCGGCGATCGCCTCCTCTATTGTGGCCGCGACCTGGGTGGGCACCACCGGAATGCCGTAGGCCGCCAGCACCGCCTTGGAGTCGGCCTCGGTAAGCACGGGGCGTGCTTCGGCCTGGGCCGCTTGCAGAATGGCGGCTACTTTGGCGCGATCGATGCCGTGGTTGGTGGTCAGAGTCGGGGTTTCGTAGAGCGCCTTGAGGGCGTAGCTGTGCTGCCACAGCAGGCCAAACAGCCGCGCCGCCTGGTCGGAGTAGCGGTAGGTGGGTATGCCCGCCCGGTTAAGAATATCCTCCCCCGCGTCTACCTCAGCGCCCCCCATCCAGCTGGCCAAGATCGGCTGGGTCGAGCCGCTGGCCTGCCAGGTCTCTACCACCGCCTGGGCGGTAGCAGTCGGGTCGGTCATGGCCTGGGGGGTGAGCACCACTAGGCAGCCGTCGCTGTTGGGGTCGGCCAGGGTGGTCTTCAGCGCCTGGGCAAACCGGGCCGGTTCGGCATCGCCCAAAATATCGACGGGGTTGCCGTGGCTCCAGTGGGCGGGCAGCGCTCCGCTGAGCGCATCTACTCTGGCGGCAGACAGCTCCGCCAGGGTCCCCCCAGCGCGAATTAAGGCGTCGGTGGCCAGCACCCCAGGGCCACCCGCGTTGGTGATAATGCTCAGGCGATCGCCCCGGGGGCGGGGCTGCTTGGCCAGCACTTCGGCGGCGTCAAACAGCTCTTCGATGTGGTCAACCCGCAGCACGCCACAGCGGCGAAAGGCCGCATCCAGCACCGCATCGCTGCCGGTCAGCGACCCGGTGTGGGAGGCCGCCGCCTGGGCGGCCGCCTCGGTGCGCCCCGCCTTGATCACGATGATCGGCTTGCTCAGGGCCACCTCCCGCGCCGCCGACAAAAACGCCCTGGCATCGCCGATCGACTCCATATAGATCACGATGCTATGGGTGTGGGGGTCGTCGCCCAGGTAGTCGATCAGGTCGCCCCAGCCCACATCCAGCATGGATCCGAGGGAGATAAAGGCGCTGAAGCCCACATTCTCCCGCAGGCTCCAGTCCAAAATCGAGGTACACAGCGCCCCGCTTTGGCTGATAAAGCCGACGTTGCCCCGCCGCGCCACCTGGCTGGCAAAGGTGGCGTTTAGCCCGGTGAGCGGGTTCTGCACCCCCAGGCAGTTGGGGCCAATCAGGCGCAGGCGTCCGGCGGCGATCGCCTGAATCTGCCGCTCTAGCTCAATGCCCTCAGCCCCAATTTCTTTAAACCCCGCCGAGAGAATGATCGCCCCCTTCACTCCCACATCTACGCATTCCTGCACCACGGCGGGCACCCCAGGGGCCGGGATGGCGATGATAGCGAGATCGGGAGCCTCGGGCAGGGATGCGATGCGATCGAACGCCTGAATGCCCAGCACATTGCGCCGCTTGGGGTTGATCGGGTACACCGTGCCGCCGAAGGGATGGCTGATCAGGTTCCACAGCACCGTGCGGCCCACGCTGCCGGGGCGCTCGGTGGCCCCTACGACAGCCACAGAGCGGGGCGCAAAGATCGCTTCAAGGGGATGACTCCCGGTTTTCCAAAGATCCGTCACCGGATCGGGGCAGCTCAGCATGGTTAAGTCCTCATGGGGGCCAGCACGGTCTACTAACTTTGAATTCGCAATTTTGTAACTTTGAATTCGCAATTTTGAATGAATCGATCATCGCGTAGGGTGGGCATTGCCCACCTTCACCCTGAGGCTAGAACCCTCAACCTGACTCATCGGGGGCCTAAGGTTTTACTGGGCATTGTCTGTTGGACAATCCGCAGGGTGGCTAGGGGTGGCTGGAGTGTGGCTCTAGATTGGTGGTGGGCAGTGCCCACCCTACGGATCCGTAGGATCCGAGAACCCTTAACCTGGCTCCATCGGGGGCTTTGGGGCCAAGCATTAAACCTTGGTGGGCATTGCCTGTTAGAAAATCCGCAGGGTAGCCAGGGGTGGCTGGGGTGTGGCCCTAGGTGGGTGGTGGGCAATGCCCACCCTACGGATCCTTAGACTGGCGTCAACTCAGGGGCCATGTCCGGCTGGTGATACAGGGTGGCATCCACCCGGCAGCCGCCGTAGGCCAACGTATACAGCTCCTTCATATCGCGGATTAGCGGGTAGCGGGGGTTGGCCCCGGTACACTGATCGTCAAAAGCCTGCTCCGACATCAGCTCCAGGTGGTCGTAGAAATCCTGCTCCGAGGCATTTAGGGTTTCGCGAATGGTCAGGGGAATTTCCACCTGGCGCTTTAGCTCCTCGATCGCATCAATCAGCCGCATCACCTTCTCGTCGTCGGTAATGCCGCCCAGATTCAGGTGGTCGGCGATCTGGGCGTAGCGGTGCTTGGCGTTGGGGTACTTGTACTGGGGAAAGATCGCCTGCTTAAAGGGCGCATCGGTGGCGTTGTAGCGGATCACGTGGCTGATCATCAGGGCGTTGGCCAGGCCGTGGGGCACGTGGAAGGTAGACCCCAGCTTGTGGGCCAACGAGTGGCAGACGCCCAAAAAGGCGTTGGCGAAGGCCATCCCGGCGATGGTGGCGGCGTAGTGGACTTTTTCTCTCGCCTCGGGGTCGGCGGCCCCGTTTTTGTAGGCCCTGGGCAGATACTCCATCAGCAGCTTGATCGCTTGCAGCGCCAGCCCGTCGGTAAAGTCGCTGGCCATAATCGACACGTAGGACTCCAGGGCATGGGTCAGGGCGTCGATGCCGCCGAAGGCGGTCAGGCTGCGGGGCATGTGCAGGGTCAGGGCCGGGTCCACGATCGCCACGTTCGGCGTTAGGGCGTAGTCCGCCAGGGGGTACTTGATGCCGACGCGATCGTCGGTCACCACCGCAAAGGGGGTCACCTCAGAGCCCGTGCCCGAGGTGGTGGGAATGCAAATCAGCTGCGCCTTCTGACCCAGGGCGGGCAGCTCGTACACCCGCTTGCGGATGTCCATAAACCGCATCGCCAGCCCCTCAAACTCGATCTGGGGCTGCTCGTACATCAGCCACATCACCTTGGCCGCATCCATGGGCGAACCGCCGCCGATGGCGATCAGCACGTCGGGGTCAAACCGCCGCAGCCGCTCCAGGCCCTGGTTGACGTTGCTCAGCGTCGGGTCAGGCTCCACGTCGTGGAACACGTCCCACTGGACGCCAATCTCGTCGAGCACCTGGGTGATCGGGTGCAGCATGCCCAGGTCAAACAGGGGCTTGTCGGTGATCAAAAAGGCCCGCTGTTTCCCTTCCAGCTCCCGCAGGGCCACGGGCAGACAGCCCGACTTGAAGTAAATCTTCGGCGGCACCCGGAACCACAGCATGTTTTCCCGCCGCTGGGTGACGGTCTTGATATTCAGCAGGTGGTGGGGGCCAACGTTCTCAGACACCGAGTTACCGCCCCAGGTGCCGCAGCCCAGGGTGAGCGACGGGTCGAGCTTGAAGTTGTACAGGTCGCCGATCGCCCCCTGGGACGAGGGCGTGTTGATCAGCACCCGCGAGGTTTGCAGGGCGTTCTCAAAGGTGGCGATGTCGTCGCGGTTGGCGGGGTCGGTGTAGAGCACCGACGTGTGGCCCTTGCCGCCAAACTGCACCAGCGCCGCCGCGGTCTCGACCGCCGCAGGAAAGTCCTTGGCGCGGTAGAAGCCCAGAATGGGGCACAGTTTTTCGTAGGAGAAGGGTTCCTCCGCGCCCACCTCGCTCACCTCGCCCATCAGCACCTTGGCCCCCTCGGGTACGGTGATGCCCGCCAGGGCGGCGATCGCCGCCACCGACTGACCCACGATGCCCGCATTCAGCCGCCCCTCCTTGAGAATGATCTGCCGCACCGCGTCGGTTTCCTCGGCAGTCATCACGTAGGCTCCCCGAGCTTCAAACTCGGCCTTGGCCTGCTCGTAGATGGCATCGACCACAACGACAGACTGCTCCGAGGCGCAGATCATGCCGTTGTCAAAGGTTTTGCTGATCAAAATCGAGCTCACTGCCATGGGCAAGTCGGCGCTGGCGTCGATCACCGCCGGGGTGTTGCCCGCCCCCACCCCCAGCGAAGGATTACCCGAGGAGTAGGCCGCCTTCACCATGCCGGGGCCGCCTGTAGCGAGAATCAGCTTGATGTCGGGGTGCTGCATCAGCGCCTGGGAGA
>PYGV01000078.1 GCA_003022385.1 filamentous cyanobacterium CCP3 | reverse complement strand
AGCCTAACCAGCCCGAGCCCAGCCGCCCCGCTGGCGGGTCTTCATCGGGGGGCGATCGCATTCTCGATTTTGACGAGCTGCTGGCTGTGGTGCTGGCCTTTGTCGGTATAGGCTCCATTCTGTGGTGGGGCCTTAGCCGTAACCAAACCCTCAGGGCAGGAGCCGAACTACTGCAGCGGCGAGCCGACAATCCATCGGTGGTTGAGCGGCCCTTGGCTGAAGAAGAGGCCGACGGGTTTGAACCACGGGTTTTTGAGCAGGGCGATCGCCCCCGACAAGACATCATCAGGAGAGACGGACCCGCAGCGACAACGCCCGAGAGCCTGCCTGCCAATCGAGCGATTCGCCCAGAGGCGGTTCTTGTGCCCGCAGAACCGGCTACCGTGCTTGAGACTCCACCGGACGAAGCTGTAGAAGCCACCCAGCCCGTCAATATCTCAGACGTACCCATCACCCACTGGGCCTATCCTTTCATCAAGCCCATGTACGACGCGGGCTATCTGCCCGACCTGCCCGACAGCCAATTTCGCCCCGATCAGCCCCTTACCCGGGCCGAGATGGCAGCCTTGATCACTCAAGCTTTTGGCGGCACCTCTGCCAGCGCTGAGCTGACCTTTACCGATGTGTCGAGTGACTACTGGGCCGCTGAGGCGATTAACAATGCTGTGGCCCAGGGCTTTATGGTGGGCTACCCCGACGGCGAGTTTCAACCCCAGCGCACCATCCCCCGCTACGAGGTCATCGTTGCCTTGGCGTCAGGGCTAAACCTCACACCGCCGCCTGCCCCTGAACAAACCTTGCAGTCTTTTGTGGATTTCAGCGCGTTGCCCGACTGGGCCACGCCCAAAGCCGCCGCCGCCGCCGCAAACAATCTAATCGTCAACTACCCCGCCCGCGACCAGATTAAGCCAGCCCAAGCCGCCACTCGCGCCGAAATTGTCGCGATGCTTCACCAGGCGCTCGTAGAGCAGGGTGAACTCCCGGCGGTGGAGTCAGAGTATACGGTACCTTGATTCTCTATGCCTTGATCCCACCGTCTGATAGACTGAGAAGTCGAGGTGGGGAACGCTAAAACCCATTAAATATAGGCAGTTTGGAGGATTGATCCCGTGGAAAGTACCCTCGGTCTTGAGATTATTGAGGTTGTCGAACAGGCTGCGATCGCGTCATCTCGCTGGATGGGCAAAGGCGAGAAAAATATTGCTGACCAGGTCGCCGTAGAAGCCATGCGGGAGCGCATGAACAAAATTCACATGCGCGGTCGCATTGTGATTGGCGAGGGTGAGCGGGACGATGCGCCCATGCTCTACATCGGTGAAGAGGTGGGCATCTGTACCCAGCCCAACGCCACGGATTTTTGCAATCCCGATGAGCTGCTGGAAATCGACATCGCCGTCGACCCCTGCGAAGGTACTAACCTGGTGGCCTACGGCCAGAATGGCTCAATGGCCGTGCTGGCCATTTCTGAGAAGGGTGGTCTGTTTGCCGCTCCCGACTTCTACATGAAGAAGCTGGCGGCCCCGGCTCAGGCTAAGGGCAAGGTAGACATCAATAAGTCGGCCACCGAAAACCTTAAGATTTTGGCCGAGTGCCTCGATCGCGCCATCGACGAACTCGTGGTGGTGGTGATGAAGCGCGATCGCCACAACGACCTGATCAAAGAAATTCGCGACGCCGGGGCGCGGGTCAAGCTAATCGCAGACGGCGACGTCGGTGCTGCCATCTCCTGTGCCTTCTCTGGTACCAATACTCACGCGCTGATGGGCATTGGGGCTGCACCGGAAGGCGTTATTAGCGCCGCTGCCATGCGCTGCCTGGGGGGCCACTTCCAGGGTCAGCTGATCTACGACCCGGCAGTGGTCAAGACCGGCCTGATTGGCGAGAGCAAAGAGGCCAACATTGCCCGCCTCAACGAAATGGGCATTACCGACATTGATAAGGTTTACGACGCCGACGAACTGGCCTCTGGCGAAACCGTGCTATTTGCCGCCACCGGCATTACCACTGGCGAACTGATGGATGGTGTGCGCTTCTTCCACGGCGGGGCGCGCACCCAGTCTCTGGTTATTTCCAGCCAGTCCAAAACCGCTCGCTTTGTCGACACCATTCACATGGTTGATCAGCCCAAGTCTCTGCAACTTCGCTAGGTAGAGTCTACAGAGCAGATCCCGATCTGCCTCCCCTTTATCCATCTGGGTGGGGAGGCACAGCTGCATCAACGCAGCGTGATTGGGGGAATTTGGTCTCAACATAGCCCCTCGTTGAGCTGGACAGGCTTCAGAGAGAGGCAGAATTCGTTAGCCTAGAGATGCGGGATCCCTGCATCTCTTTTTTTGGCCCGTGTTCACAGTTTTTGATGGACTTTTGTTGAGTTTCCTTGAGTCGGGCCCTATTTATCTCTAAGTTCAAACATATTGGCAGTTGTGTACGGTGTAACCCTTGCCCCCAGCTCACCCTGGCAAACTTGTGGCCCTGGTAAGGGGGCTGCCGACACCATAAATTAGGTGACTCTTAACGCGTGGAGGAAGAATGAATATCGCCGTGATTGGCCTGAGCCACAAAACCGCCCCGGTGCAAATTCGCGAAAAACTAAGCATTCCGACGGCTCAGACAGGTGATGCGATCGCCCATCTCACCCATTGCCCCCACATCGACGAAGTCTCTATTCTCAGCACCTGCAATCGGCTCGAAATTCACATCGTCACCGAGGCGACCGAGCAGGGCATTCGTGAAGTGACCCAGTTTTTATCTGAGCACAGCGGCCTGCCCCTTCATGAGCTGCGCCAGCACCTGTTTATTCTGCTGCACCAGGATGCCGTCAACCACCTCATGCGCGTTGCGGCGGGTCTCGACAGTCTGGTGCTGGGCGAAGGCCAAATTTTGGCCCAGGTGAAGCACGCCCATCAGCTGGCTCAGCAGCACAAGAGCATTGGCCGGGTGCTCGACCGTCTGCTCAAGCAGTCGCTCACCGCCGGTAAGCGGGTGCGCAGCGAAACCAGTATCGGCACCGGGGCGGTATCGATTAGCTCCGCCGCTGTGGAACTGGCCCGCATGAAGGTGCCCCACCTGAACACCTGCCACGTCAGTATTTTGGGCGCGGGCAAGATGGCCCGACTGCTGGTGCAGCACCTGGTCTCTAAAGACTCCTGCACCATCACTATCCTCAACCGCACTATCGACCGAGCCAACGAACTGGCCAAGCAGTTCCCCGATGCCAACATTCGCACCGGCACCCTCGACACCATGCTAAAGACGGTGGAGGCCTGCGACGTGGTGTTTACCTGTACCTCGGCTACCGAGCCCATTCTGCACCGCGATAACCTGGCCCCGCTGGTCACCAACCGCACCCTGATGGTGTTTGATATCTCGGTGCCCCTCAACGTCCACACCAACGCTAACGAGCTAGACAACGTTCACGCCTTCAACGTCGACGACCTCAAGGCCGTGGTGGCCCAAAACCAGGCCAGCCGTCGCCGCATGGCCATGGAGGCCCAGGGGCTGCTCGATCAGGAGGTGGAAAGCTTTATGGACTGGTGGCGATCGCTCGACACCGTCAGCACCATCAGCAGCCTGCGCAGCAAGGTCGAAACCATCCGCGAGCAGGAGCTAGAGAAGGCTCTGTCGCGCCTGGGCAGCGAGTTTGCCGAAAAGCACCAGGAAGTGATCGAAGCCCTCACCCGGGGCATCGTCAACAAAATTCTCCACGACCCCATGGTACAGCTGCGGGCCCAGCGCGACATTGAGGCCCGCAAGCGGGCGATGCAAACCCTCCAGGTCTTGTTTGATCTAGAGACCGCCTCCAACGAAAAGTACAGCTAGCAAGGACTCAGAAACCGGGTTTTTGAGCTGAGCATCAATCATAACGGCCCTTGACCTAGAAACTCGGTTGCTGTCATGGTGATGACTCAGACCCCAGGGATTTTGAAAATCTCTGGGGTCTATTGCGCCTACTGCGAAGGACAAGGTTTAGGGACAAGCGGCTTTCACTCGCTATAGCGATCGCCCCTGGGCACAGCTTGGGCAACGTTCGAGGGCTTGACTACAGGCCTGTCTACGGCTGTCGCTGGTGGGATTGTAGAAGCGGAGCTGCGATCGCGCCCATCAGGCCCATGTCCTCGAACCGACTAAAAAGAAAGGCCTAGGGCTAGACAAGATGCCCCTTCAGCGGTGCTGACACTATAAGTTTGGGTCTCGACCGTGGTCGCAACCACTAGCATGTTCTCGCCAAAGGTAGTACCGTCGATCGCACAACTGCCTTCCAGCACTAAGAGATAGTTACCGGTGTACTCGTAGGCGCTAACTGAGGTGGTCTTGATAATTTCAGAGGTAATACCGCCCTCAGCATCTAGGGGCACCTCGTAGACCGAGACACCCTCTTGTTTGTCCACAAAGAGATAGCTCGCCTCCAGGTCAGGGGCGGCCGTGTCGATTTGAACAGGGGTGTAGTCTTCGATTAAGTTTGTGTTAGCGAAATCTGGGGGGGCAGCATAGGCCAGCAAGAAAAAGCCGGTACTGTCTGAGACCTCATGGCCACTACCCGGTGGATTAAAGTAGATCGAGCCAGTTGGGTAAACCCCTTTAGCATCGGTTTGGGTGCCGTCTATGGTGTACACAGACTCAGTCATGGCATGGTAGTGCAGCCCCACACTGCCGTCGGGAACTGTGTACCAGAGAATGCTGATATGTTCAGTATCGGCCTCGCCGGACAGAATCAGCTTTTCTAAGTTGGGTCTAAAGGTAAAAAAGTCGTAGTTGCTCGGGTTGGCCGTTAACTCATTTAGATCAACAACTGTTGAACTGCCCAACCCCGAACCCTCTGCTTCAAGGGCCAACAAGGGTTCAGGTATCTGTGATGCCACAGATTCTTTAGCGTCAGCACATGTGATTGCCATCACTCCTAAAGCTAATATAGACAACGATTTAAACTGGCCCATAGCCGTTCACTCCTACTTCAAAACTACAGCTTTTGCTGGAAAAATAGAGTAATTGACCATAACACGACAGAAACTAGCCATTCTGCTATCTTGAGCTACATTTGCCCCATATTTTCAGGCTAAAATCCCTAATCATAACGTTGGCAAGCTCGATGATTGCCTGACCCTAGCCTGGGTTAATCACTTCAAAGGTCGGCAGTGAGCGGGTGTTATTGCCGCGCAGAGCCTGCTTCCCCAACAGCCTGGGGCGAGAACCAGCTCGAAATTATGCTGATAGATCTGGGTTTCTCTCTCAGATACAGCTGTAACCAATTGAGTTACGACGTTTAGTCAGATAGCGTTCAAACGTTTGAACGTTTTCAGGCTTTACAGAAGATGTCCTAATCCAGGTGGCTCTGGCTATAAAACCGGGGAAGAACGCTGTAACATACCAAGCATCCCAAACTTGAGAATGGCACCGACAATGACAACTCCCTTTCGCGCCAGTCCCTTTCGTGTCGGCGTAGCTGGCCCGGTGGGGTCTGGCAAGACGGCTTTAGTCGATAGCCTGTGCAAGGCGCTGCGCGATCGCTACTCTATCGCCGTCGTTACCAACGACATCTACACTCAGGAAGACGCCCAGTTTTTGGTGCGCAGCCAGGCGCTGAGCCCCGATCGCATCGTGGGGGTCGAGACCGGCGGCTGTCCCCACACCGCTATCCGCGAAGACGCCTCGATGAACCTGGTGGCGATTGAGGACTTAGAAGCCCGCTTCACCCCCCTTGACCTAGTGTTTGTGGAAAGCGGCGGCGACAATCTGGCCAGTACCTTCAGCCCTGAGCTGGTGGATTTAACCCTCTACGTCATTGACGTGGCCGCTGGCGACAAGATCCCCCGCAAGGGCGGTCCTGGCATCACCAAGTCCGATTTTTTGGTGATCAACAAAATTGACCTGGCGCCGCTGGTGGGAGCGAGCCTGGAGGTGATGGATCGCGATGCCCGCCGGATGCGAGGCGATCGCCCCTTTGGTTTCACCAACCTCAAAACTCAGGAGGGGCTAGCCACTATCATTGACTTCATTGGCTACCATGCGGCGGCAGAGCAACCAGCGACCCTGGCTAGCAGCTAAAAGGCGATCGCTTTGACCAGTCCTAGGAACTGACGATTCAGAGTTCACGTCGCCTCAAAATTTTTGGGCCTAGAGAAAGCCTCTGGCTAGCCAGGCCAATGGTTAATAGCCCTTAGCTCCAGGGTGATCCCAGAGTTCAAAAGCAGCACTGGTTTGCCTTTCTCTGTGGGTCTGATGGGCAAAGTCCTTCCTGCGGGAGTTGTCAATGTTTCTGGAATAGTAGAAACATTACAAAAAAGTTGAGCTTTTTGGTATCAAGCGCTACACTTAGTTGCCCGTTACTAACCCTAATATCCACTCTGACGGTCTGCATAAATTTTCGGTCAAAAACTCTTTCTATTTCTTTCCATTAATGAGTCAGGAGCGAGGTTGAATGGTAACTCGATTTAATCGGCGTAAGTTTTTGGTGTATGGGTCTGCGACCCTGGGCACCTCCATGCTGCTAAAGGCTTGCGGTAGCGGCACTACCACCGATACTGGGGCTGCTGACGGCGGCACTGAAGCGGCTGCTGGCGACGGAGAGACCGTCAAGGTCGGTATTCTGCACTCCCTCAGCGGCACCATGGCCATCAGTGAAACCACCGTTGTGGATGCTGAGCAGCTGGCCATCAAAGAAATTAATGCCGCTGGGGGCGTCTTGGGCAGGCAGATTGAGGCCGTCGTAGAAGACGGAGCCTCTGACTGGCCCACCTTTGCGGAGAAAGCCGAAAAGCTAATTGACCAAGACCAGGTTTCTGTCGTGTTTGGCTGCTGGACCTCGGCTAGCCGTAAGGCCGTACTGCCCGTATTCGAATCAAAAGACCACATGCTGTGGTACCCCGTGCAGTACGAAGGTCAGGAGTGCTCCAAAAATATCTTCTACACCGGAGCCGCCCCTAACCAGCAAATCGAGCCTGCTGTAGACTGGCTGCTTGAGAACAAGGGCACCGACTTCTTCCTGGTTGGCTCTGACTACGTATTCCCCCGCACCGCCAACACCATCATTAAAGAGCAGCTGGCGGCTAAGGGTGGCAACACCGTGGGCGAAGACTACCTGCCCCTGGGCAACACCGAAGTCACCCCCATCATCACCAAAATCAAAGCGGCTCTGCCCAACGGTGGCGTCATCTTCAACAGCCTCAACGGCGACAGCAATGTAGCTTTCTTTAAGCAGCTGCAGGGCGCTGGTATGGGACCCGACCAGTACCCGGTGATGTCCGTAAGTGTGGCCGAAGAAGAAGTGCGTCAGATTGGCCCAGAGTTTCTGGTTGGCCACCTCGCTTCCTGGAACTACTTCCAAACCGTAGAAACTCCAGAGAACGAGAAGTGGGTAGCCGACTTTAAGGCTGAGTTTGGTGAGGACCGAGTCACCAACGACCCGATGGAAGCGGCCTACATCATGGTTTATCTGTGGAAGCAGGCGGTGGAAGCGGCGGGCACCTTTGACATTCCTGAGGTGCGGGCGGCGGCCTACGGCCAGGAAATGGCCGCACCCGAAGGCCCTGTCACCATGAACGCCAACCACCACCTCTCGAAAACCGTGCGGCTTGGGGAAGTCATGGATGACGGCATGTTCAACATTGTTTGGGAGACCGATGGCCCCATCGATCCTCAGCCCTGGAACCAGTTTGTGCCCGACACCATCGGCTTTGCCTGCGATTGGTCTGACCCAGCTAAGGGCGGCAAGTTCGAGATCTAGTAAGCTGTAACCGCGATCGCGGCGCTGTCGAACGATGGTTTGGCGGGGATGCAGCAGGCTGTATCCCCGCTGTCTGTATAGACACCTCTAAAGCCTAGGCAAATATTCTTTTCTGTTGACCTCTTAACTTGATAGCCCCCTGAGAAACTCAAGCGCCGCAGCTTAACCCTCTTAAGCTTAAGCTTTTGGTGCTTGACAAGACTTTTAGCTCCCTTGTTCTGGGTTTGGTCATTATTTAGCGGTGACTAAATCGAACTAGGGCTGGTACGGTTTCCAGTGGAGCTCCTTAATAAGACGAAACTGTCAAAAATGGACATTTCTTGCCGCAAGGCTACGTCTAGTATCTCTGTGAGGTCTGAGCCTGATATCCGTCAAATCGCGTCAGGGTCGATTGATTTTTAAGTACGTTCTGTGTTGTTCTTAAATCGGTAAACGCTGTGTTGGAAGGCTTGATTGGTGGCCTTTTTAATGGCATTAGCATTGGTGCGGTGCTGTTGATTGTGGCCTTGGGCTTAGCCATTGTGTTTGGCTTAATGGGGGTCATCAACCTGGCCCACGGTGAACTGATGATGTTTGGGGCCTACACCACCTTCGTAGTGCAAAACGTGGCCAAAAGCATGGGTGGTATAGCACCCGATCTCTACATTTTTGCGGCTCTACCCCTGGCCTTTTTAGTGGCAGCGCTGCTCGGGCTATTGCTAGAGCGTACTGTTATTCGCTATCTGTACGGGCGTCCCCTAGAGACGCTGCTTGCCACCTGGGGCGTGAGCTTAATTTTGATTCAGTTCATCCGCAGCGTTAGCCTGCCCATGGTGATTGGACTGGTCATTTTTGCGGTGCTGTTTCTTGTCGGTCGTTGGGTACTGACTCGCTACACCGATTGGGAACGCATTCAGTCGTGGGCTAACCCGGTGTTTTTAGGACTTTCAGCAGTCATTTCGGTTTTGGCCTGGGTGTTGATCAGCAGCGGCACCAGCGCAGCCTTTAGTCGGGCCTGGTTTAGCACTCGCAACGTGGATGTGACACCGCCGAGTTGGCTGCGGGGCGGCATTTCGGTCGGCGATACGCTGCAATTTCCCTCAGCTCGCCTGTTCATCATTGTGCTGACGGCCCTCTGCCTGGTGGCGGTGTACTGGTTTCTCAACGGCACGGCCTGGGGTCTGCGCATTCGCTCGGTTACCCAAAATCGCGGCATGAGCGCCTGCTTAGGCATTCCCACCGGGCAAGTCGATGCGATTACCTTTGCCCTGGGCTCTGGTCTGGCCGGTATCGCCGGGTGCGCCGTGACGCTCCTGGGCTCGGTCGGCCCCAACCTGGGGTCCAACTACATTGTTGACGCTTTTATGGTGGTGGTCGTAGGCGGGGTCGGCAAGCTGGTGGGCAGCATTGTGGCGGCGCTAATTATTGGCGTCACCAGCTACCTGGTGGGGTCCGGCACGATGGCGCTGCTGTTTCCGCCGACGGCCTTCTTTCAGCCCGTCATTGCCTTTTTTACGTTTTTTGCCACTACAAGCATGGCTAAGGTCATGGTGTTTGCGCTGATTATTGCCTTCTTGCAGGTGCGGCCCGCCGGGCTGTTCCCGCCGAAGGGTCGTTCGGTGGAGCTATAGGGCTATGACGACACAGGTAACTACCCAGCCGCGCCGCGCGGCGCAGGCCAGCCAAAAACGCAAGTTTATGATTGAGGCGATCGCGGTAATTGCGATCGCGCTGATTCTGATTTTGATTATGCCGATGGTGCTCACCGGCTTTCGGCTCAACCTGCTGGGGCGCTTTTTGGCCCTGGCCATCGTCGCTCTAGGAATTGACCTAATTTGGGGCTTTACCGGGCTGCTCAGCCTGGGGCACGGCATCTTTTTTGCCCTGGGCGGCTACGCCTTTGCCATGTACCTGGAGCTCAATACCCTGGGCGAGGGCCAGCTGCCTGAGTTCTTTGGTCTCTACGGCGTAACCGAGCTACCCTGGTTTTGGCAGCCCTTCAACTCGTTTCCGTTTACGCTGCTGGCGATTTTCACCATCCCGGCGATCGTGGCGGGGCTGCTGGGCTACCTGGTCTTCCGTAACCGCATTCGCGGCGTGTACTTCTCAATTTTGACCCAGGCCGCCCTGGTGGTGTTCTTTAACTTGTTCAACGGTCAGCAAAAGCTGATCAACGGCACCAACGGCCTCAAAACCTCAACCTCGGTCTTTATGGGCCAGGCCGTAGGCAGCGATGGCATGCGGATGTTTTTCTACATCAGCACGGTCATCGCCCTGATCGCGATGTACGCCCTCTGTCGATGGCTGACCAGCGGTCGCTTTGGCCGAATGCTGGTGGCCATTCGCGACGACGAAAACCGGGTGCGCTTCTCGGGCTATGACCCAACGGCGTTTAAGGTACTGGTGTTTGCGGTTTCTGGGGCGATCGCGGGCATCGCGGGTGCCCTCTACACTGTGCAATCCGGCATTATTTCCCCCCAGTTCATGGACATTGCCTTCTCCATTGAGATGGTGATCTGGGTTGCCGTGGGCGGTCGTGCCACCTTGGTGGGGGCCGTTCTGGGCGCGGTGCTGGTCAATATGGCCCGCAGCCTGCTCAGCGAGCGGTTCCCCGACGTTTGGCTATTCTTTCAGGGGGCGCTGTTCCTGATTGTAGTAACGGCTCTACCCGACGGCATCATTGGCTGGGGTCGCCGCCAGTTTGGCTCTGTGGTCAGCTCAGCGCTGGGGCTAGCGCCCACCGATCTGCCCTACCTCGAAGACACTGACCCCGCAGTCGTTGAAACCGTAGCCGAAACCCCCGAGTTTGCCGAAAAGTAGGGTGGGCATTGCCCCCCAACTCCTCTAGCCCAAAAACAGGCCATTCCCAAGGCATTGCCTGCCATTCTCTGCCCCAAATGGCCAGCATCCCTGCGGCGGCGCAATCCATCACCAAACCTCAAATCAAAGGGTGGGCATCGCCCACCCTACCCAACTACCCAATTGCTCCCTGGTGGGCGGTGCCCACCCGACTTGGAACCCGAAGGAGACCTGACCCCCGTGAGCACCAAAGTCTTAGACATTCAAGATGTCACCGTCAGCTTCGATGGCTTTAAGGCCCTCAAAAACCTCAACTTCAGCATGGATGAGGGCGAGCTGCGGGTCATCATTGGCCCCAACGGTGCCGGTAAAACCACTTTTTTGGATGTAATCAGCGGCAAGACCAAGCCCACCGAAGGAGCCGCTTACTTCAAAGGTCAGGACCTGCGCAAGTATAAAGAACACCAGATCGCTCGCCTCGGCATTGGTCGTAAGTTTCAAACTCCTCGCGTTTACCTCAACCTTACCCCCCGCGAAAACCTGGAGCTCTCCTGCAACCGAGAGAAAAACGTTTTTGCCACCCTGTTCAAAAAGACCCCAACCGCCGAAAAGCGCACCGTCGGTGGCCTGCTCGAAACCATTGGCCTCGATCACAAGGCCGATGTGCCCGCTGCCCTACTCTCCCACGGCGAAAAGCAGTGGCTCGAAATTGGCATGTTGGTTGCCCAGTCGCCCGACCTGCTGCTAGTCGATGAGCCGGTAGCGGGCCTCACCGACGAAGAAACCGAGCAAACCGGCAGGCTGCTGCTGTCGCTGGCCGAGAGCCACTCCATTGTGGTGATTGAGCACGACATGGAATTTGTGCGCCAGATTGCCCGCCAGGTCACGGTACTGCACCAGGGCACGGTGCTCTGCGAAGGCACTATGGATCAGGTGCAGAACGACCCCAAAGTAATCGAAGTCTACCTGGGCAAAGAGACTACCCTTACCCCCGAGCAAATGCTGCTGCTGCGCATTGCCGCCACTATGGCCTGGGCCGACGACAACTTTGCCGATGTGCAGCAGGAAGTGATTCTCGATCGCCTCAGCCGCAAGTTTGCCCACAGCCCTGACGAGCAGGCCAGCCTGCGCGACGACCTCAGAGACCTTTTGGCCAAAGAAATTCCGCTCGAAGACCTGGTGCCCCAGCTCACAACCCCGGCCCAGCGCGAAGAAGCCCTCATGCTCAGCTACGAAGTGATTAGCTCCAACCAGATCAACCAGAGCGAAGCGGTCGTCTACCAAAAGCTGCTGAATTTGCTGGGGCTGCCGCCCGAAACCGTCAGCCGCCTCGAAGCCGCCGCCCTGGAGGAACTGGCTGCTAGAGGGTAGGTGGGTGGATGAGTGGGTGAGTGGATGAGTAGATGGGTGGGTGGATGGGTGGATGAGTGGATGAGTCAGTTGCATCTCCATTCCGTTATCTACTCTATCAACCCGATTTCTATCTACCCTGTCATCCACCTACCCGCCACCCTGTCCACCCTGTCACCCATTTACCCTGTCACCTATTTACCCTGTCACCCGCCAACCCATCCACCATGACTACCACTCTTCCCTCTCCCACCCGCCAAGATCCGCTCACAGCCCCCATGCTCGATATCTCGGGGCTGAATTTTTACTACGGCGAAAGCCACATTCTGCGGGATGTGGCGATGACGGTGCCAAAGGGACAGATGGTGTGCCTGATTGGCCGCAACGGCGTGGGCAAGACTACGCTGCTGAAAAACATCATGGGGGTGCTGCGGCCCCGCACGGGTGAAATTCGCTTTGAGGGGCAGGTGGTAAACGGGCTTTCCCCCGATCGCCGGGCGCGGATGGGCATTGGCTACGTGCCCCAGGGCCGTGAGGTGATCCCTCGGCTGACGGTGAAAGAAAACCTGATCATTGGTCAGGAGGCGCTGGGCAGCCGGGGCAAGCCTGTCAAGGAAGTGCCTGAAGAAATCTACGAGCTGTTTCCAGTGCTCAAGACTATGCTCGATCGCATGGGGGGCGACCTCAGCGGGGGCCAGCAGCAGCAGCTGGCGATCGCCCGCGCCATTATGGGTCAGCCCAAGCTGCTGGTGCTCGATGAGCCTACCGAAGGCATTCAGCCCTCGATCATTCTCGACATCGAGGCGGCGGTAAAAAAAATTGTGAGAACTACCGGCATTTCGGTACTGCTGGTTGAGCAGCACCTGCACTTTGTGCGCCAGGCCGACTACTACTACGCCATGCAGCGGGGCGGTATTGTGGCCCACGGCCCCACCAGCGAACTCACCAACGACATTATTCAGGAGTTCCTGGCGGTTTAACGGACTCGAATGTAGTCTCTTTACGTTAGAAAGGCGGGGCAGAACCTGGTTTGTCCCCGTTAGCCCTTACAACGGGTCGTGCCTGCCCTTCTCGTTGGATTGGTCAACGGTACGCTGGCAACAGGAAGGCGTAGACGTACTGGCCTCAGCCTCAGGAAAACCATCGCTTCAGTTGGGCTGGGACGAGAGCCGATATCAGCGGGCAGCAAGCGAAGCGGTCTCTAAACTCAGCGGGGGGCTGTGTTGTCGTCACATCGAAACAGACCAAGGACCAGCCAATTAAGCTGCACTGAGTCCACCGCAGCGCTACACTAGCCACCGGGCAACTGTAGAGAACCGAGCATGAACCAGGCCGCAGACGACACCACCACAGCCAGGGTGCAGTCCCTCAGGGCGCAGCTGCAGGCCGCCAGCTACGCCTACTATGTGCTCGACGCCCCCACGCTGCCCGACGAGGTTTACGATCGCCTCTACCGCGAGCTGCAAGACCTGGAAGCTGCCCACCCCGAGCTGGTCACTCCCGACAGCCCTACCCAGCGCGTCGGCGAAAAACCCGCCACCCAGTTCACCTCCGTTCGCCACAACATCCCCCTCTACAGCCTGGAGAATGCCTTCGATCTGGCTGAGTTTCGCGCCTGGGAGGAGCGCTGGCGCAGGCAGGCCCCGGATGTGGGCCAGGTCGAGTACGTGACCGAGCTCAAAATTGACGGCAACGCCCTGGCCCTCACCTACGAAAATGGCCTGCTGGTGCGCGGCGTCACCCGCGGCGACGGTATCTCTGGCGAAGATATTACCCCCAACGTGCGCACCATCCGCTCCATCCCCCTGCGGCTGACTGCCGCCAACCCGCCTCCGGTAGTCGAAGTGCGCGGCGAAGCCTTTCTGCCGCTGGACGTGTTTGAGCAGATCAATCGAGAACGAGAGGCTCGTGGTGAAGCGCTCTTCGCCAACCCCCGCAACGCCGCTGCCGGTACCCTGCGCCAGCTCGACTCCCGCATCGTCGCCGCCCGCCGGCTCGATTTTTTTGCCTACACCGTGTATTCGGGTGAGAACGTAGGTGAGAAAGTGAGTGAGTGGGTAGGTGAGTCAGCGCCAAACTCCGAGGGCGAAACCCAGTCCTCTTCCCAGTCTTCGCTCAGTGACCTAACCGTCGTCCACGCACCCACGCACCTACGCACCTACGCACCAACAACCCAATGGTCCGCCCTCGAACTCCTCCAGACCCTCGGTTTTCGCGTCAACCCCAACCGCCAGCTCTGCCAGTCTGCTGACGACGTGCAGGCCTACTACGACGGCTGGGCCACAAAGCGAGCCCGACTCTCGTACCTGACCGACGGCGTAGTGGTCAAGCTCAACGACTTTGCCCTTCAGCAGCAGCTGGGCTTTACCCAGAAGTTTCCCCGCTGGGCAGTGGCGCTCAAGTATCCCGCCGAAGAGGTGCCGACGATTCTGAAATCCGTCAGCTTTCAGGTGGGCCGCACCGGAGCGGTCACCCCCGTGGCCGAGCTGCATCCGGTGCAGCTGGCAGGCACCACGGTTGCTCGCGCCACCCTGCACAACGCCGATCGCCTGGCCGAACTCGATATTCACCAGGGCGACACCGTAGTTGTGCGCAAGGCTGGAGAAATTATTCCTGAAGTGTTGCGGGTGCTGGCCGAGCTGCGGCCCGCCAGTGCCCAGCGAATCACCATGCCTACCCACTGCCCCCAGTGCGATAGCCCTCTGGTCAAACCCGACGACGAGGCCGTCACCCGCTGCATCAATAGCTCTTGCCCGGCGATCGTGCAGGGGGCGATTATCCACTGGGCAAGGCGTGATGCCCTCGACATTGAGGGGTTGGGCGAAAAGTGGGTGAAGCAGCTGGTCGAGCAGGGGCTGGTGCAGTCCGTCGCCGACCTCTACAGCCTGAGCGAGGCAGATCTAGAACCCCTCGATCGCATGGGGAAGCGGCTGGCTCAGAAGCTGGTAAGGGCGATCGCCGCCTCCAAAACCCGGCCCTGGGCCTCGGTGCTCTACGCCCTGGGCATTCGCCATGTGGGTACCGTCAACGCCAAAACCCTGGCTCAGCACTTTGCTACCGCCGAGGCCCTGAACGCCGCCAGCCCCGAAGACATTGCCACCGTCCACAGCATTGGCCCCGAGATTGCCCAGGCCGTGGCCCAGTGGTTTGAGGTACCCGCCAACCAAACCCTGATCGTGCGCCTGCGCCAGGCCGGTTTGCAGCTGGCCGCTGACGATACGCAAACCCAGGCCGCTGAGGTTGGTGCCCTAGCCGGCAAAACCTTTGTGCTCACGGGCACCCTGCCCACTCTCACCCGCCCTGAGGCTACCGAGCTGATCGAAGCCGCTGGGGGCAAAGTTACCAGCAGCGTCAGCAAAGCCACCGACTACCTGGTAGCGGGCGAAAAAGCCGGATCTAAGCTGACCAAAGCCGAGGGCTTGGGCATTGCTATTCTCAGCGAAGGCGATCTGCTAGCCCTTATTGGGCCAGCTTAGGTGGCTTTTGTGCCGCCTCGGGTTGTCGCCACCCGGCTGTAAAGGTCGAGTTATCGTTGGCTTTTGCGGTCAAGCTACAGATTGAGAAGTCTTCCTGCACAGACTAATATCGGCTGGCGAAAACAGGGCAACCCTTGCTGAGGGTCACTGGTACCAGGTGTTAGTAACGGTTTCGGGCTGGGTGCTTTTACGCTCCTTTAGGGGTATATTTCCTCCTTTTTCAGCAATTGAGCCGCATAAAAATGCTCATAATATATAGACGTGAACAGCTATGACCCATGCTTTCTTGCTCATTGCGGCATTAACAAAAGTACCTTTAACCGACTGAGCGTTGGCCCTATAACGCCTAATCCCATTGGTCAGTTGAGGCTCAGCCGAGGGGTAGCACCCAGAGCCATCTGAATCTGAAATCGTCTGAAATACTGCCGTGGAGAATTGACTGGAATACGGGTGGAGTACTGCTGAATGGACGGACAATCGATTGGTGACTCGACGGCAACCCCTAGCAAACTAAGCCTCATTCCCTATCTTTTTTTATCGGCATCTAGTTTGGGCACTGGGTCGATAGATGAGGTCGTCATTGATGCGCTGTGCGCCATTCGCCTGCATCTGGATATGGAGGTGGCGTTTGTATCTGAGTTTTCCGACGGCAGGCGTCGGTTTCGCTACGTTGACTCATCCTTAGAAAATCTACCCATTGCCGTGGGCGATTCAGACCCGCTGGAGGAGAGCTATTGTCAGCGCGTTGTCGATGGTCGGCTGCCCCAGCTGATTCAAGACGCTACCAAAATTCCGGCTGCTCTGGAGATAGCGGCTACCACCGCCCTGCCAGTGGGTGCTCACCTCAGCATTCCCCTGCGTCTGAGCAACGGGCAGATCTACGGCACCTTTTGCTGCTTTAGCACCCGGCCCAATCCCTCCCTAGGCGATCGCGATCTGACGCTTATGCAGCTGTTTGCCGACTTTACCGCCCGGCAAATTGGGCGAGAGCTAGAAGCCATGCAGGTGCATCAGGAGATGACTCAGCGCGTTACCAGTGCGCTGGAGTCCCAGGCGTTTACCCTGGTCTACCAGCCCATTGTTCGCCTTGCAGACCGCAAGATTATCGGCTTTGAGGCTTTGACTCGATTTCGGGCTCGGCCCATTCGCAGCCCCGACGTATGGTTTTCTGAGGCCGCCGAGGTCGGCTACAGCGAACAGCTCGAAATGGCCGCGATCGCCAGGGCGCTGGAGAGCCTCGCCGCCATTCCCAAAGACATTTATCTCTCGCTCAACGTCTCGCCAGACAATATTCTCAACGGTGCGGTCGAACGTGTGCTTCAGCACGCTCCCCTGCACCGCATTGTGCTCGAAGTAACCGAGCACGACCCCATCCCCGACTATTCAAGCTTTGGCGAACGGCTTGCCCCCCTGCGCGATCGCGGTGTGCGTCTGGCCATAGACGATGCCGGGGCTGGCTACGCCAATTTCCTCCACATTCTTCAGCTCAGTCCAGATATCATCAAGCTTGACATCAGCCTGATTCGCAACATCGATACCGACTTAACCCGCCGGGCCCTGACCGCCGCTCTGGTCGGGTTTGCCCAGCAAACCAGCAGCTACATCGTCGCCGAGGGCGTTGAAACTCCTGCCGAGCTGACCGCGCTGCAGCAGCTCCAGGTCAACACGGCCCAGGGCTATCTGCTGGGGTATCCTATTTCCCTGGGCGAAACCGTCGCGCTGTTCTAGCCGCCCCCGGCTCTCGGGTGTGAGCTTCGACTTGAAGGCTTTTGGTGCCGCCAGCGGGCCATTCGGTATCCTTGGCGATCGCACCGACCAGGCCACCGTGTATCCTATAAAGTCAGCCTGATCACAGCACTTGCCCAACCCCAAGGAGACAGCGCTATGTGTGGAATTGTGGGATACATCGGCACCCGGCCTGCCACCGACATCCTGATGGACGGTCTGCGTAAGCTCGAATATCGCGGCTACGACTCTGCTGGCCTCGCCACCGTGCTCGAAGGCGAGCTGCATTGCTTGCGCGCTAAGGGCAAACTGCAAAACCTGCAGGACAAGCTTGATGGCGAAGAGAACCCCGCTCGCCTGGGCATTGGCCACACCCGCTGGGCCACCCACGGCAAGCCCGAAGAGCACAATGCCCACCCCCACCGTGACGGCACCGGACGCCTGGCCGTGGTGCAAAACGGCATTGTCGAAAACTATCGCGAGCTGCGCGAAACCCTCAAGGCGCTGGGCCACGAGTTTACCTCTGATACCGACACCGAGGTGGTGCCTCACCTGATCGAGTCGCACCTGAGTCAGCTTAGCCCCGACGACACCCAGGGCAGATCTCTTCTGCTGGAGGCGACCCGCCGCGCCTGCCAGCAGCTGCACGGCGCCTTTGCCCTGGCCATTATTTCCGCCGACTATCCCGACGAGCTGGTGGTGGTGCGTCAGCAGGCCCCGCTGGTCATTGGCTTCGGACAGGGCGAATTTTTCTGCGCCAGCGACACCCCGGCGATCGTGCCCCACACTCGCGCCGTGCTGCCGATGGAAAACGGCGAACTGGCCAGCCTGACACCCCTGGGGGTCGAGGTGTACAGCTTTGGGGGCGATCGCCAGCGCAAGCACCCGATTACCCTTAACTGGAACCCCATTATGGTGGAGAAGCAGGGCTTCAAGCACTTTATGCTCAAGGAAATCTACGAGCAGCCCGGTGTGGTGCGCACCGCCCTCGAAACCTACATTGACAACAGCTGGACCGCCAGCGCCGTCAACACACCCCTATCCCCCGTTAACCTGGGCCTGCCCGATGCCCTGCTCGACGGCCTAGATCACCTGCAAATCGTCGCCTGCGGCACCAGCTGGCACGCCGCCCTGGTCGGTAAATACCTGATCGAAGATCTCGCTAACCTACCCGTGCTGGTGCAGTACGCCTCCGAGTTCCGCTACTCGCCCACGCCGCTGATCCCTAACACGCTCACCATCGGCGTCACCCAGTCGGGCGAAACCGCCGACACCCTGGCCGCCCTGGAGATGGAGCAAAATCGCCGCGCCGCCCACCCC
>PYGV01000371.1 GCA_003022385.1 filamentous cyanobacterium CCP3 | reverse complement strand
ACCCCCTTATCTCCCTTACCCACCCTCACCCTCACCATCGCCCACGAGCCAATCCAGATCTCTGGCCCCTACACCGCCCTGGTACAGTTCATAGGCTCAGCCGACGGTGCCCTGGAGCGCTACCGAGTAATTCACTACAACCCAGCTACGCAGGCCTTTGACGGGCTGAGCGAAACGGTGCGGCTGCCCACGGTGGTGCCCGACGACAATGGGGTAGCCCCCTTTACTAACGCCGGGCTGGAGCGATCGCCCCAAAACAGCACCGGCTGGTACATCTACGGTGCCCAGTCCCACGATGGCGACTTTGTGGTGAAAGCGCTGCGGCCTCGGCGGCTGTTTCAGCTCCAGCCCGATCGCACCATTACCAGCGTCCGCCAGGGTCGGCAGCACCTGCGCCGCGAGTCGTGGCGCGACCTAGAGCAGAAAAAAGGCACTACCGAATCGGTACTGATTGACCCCAAAGTCTCCGCTGAGCCAGCCGCCATCACCCACTGGCAGGAGGGCGATCAAGCGTTAGTGGTGCATGTCTACGGCGGCATTGGCGGCCAGAAGCGCGAGCCCGCCGCCCAGGGCCCCATCTACTTTGGCCACTTTGCCTACGGCATCGCCACCGTGGTGCGCGAACCCCTGGCCGACGAGCTACAGTTCGACATTCACTATCACCAGGTTTACACCCACAACCGGCGCGGGCTGGTGGCGGGCACCCTCGACTGGTCATTGTACATGGGCGATCGCCAGTGGGGCTTCATGGGCACCCGGCCGGTGTCGGATATTTTGATCAAGCTGCCCGCCTATACGCAGCCCTTTGACTTTGGCGGCAGCCTCTGGTCGGCCCTAGACGACCTGCGCCTGGAGCTAGAGCTGATGACGGCCCGCTACCGCACAGGCGATGGCACGGGCGTCACCTACGTTGGCCCCGCCAACAACTGCGCCCAGGACTCCAACCAGGCCATGTACGCCAGCGCCATTCACATCGAAGCTGCGGTCATGGCCCACCGAGCCATCCTCAAAGCCTGGGAAGCCCAAAACCCCGACCAGGCCCGGCAGTTTCAGCAGCTCCTCAACCTGCGTCGCGCTATTCAGCAAAGGCTGTTGCCCTTTGGCAGCGCCCGAGCCGACTGGGCCGATGAGCAAGAGTCTCTGGGCAGCAATCTGTCAGACTTTCCGCTTAAAACCCTGGGGCGAGGGCTATTGAGCTGGCGCACCATGCTGCCCCGAAAAGCCAGTGACACCATAACCCAGCTCTGTCTAAGCCACGGAGCCGCCCTCTGGGTGCTGCGCACCAACCAAATTGGCGGTCACGATCCCGACATTTTGCCTCTGGCGCCGTTCACGCTGTAGACGGTTTCTCGCAACAACAAGAGGGGATCGCCAGGAGGTTGACGCACAACTAAATCCAGACAGCGACATTTTTCTTCAGTGGAAAGTAGTGTGTCGCTGTACAAGTACAAGCGGGTGGGGGGAATCGAACCCCCATCATTAGCTTGGAAGGCTAAGGTTTTACCACTAAACTACACCCGCAAACCATGCGCTATATTACCACATTGTCTCTAGCTGCTGAGCCCCTGACACGTTCCAACGATCGCTGGAGATAGCGGGCAAATTACCTATCTGAGCCGCCTTTTGATGGATACGATACCGGGCACCCTGGGGTAAATCTTTATAATAAGACATTCAACCGCTGCCAATCAGCCGCACGGGTTGTTCCGGGTCAACGCCGTCCTGAGGGACAAGCAACGGGACAGATTGAGTCTCAATGTTGAAGTCAGGGGTGTGCAGCGGTTGGCTGCTGTTGTCTAGCGAGTTAGGGTTTGCCTGTGTCTGCATCTGCATCAACAGCCTATTTATTGGTGTCCCACGGTAGCCGCGACCCTCGGCCTGGTCAAGCCATGGAGCGCTTAGCTCACTTTGTACGATCGCAGGAGGCCGGGCTTTGGGAAACTGGCAGCCGATCTAAAGACCGCAGCGATAGCAGGCGATCTGCCTCCGCCCGGCTGGCTCTCGGCGAGGCGTCGCTGTTGCTGCACAGTACTGCCACCGATGGGTTGAAGCCGGGCCAAGACGCCTCTTTTTTAGGCACATCGGGTCTCTATCGGGCCAGGGTATCGGTGCCTGACGCGGTGCAGGGGCCTCTGGTCGGTACGGCTTGCCTAGAGACCGAGGCGCTGCCCCTGCATCGGCAAATTGTTGAGTTTAGCCGGCGAGCCTGTGCCGCTGGCGTCGAACGGGTGCGGCTGGTGCCCCTGTTTTTGCTGGCCGGGATGCACGTTATGGACGATATTCCGGCTGAGGTCGAGCAGGCGCGTCAGATGCTGCCAGACTTAACCCTGGAGATTTGCCCTCACCTGGGCAGCCACCCCGGTCTAAAGGGGCTCTTGCGCCACAAGTTGCAGACAACGGCGATCAAAACCCCCATTGTGCTGGCCCACGGCAGCCGCCGCTCGGGGGGCAACGACGTCATCTATACCCTCGCTCAGGCCCTAGGAGGAACGGCGGCGTTTTGGACCGTTGCTCCTAGCCTGGAGTCGCAGGTGATTCACCATATGCAGTCGGGGGTGCAGCGGGTAGCTATCTTGCCCTATTTCTTGTTTACAGGCACGACTACCGATGCGATTACTCACCTTACCGAGGAGCTAGCCGAGCGCTTTCCAAAAATGGGGTTTCACCTGCTGCCGCCCCTGGGGCCTTCTCCAGAACTGGCCCGCCTGGTGATCGATCTGGCTCTGGACCGGGTGCCCGCTTGGGGACAGCAGATCCCTGTTCCTATGCAGCGATTGGCCTTCCGCCACGGCATTCATTCTTCGTCCATGGTGTCGTAGGCCCAGCTAGCGCCTGTGACTGGGACCTGGGCAATGGCCTTAAAGGGCCGGGCTTGGACCATTACATCCTAGTCATAACGGTCTATTCTTAAGGAATCGTTAAGGCATTACGTCGTCTCTTTCGTCACTACGGTTTGAGTTTTGAGCACGCTTATGGTGTCAGCTGCTTCTAGGCCCCATGGGGGCCAACCCTACGGCAAGGTCTATCTGGTGGGGGCGGGACCCGGCGATCCAGGCCTGTTTACACTGCGGGGCAAGGGGCTGCTGGAGGGGGCTGACGTGGTCATTCACGATGCCCTGGTCAGCGCTCCCATTCTGGCGATGATCAACCCCCAGGCCACCGTGATCAACGCGGGCAAACGCCGGGGTCGTCACTCGCTGCTGCAGGAAGACATCAACCAGCTAATAATCGACCAGGCCAGGGCCAACGCCGTGGTGGTGCGCTTGAAGGGGGGCGACCCCTTTGTGTTTGGGCGCGGCGGCGAGGAAATGGCGGCTCTGGTGGAAGCGGGCATTGCTGTTGAAGTGGTGCCGGGCATTACGGCTGGCGTGGCGGTACCGGCCTACGCGGGCATTCCGGTGACTCACCGCAGCCAGAGTTCGTCGGTGACCTTTGTCACAGGCCACGAGTCGGCGGGCAAATACCGCCCCAGGGTCAACTGGCGCGCCCTGGCCCAGGGCTCGGAAACAATTGTGGTGTATATGGGCATTCACAATCTGGGCACCATTACCGCTGAACTGCTGGCCGCCGACCTCAGTCCTGAGACGCCTGTTGCCCTGATTCGCTGGGGTACCTATCCGCACCAGGAAACGCTGATTGGCACCCTGGCGACCATTGTGGCCCAGGTGGCCGAAACCGGGTTTGAAGCGCCTGCGATCGCCGTAATCGGCCACGTTGTCAGCTGGCACGACGTCTTCAGCCACTGTCGCCCCACCGGCACCGTTTGGCCCTAGGGCTGTTCGGCCGCATTCAAAACCTCCAGGACTTCATCGCACCAGTCGATCCAGTCCTGCTCGTAACGCATGCCCCGCCGCAGGGTGAGGTAGCGAAACTGTTCGGTCTTAGGAGGATGGGCGATCGCCTTATACATCGCTTCTTTATCCTGATACTCGGCCAGCCTGGCGGCGTGGAGCTGGCGACGACGGTGCAGCTCTTGAATCAGCAGAGGTTCTGAGACAAAGGGAGTAGCCAGCACCTTGACCAGCAGGTCTTCGCGAATGGGGGTAGGTTCGCTGGGTTCGGCGTACCAGCGAGCAAGCTCGGTCTTGCCCGGATCGGTAATGCCGTAGATTTTTTTGTCAGGCCTGCCCACCTGGGGCACGGTTTCGTGGGTGACCCAGCCCTGCTGCTCCATTTTGCCCAGCTCGCGATAGATCTGCTGCTGACTGGCCTGCCAGTAGCAGCTGACGCTTTCTTCGAATCGCTTGCTGATGTCGTAGCCGCTGAGAGACTCGCGCGACAGCACCGCCAAAATCGTGTGGGACAGGGCCATAGGTTCGTTTGCCCATTGACATACTCAATTATTTGAGTATACCCTTTGGGCATAGTGCACAACAATTTGAATATCGTATTGTTGAATAATTACTATTTGAATATCCACAAGTTGAATAGGGGTGCTTTAAACACCGACAGACCCGTCTCCGCTTTTGTCCGCTCGCCCCGCCTGTTCATTTACATTGCTAGAGGTGCCGTCATGGCCGACGCTCCCGCTTCAGTTGATTTGGTTTCTGCCCAGCCTCGCCCTACCCCCGCTGCCGATAGCGTCAAGCGCCGCAGGCGGTTGCGCATTCGGCGCTGGTGGCTGGTGCCGCTGGTTACCGTGCCCCTGGCGGTGGGAGTGGGCCTGCGGCAGCTC
>PYGV01000077.1 GCA_003022385.1 filamentous cyanobacterium CCP3 | reverse complement strand
ATCCAGGACAGGATGATCGACAGCAGCGCCGTTGAGGCAATGCCCGGCAGGGCCAGGGTCAGCAGCACGTGCCGCAGTTCCTGAAAAGTAGAGGCACCATCCATGCGATCGGCCTCCAAAATTTCCTTCAGCACTTCCTTGAAAAAGCTGTAGATCATCCACACCACAATCGGCCACTATGGGTTAGCGGGTCGCCATGAGGTGGTCATGTACCTGTCTGATCGGGTGGGCTTACAGACCGACCCAGTGCCGACTCCGGCGGTGGCCACTAGCGTAGAAGAGCGCGATTTGTTGCAGACCCAGCGATTGTTCACAGCCGTCAAAGCGCTGGCGGAGCAGGCTAAGGTCACCTTCGTCGGCGTTAGCCACATCGCCTGGAACGCCCCCCGCACGAGGATGGCTTTATTAACGAAGCCGAACTGACCGAGCTGATTGAGTTGGGGCGGTGGGCGAAATTGCTGGCTGGGCCTTCGATGCCGAAGGCAGGTTGCTACAGCAGGGCACCAACACCCGCGTGGCTGGGGTTCCCCTCCAGCAGCCTGGCCAGCGCTTAACTATTGGCGTTGTCGGGGGCATTCGCAAAGCCGAAGCCATTCTCGCGGCCCTGAAGGGCTGCCTGATCAGCGGGCTGATTACTGATGAAGCGGTGGCCACAGCAATTTTGGCTAAAGGATGAGCCCCTTTCCCCCAGGCCAACCGAGGCCTGCTAACCCCTTTGGAGAAAATAATGACCAAGCCTATTATCTGCCTGGGAGAATGCTTAGTCGATCGCCTGTTTGAGGTCGGTAAAAACTCTCAAACCGCTTCAGAAAAGGGGACTGATTACCCCGGCGGTGCGCCCGCCAATGTCGCCGCCGCGATCGCCAAACTCGGCACCCCCACCCGTATGGTCAGCTGCCTGGGTCAGGACGAGGTGGGCGACTGGCTGGTTCAGGTCTTGAGGGATCAGGGCGTCGCCTGCCAGATTCAGCGATATGCTGATGCCCCCACTCGCATTGTGCTGGTGGAGCGCGATGAGACGGGCGATCGCAGCTTTATCGGCTTTAGCGCCCCCGACCCCGCTGTCTTTGCCGATGCTCACCTTTCCCCTGATTGGATTGATGGTGTGGAGTTTGCCGGGGTGACGTATCTGGTGATGGGCACGCTGGGGCTGGCCTACCCCACCACCGCCAGCGCCATGCAACAGGCACTCGATAAAGCTAAGCAGGCCGGAACCAAGATCGTGATTGACCTGAACTGGCGTCCGGTGTTCTGGCCTGACGTAGAGCTTGCGCCTGCCAAAATTCACGAGTTCCTGAAGGTTGCCGACCTGCTCAAGCTCTCCCGCGAAGAAGCTCTATGGCTGCTGGATACGGATTCCGCCGCTGACATTGTTCAACAGTTTCCCCAGTGCGAGGCCGTACTGCTCACCGACGGCGGCAATGGCAGCACCTGCGCCACCAGGCAGCAGAGTCTCTCACGGCCCGCCTTTGCCGTCGACAGCATCGATACCACTGGGGCCGGGGATGCGTTTTTAGCGGGATTTCTGCATCAGCTCTACCGGCGGGGGTGGGAGAGCCTGCAAACGGCTGACGCGATCGCGGAGATTCTGCGCTACGCCAGCGCTGTGGGGGCACTGACAACGCTGAAGCCGGGGGCGATCGCGGCCCAGCCCAGCCCCCAGGCGGTCGATGCCTTTTTGCACCAACCCCAAACCCCGTAGGGGCAAACGCTGTTTGCCCTGACTAAATTAAGGCAAATACCAAGATTTAGTGCCAATTAGAAGCCTGTAAGGGCCGGGTTGCCAGTGCGCTAAATTAACTTCTGGCGGGGCACCGCTGCCTCGCTCGCCTCGACCGCTTTGCCCGTGCGCTGGTCATTCCACAGAATTGCCGGGCGAATCACTTGACCCGCCTCATCCAGCGGCACTATGCCGTGCATCTGGCCCGGCAGCGCGGTGGATAGCCCCATCGACACCGCCGCCGCCCAGCAGCGATTCATTGGCGGCATTGGCGATCGCCTCGACGTTTTGCCGGGTGATATCACCTTGAAGCACAACTATGCGCTCTAGCGGCTCAGATCTGGGCATGGGGTCGACCTGCAAAGGAGGGCAGTTTCATCATGCACTACCGCTTCAGCATCGTGCTCTTAGATACAAGCTGGGTTCAAAAAGTATGCCCTTTGCCTGGCTTCAGCGGCAAACCAAACAGACAATCCTGACCTACAGCTCTAGCGCCAGCGGCGTGCTGATGGGCTTGAATAAGGCTGTCAGTTTAAGTGTACTAATCTACATTATTCTAATTATTTGAATGGCTTTCTACTCACGCAACCACTCACCCCACGCCCACAATGCGAAAGCCGACGGTGTTGCTGCGGGTGTTGGCTCGCAGGCCCGATCGGTAGGCTGAGCGGCAGTCTTGAGGCGGGCTTTGCCACGAGCCGCCCCGCACCACTTGCCAGGCACTACCTGCACTGTCGCGATCGACCGAGCACCACTCCATCACATTGCCGTGCATGTCGTAGAGGCCGAAGTCGTTGGCCTTGCCAAAGGCCCCCACTGCCGTGGTGGTGCCGCGAAACTGGCCCGGTGGTTCCTGTCGGTAGGGCTGGGTGCCGTTGTAGTTAGCCAACTCGGTGGTAATGGTTTGGCCGGTGTGAAAGGGGGTGGTGGTTTTGGCGCGGCAGGCGTATTCCCACTCGGCTTCGGTGGGCAGGCGGTAGCGCTGCAGCCCGGCGACAGAGGGATACGTTTTAGCAAGCTGGTTGAGGCGATCGCAAAATTCCACAGCTTCGGGCCACGACACCTGCTCGACAGGGCGATCGCTGCCGGTAAAGTAGGCCGGGTTGGGGTTGAGGTCGAGGTTGACCCTGGGCAGCTGGGCCACCGCCCGCCACTGCCCCTGGGTAATGGGGTGTACGCTCATCCAAAATGACTCGACGGCGGCGATTGTTTGGGCCGGCTGCGCTGGGTCGTGGCCCGGCTCGCTGGCGGGAGCCCCCAGCACAAACTGGCCCCCCACAATGGCGACCAGGCGCAACGTCACCGGGCCAATTGGGGTCTCTAGCCGCAGAGCTTGATGGGAAGGAGTCGAGAATTTGATCTGCGATCGCCCCATGCCAAACTCATCAACGCTCACCGATTCGTAGGTGTATAGCTCGCTCGAATTCATGGCTCCCAGGCCAGGGTCAGAATTGCCTAGTTCAGGCGTTTCTAGCTCAGGCATTTCTGGCTCAGACGCTGCCAGTTCAGATGGCAGGTCAGGCGATAAAATAGCTGCCTCCGCCTGCTCCAGGGCGGTTTGAATGCGCTGGGGCAAAGTCGAGAGGTCGGGAATGTTGGGCTTGCCCGCCCTCAGGGTTTGGAGCGCTGGCACCCGCTGATGAATGGCCAAAGCCGAGCCGCTGCCCACCAGTCCTAACCCCATCATGCGCAGCCAGCGCCGTCGGCCCATCCGAGGCGCCGCCGTCTGGCTGGCGGTGGCCAGAGCCGCCGCCAGTTCATCAATCAGGCTGGCGGGGGCAGTAGTGGTCGGAGCGTTGGGCCAAGACCGGCCCTCTGGGGCCAACGCCTCCGCCCGCTCTCGGCCCAGGGCAGTCAACCCGGCATCTAGCCCGCTAAACACCCCTTCAATACGGTGAATTAGGCGATCGAGATCGCGGTGAAAGTCGGGGTCGCAGCGCACCTGGGCGCTCTGGCGATAGGCCAGAGCCTTGAGCCCCTCAGGCAGATCGCTTTCTTCTGGAAGGGTCGCCCCACCTACCAGCACCGGAATAACGAGGCGATCGCGCTTTAGGGCCGTTTCAATTTCAATTCGCACCCAGTCGGCGGGGTTGGCCAGCTTAGGCCGACTGCGATCGTCGGCAACCCCAAGCCAGTTGGGGTCAATAATGGCCAGCAGAACTGGGCAGTGGCTCACCTCCTGCTCTAGGTGGTGGCGAAAATTTACCCCAAAGGGAATCGAATCGACGTCTTTAAATACGCTGTTTTCGCCAAAGTGCGCAATCAAACGGTCATAAATTCGCCCTGTGATGTCGATGCTCGTGCGTCGACGGTAGGAGATGAAAATAGATTTAGCACTGCTCATAGTCGTTAGCTACCGAAATGTAGATTGCACCTGATAGCTGAGATGCTTGACGTCTATAGAAAGATTCTCGTTCCAGCTGAGTTGTCCAACTCCTTACATAGCAACCCCCACTATATGAACTTTTTACAGTAGTAGAAGGGGTCTCACCCCTGATGAAATGCTGTAAAACCAGTCAGGCATAAAGATTTATTAGGACATCCCACTTTTGTTGGCACCTACATCATTCCTGCGTGGAACTCATCTGGGAGCAAGATTTCCGTCATGGATTCCCGGCTGCACGGGAAGAACGGACCAGCTATGGGTTAGAAAAAACGTCCAAGCAATTGCAATTAAAGTGTCAAAAATGAATCCTACAGCGGTTCCTGGCTGAGTGAGATAAGTAGGCAAGCGCAATTAAATATAAGTTGATGTAGGTTGGTTTGAGGTACGAAACCCAACGCTCGTATGGGTTACGCTATCGCTAACTCATCCTACATTTGAATTGGTCAACCCACTTACATATTGGCTCAATTCTAGATTCTCCTAGTTTCTTGCTGTCTCAGATGCATTCTGTATTCCCCTTAATGAAGAGGCTGGAGGGATCATCAAGATGTACTTTGCCCAAGTAAAATCCGCTGTAAAGCTGAGAATTAATAGTCAGTTCTTCGGTAATGCTCAATTATCCTGATTCACTACAATAGATAAAGTTTGTCCTAGTTTTAGGAGCGTTTTGTGACGGCTGACTCGCGCCTGGCCCCCATCGCCGACTACTTCGCTACCCGTGGTTGGCAGCCCCTCACCTTTCAAGCCGAAACCTGGGCGGCTTATTTGACTGGTCACAGCGGGCTGGTGCAGGTACCCACCGGCTCAGGCAAAACCTACGCAGCGGTAATGGGGCCGCTCGCAGAGATGATCGCCGCTCCCACCGCAGGCCTGCAGCTGCTCTACATCACCCCCCTGCGGGCCCTGTCGCGCGACATTGAGCAGGCCATTAAACTCCTGATTGAGGCTATGAACTGGGGCATCACGGTCGAGTCGCGCACGGGCGATACCAGCTCGTCGCGCAAGACCAAGCAGCTCAAAAATATGCCAAATGTCCTCATCACCACCCCCGAGTCGCTGGCGGTGATGCTGTCCTATAAAGACGGGGCCAAGCGGTTTGGCAACCTGCGGGCCGTGGTGCTGGACGAGTGGCACGAGCTGATGAGCTCGAAGCGGGGCACCCAGGCGGAGCTGTGCGTGGGGCACCTGCGATCGCTCCAGCCCGATCTCCGCACCTGGGCCATCTCCGCCACCCTGGGCAATCTGGAAGAAGCCGCCCAAACCGCCGTGGGCCTGGGCACCGAACCCGTAATCATTCGCTCAAACCTGAAGCGCGATACGGTCATCACCAGCATTCGCCCCGAGTCGGTCGATACGTTTCCCTGGGCAGGGCACCTGGGACTGCGCATGTTTGAAACCCTGATCGAGGCGCTGGATCTGGAGAAATCCACGCTGATTTTTACTAACACCCGCAACCAGGCCGAGCGGTGGTACCAGGCGCTCCAGTTTGCCCTGCCCAATGAGGTCGATCGCATCGCCCTGCACCACGGATCGATTGATGTCAAAGAGCGGGAGGCGATCGAGGCGGGGGTAAAATCGGGCGACATCAAGTGGGTGGTCTGCACCTCCTCCCTAGATCTGGGCGTAGACTTTCAGCCGGTGGAGCGGGTGGTGCAGATTGGCAGCGCCAAGAACCTGGCCCGACTGCTCCAGCGGGCGGGGCGCAGCGCCCACGTGCCGGAAGGGACTTCCGAGGTGTTCTTCTTACCGACCAATGCGCTGGAGCTGTTGGAGATCTCTGCCTTTCGGCGGGGCTTAGAGCTGGGCGACATGGAAACCCGTCGCCCCCAGCACAAGCCCTACGACGTGCTGGTACAGCACCTGGTCACCCTGGCCTGCGGCGACGGCTTTGAGCCGCAAAAGACCCTGGATAACGTGCGCCGCACCGTCGCCTACGCCGACCTCACCGAAGCAGAGTACCAGTGGATTTTGGACTTCATTGAAAACGGCGGTCAGTGCCTGGGGGCCTATCCCCGCTACAAAAAAGTGGTGCGCGAGGAGGGACTGTTTAAAGTCAGCGATGCTAAGCTGGCCCGCACCCACCGCATGGGCATTGGCACCATTACCTCTAACACCCCGGTCAAAATTGTCTACACGACCCGCAGAGAGATCGGCACCGTCGAAGAAGCGTTTGTATCGCGGCTGAAAAAAGGGGATGTGTTCTTTTTTGCCGGGCGACAGCTGGAGTACTTTCAGATGAAAGACATGGTGCTCTACGTCAAGAACACCAAGCGCAAATCGACGGTAACTCCCAGCTGGGGCGGCGGCCAGCTGGCGATTTCTGACACCCTCAGCCACCATCTGCGCCGGGAAGTGGAGCAGGTGCGATCGCTCATTCAGGTATTTAGTTCCTCTAATGCCCAGGTCCGATCCCCCCAGCCTCTTGCTGGAGACGATCCCTCTGCTACCCCCCTTTTTAAGGGGGGCCGGGGGGATCTCCAGGATCTCGCCAACGCCGAAATTCTCACTATTGCGCCCATTCTCGAAGCCCAGCAGCGACTCTCGACCCTGCCCAGCGCCGACGAACTGCTGGTGGAAAGCTGCAAGACCCGCGAGGGCCAGCATCTCTACGTGTTCCCCTTCGAGGGGCGGTTTGTCCATGAGGGGCTGGGGTTTTTGTGGGGCTACCGCTTTGCCAAGCAAAAGACGGCCACCTTTACCATTTCGGTCAACGACTACGGGTTTGAAATCCTCGGTCCCAAGGGCTACCCCTATCAGGATCTGTTCTCCAGCGACTTCTTTAGCCTGGAAAATTTGGAGGACGACATTCGCGCTAGCCTCAACATTTCAGAACTGACTCAGCGCAAGTTTCGCGGCGTGGCCCAGGTGGCGGGGCTTGTGTTTAAGGGCTATCCGGGGTCGCGCAAAACCTCCAGCCAGCTCCAGGTCAGCACATCACTACTGTACGAGGTGTTTACTAAGTACGAGCCGGATAACCTGCTGCTCAAGCAGGCCGAGCGAGAGGTGCTGCAAGACCAGCTTGAAACTCATCGCCTCACCCAAACCCTCCGGCGGCTCGATCAGCGATCGGTCGTGTGGAAGGATACCCAGCGCCCCTCGCCGCTGGCATTTCCGCTGCTGGTCGAGCGGCTGAACTCGCGCATGTCGAACGAGACCTTGCTAGAGCGCATTCAGCGCATGAAGGATCAGTGGGAGAAGCGATAGTTGTCTTAGACCTGAGCGGGAACCCCCGCGTAGGAGGATTCGAGGGCCGCGAGCTGGCCAACCAGGGCGTTGATGGTCTCGGGGTTGGCGGCTTTTTGGGATGTAGACAGTAGTTCGCGCCCCAGTACGGTACAGCCCAGGTGAGCGAGCTGCAGACGCAGGGCCACCAGCACCTTTTGGCCGCCGCCGCCGCTGTGGGTGGCTAGAGCCACGGGCCGGTTGTTGAACAGGGCGCGAAAGTCGTCGGTGCTGACCGACAGCCAGGCGATCGCATTGCTGACTACCGGCGGAATCGAGCCGTTGTACTCCGGCGCGCAGATGACGAGGCCCTTGTGTTGCCTTAGCGCCCGGGCCAGCTTAGATAAACCGTCGCCAGCGCCTTTGGTCTTGTCGAGCGAGTCGTACAGCGGTATTTGCAGGTCGGGCAGGCTCATTACCTCTGCCGCTAAACCCTGGGTAGTGGCTTCGGCTTCAAAGGCATGGGCCAGTTCGAGATTGTTGCCGTTGGTGGCAGATAGAATCAGCATTGTTCTTAGATGGTGGGGCTGCTGGGATAGCAGGTTGCGTTTTTAATCTACCATCGGTGCTCGCGGGTGGGTTGAGGCAAGTCGACGAGCGGTTAGAATGGCAGGACTTAGAGTTCTGGAGCTTTGAGACCCAGTATGGAAGACCGCGATATTCGCTGGGTACAGCGATTCTCAAATTTTGAGCGGGCTTTTTTGCTACGACTGGATGAATGCGCTTCAGGATCGCAACTTGATGGCCCACACCTACAGCGAAAAAACGGCGATCGCCGTCGAAACCAAAATTAGAGCCGACTATTTTCCCCTGCTCGACGACCTCTACCGACTGTTTAAGACCAAGCTGGAGGCGACGAACTAATGCGCTACGGTCTTTTAGACAGCGACCTGCGCCACATTGCCGATGCCCTGGACCAGTTTGATGAAATTGAACAAGCCGTGCTGTTTGGCTCCCGCGCTAAGGGCGGCTACAAACAGGGGTCGGATGTGGATTTGGCGATTAAGGGCGATCGCGTTACCCACCGCACCACTGCCGCCCTGGCCGACTGCCTCAATGAAGACAAGCCGCTGCCCTATTTCTTCGACGTGGTGCACTACGAAACCATTGACGAGCCGCGCTTAGTCGAGCACATCGATCGCGTCGGTATCGTCATTTTTCAGCGGGCGTCGTACTGCCCCAAATAGTGCTCGATGCGCTGGCGAGTGTCGGCAATCGAGAGCCCCTGGCTCCAGTATTCGACCATGGCGTGGCCAAAGGCCCAGGCGGCGCGATCGGGCTGGTCATTATAGTCGAGCAGCAGGGGCCACAGGGCCAATAAATCGAGCTGGACTTTGTCAGGACCGAGCACCTTGAACAGGTCGTAGGCGAGCTGGAGCTTGCCCAGCACCACGGGCAGCTGCTCCACCGGAATTTGCTCAGCCAGTAGGTAGGCCAGGGCCGGGGAGCCGGTGGTGAGGGTGGCGAGAAACTTGAGCACCGGGCTTTTCAGAAAGGCGGTCACCCCCTGAGTCGTGCTCATCTGCAGGCGGTAGCGGTTGATCAGGCGGGCAGAGGCCGCGATCTGGGTTTCGCGATCGCGCAAAAACCGGGCCAGCCGCAGCTCCTTGGCCGGGTCGATCAGCTCGATTAGGGCAGTGGCCAGGGCGTCGCCGTTCCATCCGGGGCGATCGCTGTCGCGGGTGACCAGGGGCAGAATGCGATCGCACAGGTCCCCCAGCTGTTCCTGCCGATAGCGAGTCGCCTCGCGGATCGAAACCTCCTTGGGGCGACTGCCCCAATGCCAGTCGTACGGGGGCTGCCACTCCCGCAGGGGCCGTAGCCGATCGACCTGGGTCAGGGCAATGATCGCGGGCAATTCGGGGACTTCTTCGCGCAGGTCGCGCAGCAGGTCGGCGTCCATCTGCAGCGCTGGGTCGAGGGCGGGGGTGACCAGCAGCAGCAGGTCGGCCTGGCGGGCGCAGTCGAGCAGCTGATCGCGGTAGTCGCTGCGATCGACCTGCTCATACCCCGGCGAATCCCACAGGGTGAGGGTTTCACCGCCGTCGCCCGACCAGCGGTAGGTGCTGATTTCGTCGGTGCTGGGCAGCACATCGACCTCGGCTATATCGGCGTCAAACAGGGTGTTGATCACGCTGCTCTTCCCGGCTCCGGTGCGGCCCACCAGCAAAAGGTTCACCGGCTGAGTCGCGACCTCCTCCACCGGCTCGGCCCGATCCAGAATCTCGCGCAGGGTTTGGGTTTGGGCCTGGGGCAAGGGTTTGGCCGGAGTGGGCATAGCGGGCAGTTCCCCACCGTAGAGAGCCACCGCCTGACGGTACAAATTCCGCAGGGTGGCTTCTCGGAGCAGGGCGTTGAGGTTGCCCAGCAGCTGCTGGTTGGCCAGGGTATTGGTGGGCTGGCTCAGAGTGCGGGCCGTCGCCGCTGCCGGATTCAGCAGCCACTGGGCCCAGTTCCACGCCTGCCAGAGCTTGCGGGCCGAGGGCTCCACCTGGCGGTAGACCTCGTAGCCCTGCACCGCCTGGCCTACCGTCACCTGCCCCAGCACCGGGGTCAGGGTCTCAATCCAGCGATCGACATCGTCCACGGTACCCCGCAGCAGACCGTAGGCATCGGGCAGGTAAATGTTGAGCAGCGGGTATTTCACATCGGGATGGTGGGCGTGGGCCACCGCCGTCACCACCTCGCGGCAGCGCTCCCAAAAGGGGTTCCAGTCTTCCCACACCGGGGGGTCTTGCTGGGCGGCAGTGAGAATTTCCTCCAGAGCGGCAGCGGCGGATTTGGCATTGGGAATGCCGAGCGGGGCTTCTGCCTCGGTCGCCTCATCCAGCTCCTGCTGGGCCTGCTCCAGAGCCTCTTCTACCTGCTTAAATACGGGCTTGGTCCAGCGGGCCAGCAGCCCCCGCCACAGCACCAGCATCAGGATGATCACACCCCAAATCCAGTTCAGGCCCCAGGCGTGAATTTGCACCCCCGCCGCCGTCAAAATAAATCCGGCGATCGCCACCACAGGCAGCGCCAGCACCGCCCACTGCCAGGGTTGAAGCCGCACCATGACCCATTCCTCGATGTCAACGCCTTTAGTGTAAGCAGGGTTGACCAGAATCTAGGGCGTAGATAACCGAACGCGAGCCGGGAAATTTTGGATTTTAGATTTTAGATTTTGGCCAGGCTTCCCAGTCTGCAACCAAATCATCCACCCATCCACCCATCCACCCATCCACCCCTCAGGCAGGCTGCGCCAGTGGCACAGTCTCGGCGCTCTCGGCGCTGCGATCGCCCTCTGGCTGCTCAATGCGCTCCGCTACGGGCAGTGGCTTGCGGCCATAGCTCAGCTGGTTGAGCCAAAACACATCCTCGGTGCGCACCCGCTCAAACCCGGCGTAACCCAGCCAGGCGTCCACATTGCCCTGGCCGTAGTCGCGAATAAAAGGTTCCTCAAAAATGGTGCTGAGCCAGTCGGCCGCCCGCAAAGTGCGCTGGTTGCCGTCGAGCACCAGCATTTGCCCACCGGGCGTTAGCAGTCGAAACGCTTCGGAGAGAATGGTTTTGGCCACTGCTGGGGGCGTTTCGTGGAACAGCAGCGTGGCGCACACCACATCAAAGGATGCGGCGGGTAGCCCCGTAGCCATGGCGTTGCCGTGGCGAAACGACACATCCACCGCCGCCGCTTTAGCCTTGTAGTCGGCCATCACCAGCATTTGGGGCGACAGGTCAAGGCCAATTACTTCCGCATCGGGAAACCGGCGCTTCAGCATTAGCGCGGTCGTACCCGTGCCACAGCCCAGGTCTAAAATTCGCCGAGGCTCGCCGTTGATGGCCTTGACCAGGCTCTCGCGCACCCATGTTTCGCCAGGGGGCAGCACGTATTGAGTGATGGGGTCGTAGGTAAGGGCGGCATCGACATTTAAGTAGCCGTTCTTGATACCGTGGAAGTTGCTGATCTTGTAGTAGTTGGGGTACACCACCTGGGGGTTGGTAAACCGGGCCACTCCAGCCTCCCAATCGATACTGTCGCGCAGCCGCAGCAGCGCGTCGCGATCGACCAGGTGCGAAAAAATCGGCGCTAGAAACTGCTCAAACAGGGTTTTAGACTGGGTTGCCATAGAATTATCAACGCCGCGCAAACTCCCCTCAGCCTAGCAAGTTCATTTCTCGCTGGCCAGAAAAAAGTAGGATGAGTCAGGTGCGCTCAAATCACACCAAACTCGCCGCACCAATCGCACCGCTGGAGGGGCATGGCAGCTGAGCAATCCTTCGCGCTACCGGGTTACAGCCTGCGGATAGGCTCAACCCTCGATCGCGCCACCTTGGTCAAATTTATGGAGCGCACCTACCGCGAGCTGAACCCCCACCAGCCCATTGGCCACCTCGCCGACACCGTCGATCGCTACCTCAGCCGCGATACCCCCCTCTGGTGGGTCGATGAAGCTAATGCTGACTCTGCCGCTGGCCCCGTGGCTGGCCTCTGGCTGGGGCAGGCTAGTGACCAGCGCACCGGCACCCTGCACCCCTACGCGCTGCTGCTCTATGTGGTGCCGGCCCATCGGCGGCGTGGGTTGGCCACGGCTCTGCTCACAGTGGCCCACCAGTGGGCGCAGCAGCAGGGGCACAGGCAGATCAGCCTACAGGTTTTTAGCGACAACCGGGCGGCCCAGGCGCTCTACACCAGCCTGGGCTACCAGCCTGAGGCGATCCTGATGAAGAAAGAATGGCCTCAGGAGCCGGGAGAAGAACACTGAATCGCGCATACCAGCAAACCATTACCCAAATATCAGCGACCATCGTCATCAATATTTGATATTGAGAGTCATTGTCAATTAATGCTAGGGTTGTGCGTCCTCTCCGACCTCTAAATTGATGGTGGTTATTCAGGGCCAGTCAAACAGGTGGATGGCTCGGTATAGTCAGGGTATTCCTAGCGCATTACCGTAGGGCCATGAGTACAGATCTTCCGCCTACCCCCGACAGCCGCAGTGAGCTGGTGCAGTTTATTCTGCTGGCGCGCGATCGCGGTGCCACCGACGAGTTCATCAGCAAGCTGCTGCGCGACTACGGCTGGCCCTCCCGCGAAGTGGAGCGGGCCTTTTTTGAATTGTACGAGGGGCTAGTGGGTCGCCCGATTCCCACACCGCGCGGCGCATCGGGCGAGCTGGCGCGAGACGCGTTTTTCTACCTGCTGGCCTTTGTCACCCTGGGCGTCTGGATTCAGGCGCTGGGGGAGATGGCGTTTATTTTCATCAACCACCTGATTCCCGACAGCTTGAATAACACCTACGGTGACCCGTCGTGGCAGGTGGCCTTTGCTCTGGCGCGGCTGATTGTGGCCTACCCGGTATACCTGGTGCTGATGCGGCAGATCAACCGCGATCTGGCGGCTCACCACGAAAAGTATTTTTCGGGCGTGCGCAAGTGGCTGACCTACCTGACGCTGCTGGTGGCAGCCCTAATTGCGATTGGCGCGGTAATTGCTTTTTTGACCTCGTTTTTGCGGGGCGAGCTGACGCCGCGCTTTTTGCTCAAGGCGCTGGTGGTGCTGGTGCTCGATGGCGGGGTGCTGTGGTACTACTTCGACTGGATTCGGCGCAAACCGGCGCTGCAGGGGTTGAGGGTGAAGGATGAAGGGTGAAGGGGCAATTCAAAATTCAAAATGGACAGTGCAAAATGAGAGTTTAATTTTGAATTCTGAACTTAGCAAACAGAACGTTGTAATGGACAAAGGCAATGACTAGCATGTCAGAGAGTGGGGGCTTTGATCGGGCCTTTGCCGGGGTGGCAACGGCGGCGGTGATTGCGGCGATCGCAGCAGGCTTCTGGGTGCTGGGTACGCCAGGACGACAGCGGGAACTGGCCGCCGATCGCCAGCGGCTGCAAAATCTGGCCACCGTGGCCCAGCGTCTCCACGAGCGCTACACCCTGGCCGACAACGACAGCTTTGAGCTACCTGCGGCGCTGGAGGCAGACACTCTCGGCCGTGACCCGTTGACCAACCAGCCCTACGAGTACGAGCGGCTGAGCGCTCGCACCTATGAGCTATGCGCTACCTTTGACACCGACAGCAGCACCCAGCGCCTGAATAATCCGGTGGTCAACCCTGAGACAGAGCGCTGGCAGCACCCCGAGGGGCGACACTGCTTCGAGTTTGATGTAACGGAGTTTCCGGGTAGCGTGTATTGAGATCGCCGGGTGGCGAGAGGGTAGTTTGCTGGCCGCTGGAGGCTGTTTGCTATTCTCCAGGGTCGCTGGGCAAGCGCAGTGGCGTAAACCGCGTCATCATAGACAAAGCTGACGCCTTAGGCAACCGATGAAACTCGCTGCGAGCGACATTGGCACTAACTCCATTCACATGATTATTGTGGAGGTGCTGTCGCAGCGAAACTTTGACGTCATTGAGCGCGAAAAGGAAATGGTCAAGCTCGGGGCCGGGGTGTTTGCTACCCATCGCCTCAGCGATCGCGCCTTTGACAAGGGCCTGGAGGTCATCCAGCGCTATGTTCGACTGGCCGAGCAGGTGGGGGTTGATGAAATCATTACGGCGGCAACCAGCGCCATTCGAGAGGCGCAGAATGGGGAAGCCTTTCTGCGCCAGGTGGTGCGTCAGACCGGCTTAGCGCCCAAAATTATCTCTGGCCGAGAAGAAGCGCGGCTGATTTTCTTGGCCGTGCGCAACTCCATTGCGCTTGAGGACGAAACGGCTCTGGTCTTTGACATTGGCGGCGGCAGTACCGAGGCCGTTGTCGGCGATCGGCGGAATCTGTTGTTTAGCGATAGCCTGCCGCTGGGGGTGCTGCACCTGCTCGACATGTTTGAAGATCAAGGCTCCGTCGGTCGCGAAGGCCGTCACGTGCTGGAGGCGCACATTGAGTTTGTAGCCCGGCAGGCGATCGACCAGATTCGAGCGATGGGTTTTGATCGGGTGATTGGCACCTCAGGCACCATACGCAGCCTGGGTGAGGCGGCCTACCTCGAAGCCGGGGGAGACGATTTGCAGTCGGTCAATGCCGAAACGGTGCGGCTAAAAGATCTCAAGCACCTCACCGACGAGCTGCTTGAGACTAAAGTAGCCAAACGCACCAAGTACGAGGGCATTAGCGACAAACGGACAGATGCCATTCATCGGTCAGGCAAGATGCCTGACCCACAAGAATTGCACCTTAAAAAATCCACATTCCTAAGCCAGGATTGGAGCTTCCTGCATCACGGCTTTGGGGTCGGGCAGCGTGTCAGGATCGCCCACATAAATCCCTAAGGACCGGGCCACTTTGACCATGGTGCTGTCGGTCTCGACCGGGCTGGGGCAGACGCCGCGCTGGTGGCAGCTGCGCACGGTGGCGATCACGTCGCTGAGGTCTTTGGATCGCACCCGGCCCGCTTCCCAGACTGTCATCCGGTTGAAGCGACCTTCGGCAATCAGGTCTACCGCTTTGCGGCCAAAGGCCGAGGCCAGCAGGCGATCGCTGGCGGTAGGAATGCCGCTGCGCTGAATGTGGCCCAGCACCATGGCGCGGGTTTCGACCTGGTCCATATCGCAGTAGGCGCTGTCGCCGGTTTGACAGAGGGTGCGGCTGCGCTCAGAGATGGCAGTGGCCAAATGTTCGCCGATCAGGTGCATGGGCTGGCCGTCTTCGCCGTGAACGCCCTCGGCTACCACCACCAGGGCAAACTTGCGGCCCCGCTGGCGCAGCTCGGCGATGTGCTGACAGATCTGCGTCACCACCAAAGGGTTCAGCTCGGGCACTAGCTCGGGAATCAGGATGACATCGGCCCCGCCCGCAATGCCGCCGTGGAGAGCCAGATGGCCCGCGTCGCGACCCATGACTTCGACCACCATGACGCGATCGTGGCTGGCGGCGGTAAAGGTGAGGTCGTAGAGGGCGCTGTTGACGGTCTGCACGGCGGTGTTAAAGCCAATCGATTTTTCGGTGAAGGGTACGTCGTTGTCGATGGTTTTGGGAATGCCGATCAGGTTCCAGCCGCCGCGCTGGGCCAGGTCGTAGATGATGTCGAGGCTGCCGTCGCCGCCGATCGCAATTAGCGCATCCAGATTCAGCTTTTGGTAGCCCGCCAAAATTTTGGCCACGTTGTCTACGCCCTCGGGATAGCCCTTGTTGAGCGAGCCGAGAATGGTACCGCTGAGAAACTGCAGCACGTCGAGCCCCTGCAAAATGCCGGGAATATCGTAGCCGTGGTCGGTGAGGCGCAGGTGGTCGGGGTCGTACTTGCCGTCGGCCACCTCGATAAACCCGGCGGTGCTGTAGGGAATGCCGATCACATCCCACCCGCGCCGATTGGCGCATTTGACGACCGCACGAATGACGGCGTTGAGGCCGGGGCAGTCGCCGCCGCTGGTGAGAATGCCAATGCGCTGAGTGGGGGTCATAAAACGGTATCCGAAAGGCTGATACCCCTATCCTCAGGCCGATTGAGACTGGGGCAACCGCGCGCTTCAACAGTCTTTAACAGTCTTAACGCAGAATAATCTTCGCTAACGATCGCGAACTTAACGCAGTCGCTGAAACTCGTCTTCACTAATTCCACATTCTGAGGCAAAGAACGTCCAGCCTCCAGGTATTCGTCTCGGATCATCTCGAAGACGTTGGCCAGTTCTCGCTGAGCCTCTTCCCAAGTTGCGCCCCAGGCGTGGCAACCCCCAATCGCAGGGACATAGGCCACAAAGGTACCATTGTCGTCAGGTCTTAAGACGACGGTGTAGTCGTGGAGCGATCGCATTTACCTAACCCTCTACGCTAGTCCCCTAATTTTAGCCTGGCCTCTCTAAGCTGCGAGTCCTGCCCAGAGCCGCGATCGCCAGTCGTTCTCCCCACGCGAGGGAGGTAACCCGCTGCTTCTAACTACAGAGATCTGTAGTCCAATCTTCAGAGCCGCGACCCTGCTGGCAGCGCACTTGCCGACCAGCCCAGTCGAGCCGCCACTGGTCGCCCTCGGGTACAAACTCCAGGCGATAGCGCATCCCATTGACGGAGTCGTCAGCCAGCCCTGTTTGCGTGAGCACAACCAGCGCCTGGTCATCGGTTTGCTCGATTAGCTCGGCCTCTTCAGCAAAGTTGCCCTCTCCTGGCTCGGTGCTGCCAAAGGTGGCGAGGGCAATGTCGGTGGGCTCTGCCCCTACCGCCCCTTCAGGGACGGGAATTTCACTGTAGGCCGAGCGATCGCCCCCAATATCCTCACCTCCCGGTGCTGGAGCCGGGTCTTCTGTGGCGGGTGGAACGACTTCTGGGGGGGTAGTAGAGGGTTGACAGGCCACCAGCGCCATCATCAGTGCGCCTGTGGTCAGGGCGGGAACCAGGTAGGTTTTTTGCATGGTCTTTTTCACAGAAAGGGTTGATTAATGTATGCCAAGCTACAAAAGCCTGATTTATTCGCACGATACAGGCGAAATCTAAGCTTTTTCTATGGAGCGGTTCATCAATCAAAACCGTTGGTCAGCGAAAAACCTGGCTGGTTGAAACCTACGCTGAAATCCCCTGGTAAAAGCCTGCGATGGGTATTGCTGACTGGGGTTAGGGTTGGTCGGGGTTGGGACGGTTGGCGGTGGGCAAGTCGCTGGCCTCGGGGCTGGACTCGGCGGGAACGTGGTCTTCAGTGGTGCTGGGGGTTTCTCCGCCAGCAGCATTGGGGCTTTCGCCTGCGTTGGCGTTGCGGGCCTCCTCCTGACCAATTTCGGGATTGTTTCTGGTGGCAACCTTTCTGGCCCCAGGGTTTTGGGCGACCGAGTCGGAGAGGTTGGTATCGTGACGAGTTTCGGGGTTAGCCATAGTGCATGCTGCCAGTGACTGCAAATTTTTAGTCTAAAAAAGGGGTGCTTTGGCGTCCTCGGTAGGAGGGCAGACATTAGGTTTGGCTCAGGCTGGATGGGCGGCTCCTATGGCGGTGCGGTCTACCAATCGCTGGTAGACCGACTGGTGGCGATCGCAAATAGCATCCCAGGTAAAGGCCTGAACAAAGCTGTGCCCCGCTGTAGCCAAGCGCTCCTGTTCAGCCGGATTTTGCAGCAGGGACGCGATCGCCGCTCCCAGGGCCGCACCATTGCGCGGCGGCACCGGGGCGATCACCTGTTTTTCGCTGAGAATGGCGTCGGTTTCGGCGGTGCAGGTGGCGATCGTGGGCAGGCGGTGGGCCAGCAGGGCCAGCAGCGAGCCGCTCTTGAGCGATATGCCGGGGTTGAAGGGCAGCACGCCCAGGTCAGCGCCGGAAAGGTAGCGCGAGGCGCGATCGGCGTCAATGTAGCCGGTGCAGTGAACGTAGTTGGTGAGATCCAAATCGCGAATTTGGCTCTGGATTTTTTGCCAGTATTGCTCGGCCTCCTGGCCGCGCAGGGCCAGGGTTTCGACACCGCCCATCAGCAGCAGGCGGGCCTGGGGCTGGGCCTCGACCACCTGCCGAAAGCCCTGTACCAGGGGTTCTATGCCCTTAACCGGGTGCAGAAAGCCAAAGAAGGCAACAACCTGCGCCTGCTGGGGCCAGCCGCAGTCGTGGCGCAGCTGCTGGCGAGCGGTGGCGCGATCGATGGGAGTGACGGCTAGATTAGCGGCAATGGGAACGGTAGTAATGCGATGGCCCATTGGGCCGGTTCCTGAACCATCGCGCCGCTCCGGCAGCCGCTCTTTCATGATCCGCGTAATGTTCTCGTTGGTGGTGAAAATGGCGTCGCTGCCCGTGAGCAAAAAGCCGTCCTCGCGGTCCCACCAGGTGCGGGCCTGGCCCCATTCCTTCAGGCACTCCAGCCAGGGGGCCGGAAACCACTTGGGCTGCCAATCCCACCAGCCGTACTCGTGGGCGGTGGTGACAATGGGCCGACGGTAGCCCGCCAGTTTCAACAGCAGCGGCAGCAAAAACACCGATCGCTCAAAACGGTAGCTGCCCGCCGCGTGCTGAATGTGCAGCAGGTCGGTAGGGGTGGCCAGAATGCGCTGCACCAGCGGGATCAGCTGCGGCACTTTCCACTGGGAAATCGCCCCCTGCACGGTGGGGTCAGACATGGCCTGGGCCGAGTCGTGGGCAGTCAGCACGGTGGAGGAAATTTGGCGCTGGTGGAGGTGCGATCGCAGGTTGGCCAGGTAGTCGGCGACGCCGTCTTGGTCGGGGCGGTAGCTGCCGGTGAGGTAGGT
>PYGV01000370.1 GCA_003022385.1 filamentous cyanobacterium CCP3 | reverse complement strand
GGCCCCCCGCCTGGGCAGCACCATTGTGGGCACCGCCCCCCGCCGCGCCGTGGTAGACGTGCTAGATCGGGTGGGCAACCCGGAGGATGGCTTTATTTGGTACCAGGTTATCTACGAAGGCACCACCGGCTGGGTGCGCGGAGACCTGCTTCAGCCCACCTAGGGATGGGTCAGGCTCAATCCTGAGAATCGGTGTAGGGTTACGCAACGCTCAGGCGAGGCTCTGCCAACCTGAAGCCCTGCACCGTAAAGGGACTAGCTCCTGGTCAGGTCGAGGGTCATGCCTTCCCGGGCTAAACGGGTCGAGGCAAAGCTGGTCTGCACCTGGCGCTCCAGCTGGTCGAGGTAGTCGTCGCTGTGGCAGGGGTTGTGGTGGAACAACACCAGCTGCTTAGTTTGACTGGCCTGGGCCACTTCAATTCCCAGGTGCCACGGCGCCAGCCCAGAGCCATTGGGGTCTGAATAGGCCGCATCGGCGTAGGTGCCATCAAAAATCAGCACATCTGCCCCGCTGGCCAGCATCAGCAGGTTGGGGTCGAGGCTGGTTTGGGTGGGGTCGGTGTCGGTGGCGTAGACCAGTACCCGGTCTTGCCAACTGACCCGGTAGCCCAGGGCGCTGGTGTGACAATTGAGGCTCCAGGGTTCGACCACCACATCGCCAAGGGAGATGGCGTCTCCAGCGGCAATATTGTGAAAACTCATGCTGGCCGCCATGGTTTGCAGGGGTTTAAAGAAATTGGGCCGCAGCATTTGATCCATCAGGCGCTGCTTAATAGAGGCGCCGTTGAGGGCAGGGGCACCGTAGATATGGAGCTGGGTTGTCGGTACAAAGGCGGGCGAAAAAAACGGAAAGCCCTGAATGCGGTCCCAGTGGGTGTGGGTAAAAAATAGATGGGCCTCGACGGGCTGTTCCTGCTGCATGAGATGGCAGCCCAGCACCCGCAGCCCGCTGCCACCGTCGAAAATCAGCCGTTGGCCGCCCACCAGAACTTCTACGCAGGCCGTGTTGCCGCCGTAGCGGACCGTATCTGCCCCTGGGGCCGGAATATTGCCCCGTACGCCCCAGAAGGTCAGCGTAAAGGACCGATCGGGGGCGCTCTGCTCAGGCTGGACAGTGTCCCCAGCGCGAACCGGAGATAGGGCATCAGAAGAGCTAGCGGAATTGGCCATGAACGTTAAGCGTTTCACCAAGTTTAGACGGTGTTTAGATGGCGATCAGGCGGGTATTAACCGCCGTGGGCACCCCTGCGGCCAAACTCAAACGATGTCTACGATGCGGCGTTGAAGGATCCACTTTAGGGCCTCAGTCAAGTTTACTCCCCAGATGGAATTTAGTATTCCCTGACAGACGTCTCTGGCCGCTGACTAACAGTAGCGGTTCAGCCATTCGTCGTAACGGGGCTGGTACTAAATCCTGATCGCTTAGCCTCAATTGGTTGAGTCGCCTATTGGAATCGGGGCTGTGCGATTCGGATTTGCTCTAAAAATAGCTGTTCCCTGAGCGGAGTCGTTCGCGCTGGCGTCTCCCATAGGGAGAAAGGGAACAGCTATTTTTAGCGTTGGGGGTGCTGCGCCAGCGGCATGGATGATTGGTATCACGCCTCTAGCGGGGATTTTTGCCTGTGCAGGATTGACGAGAAGCGATAAAAGCCGATTGCGTATGACTTGGCGTTTGTGTTGATACAACGCAATCAACCCCAGGGGGCCAGCGTGGCTCTGGGCTACGGGATGCGACTACGGCATCGAACGTAATCAATCTGGATTGGCCTGATCTGAGTTTGGCTGATCTGAGTCGAGATGATCCGCTAAATCTTCGGCGAAGTTAGGAGAGCTGGGGTCGCCATTAAAAATGTGGTAGGCCCGCCGCAGTCGTTCCAGGGCGCGCTGGCCTCGCTTGCGCAGGGTGGCCTGAGAAACGCGATCGCCGCCAGCGGCGACGAGGCGGGTCTGCACCTGTTGCCAGCTCAAGCCTTCCACTACCTTCCACTGAATCAGGTCGCGATCGCCCTGAGAAAGCGCTGCCAGGGCTTGCAGCACCGCGTTGATGGCCCTGCTAATCGCCTCGTCATCTACCGCGTTGGGGGTGGGGCCTTCGGCTTCCGCAGATCCCTGGTCCATCAGTTCGTCAAAGGCGGCGGCCGAGTAGCGCAGGCGATCGCGCTTGCACTCGCGAATGATGTTGTAGGCGGTGCGCCGCATCCACGCCTTGGGCTGAAGAATGTGCTCCTGATTTTGCTGGGTGTACCTGACTCCCCGCAGGTAGGCCTCGACGAAAATATCAATTTCGGTGATATAGACCTCTAGCCCAAACTGGTGGATGGTGCGCTTGATAAACGCCAGCAGCGATCGCGCGTGAGGATTGTTGGGCTTGAGCAAAAACTGCACATCGCGGTTAAACTGCTGTGTTTCTGAGGGCGGGGAAGAAGGCATAACTCTGGGTAGATGACCAGCGGTTTAAGTTCTAATGTAGCTGTATCAAGTTTTTGTGAAGTGTGAGATTTGCTAACCTGACACCGTGATTTTGCGGAAGCAATCTTGTGACAGTTATCACAAGGTCAAAAGCAAGCTTTGGGTAAAAAGCCATTTAATGTGGGCATAGAGTAGCCCTAGGTGCGGCTGCTGTGGGGTATGAAAGTGTAAAACAGCGCTGGCGACAATCTCAGAATTGGGTGCATCGACGGCCTAGGTGTTAGGCTTTCGTGACATTGGCCTGGGGCGACGGTTTGAGGCGGGGGTAACCGGCTAGCGGTTTGCTAAGCCTGTAGCCTGCGGCCTTCTAGAAAGAGGAACGGACTGGAACGAGAAATCCGTTCAGGCATTGCCGCTCTGGGCTCAGGCCGCCACCGGGCTCAGGCTGTGGGCTTTGACAATCGCCAAAATGCGATCGGCAGCGTGGCCGTCGCCAAAGGGGTTGACGGCTCGGGCCATGGCTCCGTAGGCGGCCTCGTCGGTCAGTAGCTCCAGGGCGTGGCGGCGAATGGCCTCGGCACTCGTTCCAATCAGCCGCGCCGTGCCTGCCTCAATGGCCTCGGGGCGCTCGGTGGTGTCGCGCAGCACCAGCACGGGCTTGCCCAGGCCGGGAGCCTCTTCTTGTAGACCGCCCGAATCGGTGAGCAACAGGTGGCAGCGGCCCATGGCCCCGACCAAACGGCGGTAGTCGAGGGGTTCACACAAAAATACCCGAGGGTGGTCGCCCAGCAGCTTGGTCAGCGGGTCGCGCACGATTGGGTTGCGGTGCAAAGGCAGCAGCAGGGCGGTATCGGGCTGCTCGTTAAGCACGGCGAGGAACCCAGCCGCGATGTCGTTCAGGGGTTCACCCCAGTTTTCGCGCCGATGGACTGTGGCCAGCAGCACGCGATACTCATCCCAGTTGAGGCCGTCAATGGGGCAGTCGGGGTTTTGGTCGGCCACCGTTAGCAGCGCATCGATAACGGTATTGCCCGTGTGGTGAATTTCGCCGACGACACCCGCCGCTTTGAGATGCCCGACAGCGGTGGTGGTGGGAGCAAAGTGCAGCGTCGTAAGCTGGGAAATTAGCCGCCGGTTGGCCTCCTCGGGGTAGGGGCTGTAGATGTTGTCGGTGCGCAGGCCAGCTTCGACATGCCCCACCGGAATTTTTTGGTAAAAGGCCGCCAGGGCAGCGGCAAAGGCGGTGGTGGTATCACCCTGCACGATGACCAAATCGGGCCGCTGGGCCTGAAAGTAGGCCTCTAGCCCCTGCAGACTGCGGCAGGTGATGTCGGTGAGGGTTTGCTGCGGCTGCATAATGGCCAGGTCGGCGTCGGCCTTTAGATCGAACAGAGCCATTACCTGGTCAACCATTTCACGGTGCTGACCCGTAAGCACGACCTGAGCTGCGATCGCCGGGTCGCGCTGAAACGTGCGAATCACCGGAGCTAGCTTAATAGCCTCGGGTCGGGTGCCCAGGATAATGCACACGCGCAGGGGAGAATCAGACATGGGGCCGCCAGAAACGCTACAACAACGATTTGAGTCAAACTGGCCACAAGGGACAGCGCCCAAAGCGTTATCTATGATGGCACGGCCTCTGCGACAATAGGCACTAGCGCCCGTCATCGAGCTGATGTTGCCCCATGGCCCACACCATTACCCTGCACGAATCCCATATTCAAACGCTAGATTTAGCCCCGGCGCAGGAGGTGATCGAACCCCTGCTGGCGGAGGGCAAACTACCCCACGGGGAGGTCGGTCTGCGCTTTGAGATCGACATCAGCCGCGACCCCACTGACCCCAGGGAACTGTCGGAACTGCCGGAGGTCCGGCTGTGGTTTATTCGCTTGGACACCTGCTACCCCTGGCTACCCCTGCTGCTCGACTGGGAGGCCGGCGAACTGGGTCGCTATGCCGCCATGCTGGTGCCCCACCAGTTCAGCCCTACCGAAGGCATTCGCTACAACCCCGAGGCGCTAGAGATTTTTATGATGGCGAAAATATTTGCGATCGCCGCCTGGCTGCGCTCCCAAAACATCACCAGCTACACCCGGCTCAAGTTTATGACCCAGATGCTGGGCTACGAAATTGACGACGGACTGTTTGATCTGCTGGTTTGAGGGGTTCGAAACATGGAGCAGCGATTGTCATAAACTGGAGTTTGTTCAAATAGTGTGAGCTAAAGCTAGGAAAGTGGTAGTGACGTGAACTTGCAAAGCACTACCACCTA
>PYGV01000369.1 GCA_003022385.1 filamentous cyanobacterium CCP3 | reverse complement strand
AGATGTGTATAAGAGACAGGGCCTGGTGCAGGGCCTGCTTATCGGCGTAGGGCACCAGCTCCAGCCGCAGCTGGTAGCGCTTCAGCATGGCCCGCAAGTAGTCGAGCATGGGCTGCCACTGCAAATTATTTTTGGCACCTTCGCCCTCCAGTACTCCCAGCCGCATCACCAGCGACGATCGCACCGCCACCACGTAGAGGGTAATCGCCAGCATCGTCCCCACCAGGGCCTCGGTCAGCGCCACGTCAGCGCCGCCCAGCATGGCGTAGATCAGGGCCGCGATCGCCCCTAAAATGCCCCGCATCACCAGCGCCTGGTAGGGGTTTGACTGAAAGATCACCATTGCCGCCGACAGCGGCAGCAGCAGCATGATCGCGTAGGCATAGTTGCTCATGATCGGACTATCGGCCATGGCTCACCTCCTGCCCAGCGTCGTGAGTAACGTCATCGGTCACGCAGTAGGCCAGCACGTAGCCCAGCACCGTATTCCAAATCGACAGCGAGATCAGCGCCAGCACCAGCAGGGGCCACTCGTGGGGAATGCGCAGCAGCAGCCCCACCACGATCGCCATCGACCCCAGGGTATCGGCCACCGACAGCCCGTGCAGCTTGTACAGCACCGATCGCCGCCCCAGCAGAGGCCAGGTGCCCCAGTACCAAAACACCAGGCCGAGAATAATGCAGGTATAGCTAAGAATATTGATCATCACCCTTCCATTGCGTCGTCAACTCGCTTGATAATGTGGGCCAGCAGCATCAGCGCCGCGTTGCCCACGCTGAGAATCAGCACCCCCACCACGCCGATCATCCAGTCGTCCTGCAGGACGGCGATCACCAAAATCATCACCGAGGTTTTGGTGGCGATACTGGCAAAGGCCAGCATGCGCTGCCAGATATCCTCATCCTGAAGCGCTTCAACCATCGGGATTAGCAGCGCCCCAATCATCGCAATCAGCACCAGAGTCATGGGGTCTCCCTCCGCTGAATGTAGTGAACTTCGTACCAGCCCTGATTGTGGTAGCGCTGCACGATAGTCTTGGGCGTAAAGGTAATTAGAAAAATGTCCAAAAAAATCAGGCTGGGGGTACGTCGAGGCTTAACCCGCTCCAAAACAACCGTTTCTTCCCGATGGGGATAAAGCATGATTTCAAAAGCTTCTTTGTAGGCCTGGGGAATCGCCACCAGGACCTCCCCCAGGGTGCGCAACCAGTCTTTGAGCAGCCCCACATTTGTGACCCCCCGAGGTAGCAGAATAGTCACGCCCACCCCAATCACAATGTTGGCCCAGCTCAGGTCAGCGGTGAGCAAAAACCAGATGGTCAGCCGCAAAATAATGTTCAAATATCCTGTCATGCCAGCACCATGCCAAATAACACCAACAACATCACGCTCATCACCCCGATCAGATGTTCAAACTTCTCCAGCACCTGGGGCAGCTTTACCACCAGCCGTTGAATAATCAGCAGGTAGACCAGCCAGCCCAGGGCAATGGTGGCCAACGGCTTGGCGATATTGGCCAGGCTGTAGGCGTCGTAGTAGGCCACATTGGCCACCACCAGCCCCGCCAGCAGCAGCAGCACCGCCGGCCAAAAGCTTTGCTTAACCGCTTGTTCCTTGGCGCGACCGTGGGGCAAGAAGATGAACTTAGCAAAGGAAATTGCGGTGCCCAGGGCGGCCAGATTCATAGCGATCACCTGCCAGGGCAGCAGGTTTTTCATGGTCAGTACCTTGGCCCCAAACCCCGACAGCAGCGGAAAGCCTGAGATTGAGAAGCTGGCGATCACCAGGGCAATCCAGATCGGGGTGTGAATGGGCTGATTGTGCAGTTCTTTAAAGCTGCGGCTGGGTAGAGCGCCCGCGGTCAAAAACAGAGCCGCCTTGACCAGACCGTGGGTGAGGGCGTAAAAGCCGCCTACCTCTGGGGCCGCCAGCACAAACCCCATCTGCGACACCGTGTGAAAGGCCAGCATGCGTTTGGTGTCTTTTTCAAACATGGCGTAGGCCATCCCCAGCAGGGCGGTGCCCGCCCCAAAGATGCGCACAATCGGGTCGATCTCCTCCAGCATCAGGGCCAGACGCACCAGCGCAAATACCCCCGCCTTGATCACCACCCCCGACATCAGCGCCGAAACCGGAGTCTCGGACTCGGAGTGAGTGAGGGGCAGCCACAGCCCCGAGATAAAGATGCCGCCCTTGGTTAACAACCCCACAAAGATCAGGGCGAAAGCCTCAATCGGGGCACCTTCCATAGCCGCAAAGGCGAAGGACTGATTGGTTTGATACACCAGCGCCGCCCCCATCAGGTAGAACAGCATGGCCGTGTTGCTGACGAATAGGTAGCGCAGAGCTACCCACAGGCTGCGATCGCTGCGCGGATAGGTAATCAGCAAAAAGGTGCCAATGCCAACCACCTCCAGCGCCACGTAGAGGCTGATCAAATCGGCGCAGATAAACGCCGCATTGACGCTGCCGTGGAGAATGATCGTCTGAATATAAAAATAGGTAGTCTTGCCGCTGTACCAGCAGTAGAGAATCACCGCCGCCGTCACCAGGGCATTGGTGAGAATAAAAAAGGCGCTCAGGCTATCGGCCATTAGCGTGACGCCAAAGCTGTCGAGCAGCTGCCAGTTCAGGGGAGCAGGTTGCCCGAACAGCACCATGGCGTAGGCCATCGACACCAGGGTGACGGCCAGAGCGAGAATGCGATCGCCCTGGGGCAGCAGATAAATGCTAAATCCGACAAAAAACGGCAGCGCCAGCCATACCATCGTCATGACTAACATCACGATTGCCCCCCCCGATCGCTGTAGACCCTCATGCTATCCATGACCACATTATCCAAAACAACCCCACCAGCACTAAACTCATGCTCCCCACCAGGTGGTCAAACCGTTCCATAGACCGAGGCAATGTCAGACTGACCCGCTGGATCACCAGCCAGTGAATCAGACAGCCCAGCCCAACGATGCTCAGCGCCTTGACCACATTGCCAGGCACGTAGGCATCGAGATAGACCAGGTTGGCCAGCAGCAGCCCGCCCAACAGCACCGCTAGCGCCACCCACAGGTTGGGCTGGGCCGCCCAACGGTCGGCTCCGAGTTTGGCACGATGGGGCAAAAAGACAAACTTGGCGTAGAGAATGGCGGTGCCCACGGCAGCCCCGTTGAGCACCGTCACCTGCCAGGGCAGGCCCTGCTTGAGGGTGAGCATTTTGGCGCTAAACCCTGCCAAAAACGGGAACCCCGAGATCGAGAAGCTGCCCAGGGCCAGCGGTACCCAGTAGGCGGTATCGATGGGCTGCTGCCTCAGCACCGCCAGGTTGCGGCTGGGCAGCTTGCCCACCACCAAAAACAGCGCTGCCTTGCCCAGCCCGTGGGCCAGGGCGTAGAACCCCGCCGCCTCAGGAATCGCCATAATCCAGCCCACCTGAGACAGGGTGCTACAGGCCAACACCCGCTTGGTATCGGTTTCGACCAGGGCATAGAGCACCCCCAGCACCGCCGCTGCCACCCCAAACAGGCGCACAGCCGGGTCGAGGGTTTCGACCATCAGGGCAAACCGCACCAGGGGAAACACCCCCGCCTTCACCACCACTCCTGACAGCAGCGCCGAGACCGGGCTCTCGGCCTCGGAGTGGGTTTGGGGCAGCCACAGCCCTGAAACAAAAATGCCCCCCTTAACCAGCAGACCCAAACAAATTAGGGTTTGAGCCTCCGCCGAGGCCCCGCCCAGCCCCGCAAAGGCGAAAGACTGCTGGGTTTCGTAAACTAACACCGCCCCGATCAGGTAAAACAGCATGGCGGTATTGCTGATAAACAGGTAGCGCAGGGCTACCCAAAGGCTGCGATCGGTGCGCGGATGGGCGATCAGCAGAAACGCCGCAATGCCGATCACCTCTAGGGCCACGTAGAGGCTGATCAAATCGGCACAGATAAACACCGCATTGATGCTGCCGTGGAGAATGATCACCTGGGTATAGAAAAATTTGGCCTTGTCGGTGCCCCAGCAGTAGAGGATTACCGCCGCCGTCACCAGGGCATTGGTGAGAATAAAAAAGGCGCTCAGGCGATCGGCCAGCAGCGAAACGCCAAAGCTATCCAGCAGGGACAGGGCCAAGGGGGCAGGTTGGAAAAACAGCGTGGTGGCGTAGGCCAGCGACAGCAGCACCGCCCCCAGCGCCAAAGCACGGTAGTCAACAGCTGACCTCGACGGGCGATCGCCCTGGGGCAGAAGATAGAGGCTCAAGGCCACCAAAAACGGCAGCGCGATCCACAGCACAGTCCACAGGGTCATGGCCGGTACTCCTCCTCAATGGCGCGGGTCTCCAAAGTCGGGTTGTCGCGGGCCAGCTTCATCACCGCCACCAGCATCAGCGCCTGAATCGAAAAGCCAATCACGATCGCCGTCAAAATCACCGCCTGGGGCACCGGGTCAGCATAGGCCACCGAAGATGCTCCGTTGAGAATAGGCGTGTACGTACCGCCCCTAGATGCCACCAGCACAAACAGGGCGATCACCCCAGTGCTCATGACATCCATCGCGATAATTTTCATCACCAGATTTTCCTTCAGCAAAATGCCAAAGAAACCCAGCAAGATGGTGGCGTAAACACAGGCGTAGAGCATTTTGGGTGGATGGGTGGATGGGTAGATGGG
>PYGV01000368.1 GCA_003022385.1 filamentous cyanobacterium CCP3 | reverse complement strand
GCCTTCATATCTTTGGGCGGTGTAACGGTGCCAATGGAGGCAGTGGGGCAGGCCTTACTGGCCTGCCCCACTGCCTCCATTGGCACCGTTACACCGCCCAAAGATATGAAGGCGGCCCAGGCCAGCTTTCCGATCGCCATCACCGAAAACGTCTACCACTGCGGCTACCACTCCGAGAAGTCTTACGGGGCGGCCAGTTATCTAATTCAGCGGCCCGATGGCAACGTGCTGGTTGACTCGCCCCGCTTTGCTGCGCCCCTGGTGAAGCAGATCGAAGCCCTGGGCGGCGTGCGCTACCTCTACCTCACCCACCAGGATGATGTGGCCGATCACCAGCAGTTCCATGAGCGGTTTGGCTGCGAAAGAATTCTCCACGCTGACGACGTTGGCCGGGGCACCGCAGCCGTCGAAATTCAGCTCCAGGGCACTGACCCGGTGGACCTCGCTCCCGACCTGACGATTATTCCGGTGCCGGGCCACACAAAAGGGCATACAGTGCTGCTATACGACAACCGGGTGCTGTTTACTGGCGATCACTTAGCCTGGTCGGTGCGGCTGCATCAGCTGCACGCCTTTCGCTCCGTCTGCTGGTATTCCTGGCCTGAGCAAATCAAATCAATGGAAAAGCTCGCCACCTACGACTTTGAGTGGGTGCTGCCCGGCCACGGTCGCCGCTACCACGCCGACAAAGCCACCATGCGCCAGCACGTGCAAAAGTGCCTCGACTGGATGAAGGCGCAGTAGGGTTGGGAAGATCGGAGAAGAAAGGCGGCGATCGCGTTTGCAGCACCGTAGGGTGGGCAGTGCCAGCCCTACTCGCTACAAATCAAACACGTAGCGCACCGCTCCAGAGTCTGGATCGTTGGTGACATCGGCATAGCCGTAGCGCAGCGCTTCCTGAATCAGGGCATCTACCCGCTCTGGGTTCAGCCCGGTGTGGAGTGCAACCTGTGCCTTAGAAAGCCTGCCCTCGTTGGTGTGAGCTACCCTTAACAGCTGCTGCATCGAGTCATGCTGGGACTGGGCAACGCCCTGGGCCGCGACCAGGTTTCGCTCCATAGGCACCGGCATAACCAGACCGTCTGCGCCCCACTCGGCCAGGTACTGCCGCCGCAGCTGGTCGTTGCGGGCTTTGACCATACCGGGCACCAGCACCAGATCGATGAGTTGGCCCATGCCAAACAGACCAAAGGTAAACAGGTAGAGGAGCCCCAACACAATCTGCCCGGTATAAAACCGATGTAGCCCGCTGACACCCAAAAAACCTAGTGCCCAGAGAAAGTAGGCTGTTCCAGTCTTTGCTCGTGCCATGGTGTGTCTCTGAAAAGACTAATGGTGGGGGCAGCAAACCTGAGATTGGCTCATCGCCGCCGCCTAGAGCCCATTATAGACAGCCGATTTTTGGGCGTGCCGCCCCTGTAACCGTCCCATAACGGTGGGTGGTGAGTTACATCAGCAGTAGGTTGGGTGAAACGGAGTGTAACCCAACACTAGCCAATAATCGTGGGTTTGTTGGGTTCTGCTGTCGCGCCACCCAACCTACAAAATATCAACTGACCACATTCATTTTGTGTGGACTTTGCCTCAGGGCGATGGGCAGTGCCCACCCTACTGGCTTTAATTCAGGATGAATGGCTCTAAAATGGCAATCAATCATTCACTACAGCGCTAGCGACGATGACTGATAATGAGCTTTTAGACCGAATTGCCACCGATCCAAAAATTATGGTTGGCAAACCCGTGATTCAAGGGACTCGCCTTACGGTCGAATATATTCTGAATCTTCTGGCCCATGGGGCGACGATAGCTGAAATTCTAGAAGAATACGAAGGTTTAGCTAAAGATGACATTCTAGCCTGTCTTTTGTTTGCCTCACGGTCTTTAGAAAGTGCAAGTTTTATGCCTCTAGAGAAGGAGATCGCTTAGTTGCGCTTTTTGGTTGATGAGAACACGGGGGTTGTCGTTTTTGCATAGTGAATAACCTGCACGACAACCTGATGAAGCATGGTTTGATGCAGTGCCCTGTCAGTGGGAGTTTTCGAGTTTTCGGCGGTTTGTCAGGGATGGTTTTTATGGAGAGGATTGGGGATGCAAGTGCGAAGGGAAGGAGGCTACGTTTGAGTTTGAGGGGGAGGGGTTGGTGGTGGTGAATAAATGAGGTGGTGAGTAGTGCCCATCCTACTTACTGGGGCATAATTCGGCCTCAATGACGGCGTGATATGTGGAGTAGAGATTGTTTTGGGTGCGATCGCAGCCCTGGAATATTGAGTAGTAGCGTGGTTGTGTCAGGTTGCGCGGCTAGAGGGCAGGGGTTTTAGGCTTTGGTTGTATCAGTGATTCCCAGTTGTTGGTTCAACGCATCAGGAATATTTTGGGCTTTGGCCACTTCGGCTGCTTCTGGCCATTGGGTTTCATTGTTCCACATGGCTGCTCTTAGGCTGGTGCCAGTGAGGTCAGCTCCTTTGAGGTTGGCCTTTTCAAGGTTGGCTCCTTCGAGATTAGCTTCGTATAGGTTAGCTTCTTCGAGGTTAGCCCCTTCGAGGTTGGCCCTTTCGAGGTTAGCCCTGATGAGGTTAGCTCCTTCAAGGTTAGCCCCGACGATGTAGGCTTCAAGATTAGCCCTGAAGAGGTTAGCCCCTTCGAGATTGGCCTCTTTGAGGTCAGCCCCATAGAAGTTAGCCCCGCTGAGGATAGCCCCGTTAAGGATGACCCTGAAGAGGTTAGCTCCTTCAAGATTGGCCTCTTTGAGGTTAGCTCCTTCAAGGTTAGCCCCTTCGAGATTAGCCCTGATAAGGATAGCCCTGTAGAGATTGGCAGTGACAAGGATGGCCCCATAGAAATTAGCCTCACTTAAGTCAATCTCTCTCAAGTCAGTATTTTTGAGGTCGGCTTCGACGAGGTTAGCTTCATTGAGTCGAAGTTTGGCCTTGCCAAAAACTTCAGACTCCCTTAAGAAACGAATAACACTATTTATCCTCTTCGAATCGCCTTCAAACCTTCGCAAAATAGATAAAGTTCTAGCCCGAATGACATCAATAGAGGCGTCCAGCAGTTCTCTTTCGTTAGATGTTATAAGTTCTTCTAAATGGGAGTCCTTATCTTGATGTTCTGAGATGTATACCTTTGCAGCAATAGCTAGTATGTTTTTGTCAACCAACAAAGAAGATAAGCGGTCGAAGTAGGCTTGCAAAATTTCTTCCTTGGCTTCGTCTGAGGCAATTTCTCGTTGTTCTCTCGACAGAGTTTCGATACGGTCTCGTTCCTGTTGCTGAAGAATTTCGGTACGTTTCCGTTCTTGCTGTTGAAGAATGTAACCTAGAATCGCTAAAGTCAGCGGGACACCTAGCAGACCCAGCCAATCCCAAACGGTCTTCCCACTGAATCCCATCCAGGGAGCCCAGTTACCTTCTTGGAAAGCCACTACGAGAGCAAAGGCCGCTAGGGCAAGAGCCAAGAAGTTAATCCACCACTGATTCTCTGTTAGCCATGGTTGATATTTTTCAGGTATGGATGGACGCTTCCAACTCCAACGCATAGCGATTCTCCGCAATCATAGACTTATCAAAGGTTATCTCTCCTATCAGCCTTTGAACTACTATTTCCTAAGGAGATTCAGCGAGGCTAACGGGGCAATTTTAGTCGCGATCAGGCGAGTCCCGGCAGTGGTCCTGAAACATGAAGCCCGCTAAGGGGATGGCCGGACTGACGAGAATGACCCAGAGGCGGCGGCGGGCGAAGTGGCTTCGTAGTTTTCGGTAAGGTCAATCATATACTTCATGTAGTTCCACTTTGAAGCTTAAGTAAAGGCCAGAATTACTGCCCTGATTCGGCAGATAGGTCTTGTATCAAATATGCAGCTAGTTTATAAGAATCCCTATGAAGACTCTAAATATTTTTACTTGTGTTTCACTACTTACTATTACTGGAACGGTTGCCAATGCTCAATCTTCTTCGTTCACCCGTTTAACTGAAACCTCTTCTAATTATCCTATTGTCAACTATTATTGCTATTTGATAACAAATTCAGGATACGTTGAAAATCTGGAATCTCTATGCCGAGGACAAGAAGCTCCTCCCACGCCACCTGAACCGCCAGTTACCCTATCTAATGGTGAATTAAGTTGCAGTTTTGTCGGAAGTCTCAGTTTCAGTAGCGCTAGCGGAACAGGCGAGACTATAAGCATACCTGCTGCGTGTATAGCATTAAGAACGACAGATAGTGCATCTGTTAGGGCACAACTCAAAGCAGGGAATAGGGTTTTAGGTACAAGTACAGAACTTATTAGCTACATTGAGGAAGGCGAAACATATTACTACGATGCAATTTTTACTAGTGATTATGCTAGCGGTGCTAAGGAGAGCTTAACTATTCGCTTTATACCATAAAGCTTTAATTTTCCATCCATCAGTAGCTTAGAGTGATCGTAGGGTGGGCATTGCCCACCTTCCCACTCAACTCTTCAGACTTTCTCCCTCTGGTTACCTTCAACTGCAGACCCATCTTTGCAGAACCCGACAACATAAAACGCCTGCGCCAGGCTGCGATCGCCGTTAAAGCTGAAATGCCCTTGAGTTTGAGGAGAGGGGTTGGTGGTGGGTGAATTGATGGGGTGGTGGGCATTGCCCATCCTACTTGACGGCAAATAGAGCAATCAGATCGACGCACTATTTCAACGTTCTTTAAGCGTTGCTGAGCGCCTCGGCCCCTAC
>PYGV01000367.1 GCA_003022385.1 filamentous cyanobacterium CCP3 | reverse complement strand
GATGTCAACGTTAGCCAAAATCCAAAATCCAAAGTCCAAGATCCAAAATTCTCTCAGGTCTGCCAGGTAGGATAGAGTCTGAGCAGACCAGACGCTAGAGGGGAGGAGAGCCGATGGCTAACATTGCCGTAATTGACTATGACATGGGCAATCTGCACTCGGCCTGCAAGGGACTGGCGCTGGCGGGGGCGACTCCGACGATTACCGATGTGGTGGCTGACCTGGCGGCTGCCGATGCCCTGGTGCTGCCGGGCGATGGAGCCTTTGACCCGGCCATGCGACACCTGCGCGAGAAGGGGCTGATCGAGCCGATCAAGCGAGAAATTGCGGCGGGTAAGCCCTTTTTGGGCATTTGCCTGGGGCTGCAGCTGCTGTTCGACGGCAGCGACGAAGGGGTTGAGCCAGGGCTGGGGCTGATTGCGGGCCGCATTCGCAAGTTTAGAAAAGAGCCGAGCATTGCCATTCCGCACATGGGTTGGAACCAGCTGACGCTAACCCAGCCCCATTGCCTGTGGCAGGGGGTTGCCGATGGCGATTGGGTGTATTTTGTGCACTCCTACTATGCTGAACCCAGCGACCCGGCGGTGAATGCGGCGACGACGACCCACGGCACCCAGACCGTAACGGCGGCGATCGCCCGAGACAACATCATGGCCATGCAGTACCACCCCGAAAAGTCGGCCCCGGCTGGCCTGGTTATGCTGGCCAACTTTGTCGCCCTGGTGAAGGCCCAAACCCCTGCAGCTGTGGGCTAGTCATGCTGCGCATCTACGGCAACCGCGCCCTCAAAACCCTGCCCGGCACCGACACTCGGCCCACATCGGCGCGGGTGCGCGAGGCCCTGTTTAACATCTGGCAGGGGCGCATTGTCGGCTGTCGCTGGCTCGATCTGTGTACGGGCAGCGGCGCCATGGGGGCCGAGGCCCTGTGTCGCGGCGCGGCAGAGGTCGTAGGCATTGAAAAGTCGCCCGAGGCTTACGCGATTACCCGCGAAAACTGGCAGAAAGTGGCCCAGAGCGACCAGACCTTCAGCCTGTTTAGGGGCGATGTGGTGAAGCAACTCTCGCGGCTGCACAGGCAACCCTTTGACTGCATTTACTTCGACCCCCCCTACGCCAGCGAGCTGTACCTGCCGGTGCTAGAACGGGTGATAAGTCTGAACCTGCTGCTGCCCACTGGCGAAATGGCGGTTGAGCATAGTCCTGAGGCGTGGGAACCGGTCGAGCTTCCTGGCCTGGAGCTGGTGCGGCAGAAGCGCTATGGCACGACCCACCTAGCGTTTTATGCCCCAGCAGCATCTGCTCCCTAGCCCTGCGCTAGGTCGGGCTTAGAATAGAAGAACCCGGCGCAAAGGACCGATGGGCTATAGTGATGACCGCTCAACAACTGGCAGATTTGATGCCAGATGCGACGCAGCTAGAGAGCAATGAGCCGGAGATGGAAAGTTCGCTGCACTACGCCCAATTGGCGCTGCTGGTGGCCTGTCTGGAATGGCTGTGGCGCGACGATCTGATCGTTGAACTGCTGTCTCCAGCCACCGAAAAGACCGATCGCAGTCTGAAGAAGGCGCTATACCAAGACCGGTTTAGAACCCCGGAGTACTTCTGGTTTTCCCCAGAAACGCTAGAGTTTGAGGGCTATCGGCTGGTGGGGCAGCACTATTTGATGAATTTCCACCCAGGTTGATACCAGCTTGAGTTTAGAAACACGCAATTTTCCGTTCAGTACTAGCTCCCATCCAAGAAGCCTGCTTTCCTCAAGCAGCAGATTGTCCGTCTAAAGACAGCGATGCAATGGGTAGCGAGTTGGCTTCAAGCTTAGACAAATCAACCACTTGGCTGGCATGATCAATATCCAGCCCCACTAGACGCCCCTCTGCATCAAAATCCAGCACAATGCCGGTAGCCACTTCTTGAGAATCTACACTGGGCTGATCTAGCAAGCCGATGTAGAGCGAATCAGTTTCAGGATAGTAGTGGAACTTCATGGCTGAGGCCCTTTATAGTTACGGTCCGGGAAAGCGTTCAGAATCGTCTCTCCATCCTCTAGGGTGACAACGCGCAGATACTTGCCTAACTCTTCCACGTAGATCCAGTGGCGAATGCGTCCATCAGGCTGAATTTTCCGTTCAGCAGGGTCGCGAATCGCCTGTTCGCACCATGATCGCTGAATATAGGGGCGTCTAGCAAGAACTTGCTCCTCGAAGTAGCGAGTTGTTTTCACCTGATGGCCCAAATCATCTTTTGTGTTTACCTACCCAGCGGTGACTAGCGCCTGAATCGGTTCCCCGGTGAGGCTAAAGGGGCGCACTTCGGTGATCTTGACCTTCACCAGCTCACCCTTCAGCGTGGCAAAGTCGCCTGCAAAAAAGGCCAGTCGGTTGCCGCGAGTGCGGCCCATTACCTGGGTGGGGTCTTTGGGGTTAATGGCTTCGACCAGCACTTCTTCGATGCGGCCAGCGTAGCGTTGGGAGCGCTCGGCAGCTTTGGTATTGACCAGGTGATTGAGGCGCTGGAGGCGATCGCTTTTCACCTCTTCGCTCAGCTGGTTTTCCCACAGAGCCGCCGGAGTGCCGGGGCGGGGCGAATAGGCCGCCGTGTTGAGCTGGTCGAAGGCGATGTCGTTGACCAAATCCAGAGTGTGCTGAAACTGCTCCTCGGTTTCACCGGGGAACCCCACGATCGCATCGGCGCTGATCGCCGCATCGGGCATGTAGCGGCGCACGGTGTCGATAATGCGGCGATACTTCTCGTGGGTGTAGCCGCGCGCCATCGCCTTGAGCACGTCGTTGTCGCCCGACTGAAACGGAATGTGGAAGTGCTCGCACACCTTGGGCAGCTCGGCGCAGGCGCGAATCAGCCGCTCGGTGAAGTAGCGGGGGTGGCTGGTGGCAAAGCGAATGCGCTCAATACTGGGCACATCGTGGACGAAATACAGCAGATCGGTAAAGGTGTGCTGGTGCCGCCCGTCGGTGGTAGAGCCGGGCAGGTCGCGCCCGTAGGCGTCAATGTTTTGGCCCAGCAGGGTAACTTCTTTAAAGCCCTGGCGACCCAGTTCCTCCATTTCGGCGCGGATGGCCTCGGGGGTGCGCGACTGCTCGACGCCGCGCACGCCGGGCACTACGCAGTAGGTGCAGCGCTCGTTGCAGCCGTAGATCACGTTTACCCAGGCGGTAATGGTGCTGTCGCGCCGGGGCTTGGTGATGTCTTCCATGATGTCCACCTCTTCGGTGGCGACGACCTGGTTGCCGTCGAACACCTGCTCCAGCAGGTCTTGCAGGCGGTTAGCGTGCTGCGGCCCCATTACCAGGTCGAGTTCGGGCACCCGGCGCAGCAGGGCCTCGCCTTCCTGCTGGGCGACGCAGCCCGCGACAATCAGCGTCAGCTCAGGGTTTTCGTGCTTGCGCTTGGCCTGGCGACCCAGGTAGGAGTAGACTTTTTGCTCGGCGTTGTCGCGAATGGTGCAGGTGTTGTAGAGCACCACATCGGCGGCGTAGGGGTCGTCGGTCCAGCTCAGGCCCATGGTGTCGAGAATGCCCGCCATGCGCTCCGAGTCGGCCTTGTTCATCTGGCAGCCGAAGGTGGTGATGTGATATTGACGAGCAGAACCGGCCATAGGTCTAGGCTTTGGGTATAGCAACAACGCAGTTTCCCATTTTAGCGCTATGGCACGGCTTGACTGTGGCTAATGACTAAATTTAGCGGAGATTCGCCGGTTTCGATATCTTGTTTAAACTAGGGTTGCTCTAGAAGCTATGGGTACTGTGACAAGTTTGGATACGGTTGCCAACCTAAAGCCGATCGCCCGCGATCGCCTCACGCTGATTGAGCCTGAGTTTGAATCGATTCAGCAGCTTCCTGTTGGGCAGGTGGGCACAGTGCTGGAGATTTATGAGGGGGCAAGCCCTAGCTATTTGATTGAGTTTGCAGATTTGGAAGGCCGCGAATATGCGATGGCGGTGCTAACGCCCGACGAAGTGCTGCCGCTGCATTATGAACTGCCAATGGCGAGCTAGTAGGCAGGTTTTCTTTGGTGGTCAGCGATCGCAGTCACGGTAGGGTGGGCACTGGCGACTGTGGGAGGAAGGGGCGATCGCCTCAATACAGCCTAGTTTTTAGATTGAACTAATTAGAGTAGCTTAATTTTAATGATTAACAATATTCACCTTGCTAGCTTTTAGAATGTTAGCTAGAAGTAGTTATTGGTTAAACACTATGCCCGACTTAAATCGAACATGGGAATGTGTAGCTGAACTATAGCGGTTCCTGAATGGGCGAGGTACGATCAAAGTAGAGGAAATACTGCGCACGCTACAGTCTTAGTTTTCCTTTAGGAGAGTGTGATGAAAGCCTACTCACTTGACTTCCGGGAAAAGATCATTGACGTTTACTTTACAGAGCACGTGTCTGTTCGCAAACTAGCCAAGCGATTTGGCGTGTCGAAGAGTTTTGTAGAAACTCTTCTCAAGCGTCTCCGAGAAACGGGTGATATTTTGCCTAAGCCCCATGGGGGTGGACCACAACCCAAACTCAATGCGGAACAACTGAAGCTTGTGAAGGCGTTAGTCGATGCGGACAACGATGCGACCCTGGACGAACTGCGGGACCGTCTAGCCGCTGAAACCTCGATTTTGATGAGTCGGTCGTCGATGGGACGGATTGTGCAGAAGCTTGAGTTGACTCGTAAAAAAAAACGCTGTATGCGACCGAGGCTGCGAGCG
>PYGV01000076.1 GCA_003022385.1 filamentous cyanobacterium CCP3 | reverse complement strand
GGCAATCGCCCCGCCTGTGCTCGACCCTGTGGCCCCGCCTCCCCTGGCTGAGACTGAACCCGCCCTTGACGATCGCGATCTGGCCGCTGAGTTTGATGTCGATGACGCCGATTTAGACAGTCCCGACAGCTTTGACGGTCTTGAGGATGATGAACCCATCATTATTCCAGCGCCGCCAGAGGCTGACGAGCCCGAGGCGGCAGCGTCGACACCGCTGTGGTTCTTGGGCCTGGATGTGGGCACTACGGGTCTGTCAGCCGTGCTGCTAGAGCGGCGCGGGGGGCAGGTGTATCCGCTCTACTGGGTTGATAACGCCATTTCGGGAGTAACCGCCGACAAGTTCTTTCGGCTGCCCAGCCTGGCCTCAATCAGCACAGGGGATGATGGCGGCAGCTACCAGGTACAGTCCATCGGGTCTTCAGCCCTGACCGTAAACTGGAGCGATGGCGACGCCGCCGACCAGGGCACCATGTTGCTCAAAACCCTGAAGCCGTACCTCAAGCTGAGCATTCCGGCGGTGGTGGACGGCGGGGTCTATCAGCCCCAGATTCAGTGGTCTGACCGCGATCGCCTGCCCCTGCAAATCTTTCAAAATAGCCTGCAAGCGCTGCTGGCGACCCTGCCCCAGGGGCTCAGCCCAGAGGCGGCCTTCACCGTCGGAGCGGTGGGTCTAGACGCTGAGGCGATCGCCGCGGCGCTAAATCAGCTGCGGGGGGTAGTGGTCAGCTACCCGGCCAACTGGCCCGATACCTACACCTTTAACCTGCGAGAGGCGGTACTGGGGGCCGGGCTCACCGCCAGCCCCGACGATATTTATTTTGTCGAAGATGCGATCGCGGCGGTGCTCTCGGGCCTGCCCGACCCGTCTACGCCGCTGCCCGAAGGCAACGGACAGCCCATGCAGCAGCAGACCCTCTACGCCTGCCCCTGGACTGGCGGCACTGTGGTGCTCTCTGCCGGGGCCAGCGTGACCGAGGTGGGCATCGTGAATCTGCCCGGTGTCCTGGGCGACCTCACCTACAGCGACTTTGCCCTGCACTCCATGAGCTATGCGGGCGACGCCATCGACCTCGATATTGTTTGTCACCTGCTGCACCCGGCAGAGCGCCGCCAGAGCCGCCCAACTGAGGGGTATGGCCGATGTTCTGAAGCCGCAGGCTGGGGCTGGCAGGCCGCCATGCCCGAGCTAGATGGCGCTCACTGGCACGACCTCAACCTCGACGGCTGCGAGATGCCGCGCCCGGCGGAGCCCGACATCGCCCGCCGCCAGCGCATCTACCAGCGTCTGGAAGCCTCTCTGCTGGGGCAGAGCATACTAGAAGCGGCCCGCCACCTGAAGATCATCCTGCAGCACCAGCCCCAGTTTGAGCTGGAGCTAGCCGACCAGCGCTGGATCGTGCGCAGCAAAGATCTAGAAGACCGCATCATTCTGCCCTACATTCAGCGCATCAATGGCCATCTCAACCGGCTGCTGAGCGAAGCAGGGCTCAATACCCAGGGCATTAACCAGGTGATTTGCACGGGCGGCAGCGCCTCATTGCCCAAAATAGCCCGCTGGCTGCGGCAAAAGTTTCCTAACGCCACCATCGTGCAGGATACGTACCACAGCGATCGCCCCCCCAGCTGCAGCCGAGTCACCTACGGACTGGTCAACCTGGTGCGCTATCCCCAGGTGCTCGACCTCACCCGCCACCAGTACAGCGACATGTTCTTGCTGATGGAGGTGCTGCGCGCCCTGCCCGAACAGCCCATGCCCCTCAGCGGCATTCTGCACCTGCTGAAGGAGCGGGGGCTCAATGTAGAAGCCTGCCAGGCTCACCTGATGGCCCTACTCGAAGGCCGTCTGCCCCCCGGCCTGCTGCCCAACACCAGCAGCGGTCCCCTGGTGCTGGCTCCCACCAGTGATGATCTGGTAACGCTGGCCACCACACCCCTATTTACCCGACCCAGTGGTCAGGTGTATGTGCCTAACCTGGAGCAGGGTGCACGCCTGCAAGCCTATATGGATCAGCTGCTGGCCGACAAGCACCAAACCCTGATCGACCCCCTGCTGAGCCAGCTCACGGTGCTAAATGTATAAACCGAGAACGCTTCCTTCTAAAGTCAACCGTCACTGCCCAAGACCAGGCCGCTCACCTGGCGGAGCAGCTAAAGGCGCTGGAGGTAGAGCCTGAGGTGTAGGCATCCTCCTGCGAGGCTGCAGCATGGGCATGGGGTTAATCGAGTCGTTAGAGTCGGCATAGCCCAGGGAAAGGAGAATTTTGATGGTGCGCTCTATGCCCGCCAAGCTGCTGTACGGATGGCGTACTTTCTCAAGGTCGAGAAACTGGGGCTTTTTAATATTGCTTCCAGATTTGAGCAACAGCGGCAGGGAAACTGGGAATACTAGAGTGCGGTTGGGCCTTAACTCAAAATTTTCTGCGGAGTCAATTATCATTCCTAGCGTATTTTTCACCAAAAGCTTTTCGTACTTTATGCTTCTTTCATCAACGAAACTATACATTAGTAAGAAACAGAATCTGGATTGGCAATTTTACCCATAGCTTGCTTTTAGATGACTACTAAAAATTGACAATTTTGAATGAGTTCGAGTCAGACAGCCCGAATTTACCATAGGCAAACAGCTTCATCCATTCAAATTAGCTTCCCCTATTCCTAGAAATATCTTTGCCAATCTCTTTTGCGAATTCCGACTTGCAAAATTACTATTACTTGCTTTTAAATAATGTCTTCCATTTGCTAAATCTGTTAGTTATCTTGGTTCAAGACTGATGGATTTTCATGCCTAATGGATGCAACTTTTGAATACTTTAGCCTGATCAACAGATGATTCAAATGCATCCTGCGTCCCACAAACAGACAAATCTGAAACTTGAAGACTATCCTTCTCCAGTTCCAGAAGCTTTGAAGCTTCGAGAGAAATTAGATCATCCTCACTATCAAAAGGCTCAGTATTCCTGTGTTCATGAGTGGTTTGAAGCTCAGGTCAAAGCTACACCTCACGCAATTTCGGTATCGTTCTTAAAACAAACTCTCACTTACCAGGAACTTAACGAACGGGCTAACCAGCTTGCCCATTTTCTGCTTGCTCAAGGCCTGCAGCCCGAAGAGCTAGTGGCAATTTCAATGGATCGCTGCCTGGAACTAGTAGTCAGCATTTTGGGCGTATTAAAGGCTGGAGGCGCCTATGTACCTATTGATCCAAGCTATCCGCAAAAGCGGCAGCAGTACATGCTGCAAAACTCCCAAGCCAATTTTCTGCTAACACAAAAATACCTGACCCATTCATGGTCAGACCAATCCGCTCAAGCGATTGCTGTAGACACCCAATGGGATACCGAAATAGCACTCTATCCCAAACACAATCCGGCACAGCCTATTTCCTTAGAGCATCCCGCCTATGTAATTTATACCTCTGGCTCTACGGGATCTCCTAAAGGAGTAAAGATTCCTCACCGAGGCATTGTCAACCATAGCCTAGCTATCATTCAAGCATTTGAGTTAAGCAGCCAAGATCGCATATTACAATTCTCCAGCATCAGCTTTGACATCATGGCTGAAGAACTATTCCCCACACTGCTTAATGGGTCCACGCTGGTTCTACGCACTGCCGACGTTTCTACATCTATTCGCTATTTTTTAAACTTTGTCGAAGCTCATGATATTACGATTCTAAATTTGCCCACTGCCTTTTGGCACGAACTAGTACGTGGGCTTGCCCTTCTACAACTCTCAATACCCAAGTCTGTGCGCTTGGTCGTTGTTGGCGGAGAAAAAGCCTCTCGATTAGACTACGCAGAATGGGTTCGATTAGTAGGCCATTACCCCCGCTGGTTAAATGCTTACGGCCCCACCGAAACTACCGTTACAGCAACTCTTTACGATCCTATTCAGTCTCAGTACAATCCCGATCAGGGCGAAATCCCTATCGGCAAACCAATCGCCAATGTTGAGGTCTACGTACTCAATCCAAATTTAGAACCAGTTCCCCCTGGCGAAGTAGGAGAACTATATATTGGAGGCCCTGGAGTAGCCATTGGGTATCATCAGCTCCCCTCCCGGACTGCCGACAAATTTATCTCCCATCCGTTTTGTGACAACCCTCAAGCCAGGCTATACAAAACAGGGGATACTGTACGCTATTTACCAGATGGCAACCTAGAATTTATTGGGCGGGTTGATTTTCAGGTGAAGTTGCGGGGATTCCGCATTGAACTGGGCGAAATTGAAACGAGTTTAGAGCAGCATCCCTCAGTGCGGCAGGCAATCGTCTTGGCCCGCGAAGATGTACCCGGAAACAAGTATCTTGTAGGCTACTTGATCGCTCAACCCGATCTCTCACTCAACTTGAACGACATTCGTGCTTTTCTAGGTCAAAAGCTTCCTGAATACATGGTGCCAGTGGCTTTTGTAGAATTAGATGCCTTTCCTTTGATGCCAAACGGCAAAGTCGATCGCACTAGCTTCCCTGCTCCCGATCTATACAACCAAAGCGAACCCAAATTGGTCGCTGCTCCTGCCAATACTACTGAAGCCAAACTGTTAGAGATTTGGGAAACTATTTTAGGCATTACCAACATCGGAGCTACAGATAATTTTTTTGAGCTGGGCGGCCATTCTTTGTTAGTGGTTCAGCTATGCGATCGCATAGAATATCATTTCAATCGATCACTTCCACCCGCTGTAATCTTTCAAGCTCCGACAATTTCACAACTAGCAAAGTACTTACAAGATGATCAGGCACCCACCATGAGTTCTTCCATGGTTGTCATCCAGACGGGGAATCCTGAAACAAAATCACCTCTTTTTTGTATTCATGTATTGGGAAAAAACGGTAGTTTCTTCCACCCGCTGGCTCGTCATTTAGACCCTGCTCAGCCTGTTTACGGTCTGTCTGCCCAAATGACCGATCGCAGAACTGCGCCCCGAAATAAAATCAAGGATCTTGCCGCATTTTATGTACAAGAAATACGGCAAGTCCAAGCTATTGGCCCATATTTCCTAACCGGAGTTTCATTTGGTGGAGAGGTTGCTTTCGAAATTGCACAACAACTAGTAAGACAAGGAGAAACCGTAGCATTACTGGCTCTAATGGATACCTACGGCCCAGAAAAAATTAGCGCAAAATTTGAAAGAGTATCATCTCACTTTGCCAATTTCTTCGACCGAGGCTTGCCTTACCTGTTGAACAGAGTGCAGCGCCGATGGGTTGACGTTTGGCAAGCTCTATCATATTGCCATAACAAATTAAAGCTTAAATTAGGCCAGAATCTGACCTACGAACAACAGTTCCTCATGGTTCTAGAAGAGAACAAGACAGCATCTAAGAACTATGTTTACGGAATTTATCCTGGCAAGCTCACTTTCTTTCGGGCAACAGAAGAAATCTATTATTCCCAGACCTACTTAGACAAAGGGTTGGGTTGGCGAGATTTGGCAGGCGGAGGGTTAGAGATTCACGATGTACCTGGCGATCATATGAGTATGTTGGATGAACCCCACGTACAGGTGTTGGCTCAAAAACTGACTAGTTGTTTAAGCAAAGCGCAGGCAAATCAGTGACTTTCTTGAATATAAATCAGGAGTTTGTTTAAATAGGAAAAATGGCAGTCGAAAAGTGGCTATGACGCGGAATCACAAAGCACTATTTACTTATGACGCCTTGTCTTTAGACGTTATAGAGCTTTCGCTAAGCCTCCTGTGGACGTTGACAGTATCGACATCAATAACAAAACGAACTGCCCATCGCCGTGAGCGCAAATGACGATCGTCTCCCTAGGTTGTCATTCCCCGCTGTAGACGTGAAAGCTCTGCGGCCTCAGTATGTTGAGCGAGCCTGGACAGCGGAATCGAGCGTCGCTCTGCGAGGATTTGTGTAGTATCTCCAGACCGCAACTTAGATTAGCAACGCCACAATAGCCGTTTGACCGAGGAAAATGGCGTAGAGGCGCAAGCTTGAGTCAATAAGTGGCTGCGGGCTAGTCTCAAACTAATAGATAGTGTGAGACGGGCAAGTTAGACCAGCGGTTATATCCAAGAACAATTCTCCTATCAAAAAAGAGACCAAATGCCTAAGTAATGACTCCAGGCATCTGGTCTCTTGGCGAAGAGAAGGTCTCTAGTTCAGCGCTTCGAGGTAGTCGCGAACGCGGTTGCGGCGCTTGGGCTGGCGCAGCTTTTGCAGGGCCTTCGACTCAATCTGGCGCACTCGCTCGCGCGATAGCTCTAGGGCGCGGCCGATCTCGGCTAGCGAGTAGGGGGTGCCGTCACCGAGGCCAAAGCGCATGTTGATCACGTCTTGCTCGCGGCTGGTGAGGTCGGCCATCAGCTGTTGCAGGTCGCGGCGCAGCGACTCACGGATCAGCATGTCTTCGGGCGACATGCAGTCGGTTTCGAGCAGGTCGCCCAGCTCGGTGTCGCGGTCTTTGCCCACCTTGGTTTCGAGGGAAACGGCGCGGGGCACGCGCAGCAGCACCTCGCGCACCTGCACAGCGGTCATATCCAGCTCGCGGGCGATGTCTTCGATCGAGGGGGTGCGGCCTTTCTCCTGGGAGAGCTTGCGCTGGGCCTTTTTGATTTTGTTGAGCTTTTCGGTGATGTGGACGGGCAGGCGGATGGTGCGGCTCTGGGTGGCGATCGCCCGCGTAATGCCCTGGCGAATCCACCAGTAGGCATAGGTGCTAAAGCGGTAGCCCTTGGTAGGGTCAAACTTCTCCACCGCCCGCTCCAGGCCCAGGGTGCCTTCTTGAATCAGGTCGAGCAGTTCCAGGCCACGGTTCTGGTACTTTTTGGCCACCGACACCACCAGGCGCAGGTTAGCCTTGATCATGTGCTCTTTGGCGCGAATGCCCTCGGCAATGGCCTTTTCTAGCTCGGGTACGGTGAGGTTGCTGAGCTCAGCCCAGGCCCGCTTCCCGGCGGCCAGGGTGGGTTTGAGGTCGGCGATGGGTACCTCGGCCTCGGCGGCCCAGCGCTCCAGAGAGGGGCGGTAGCCCAGCTGCGACGAGAGGCGATCGCGGGTTTTCAGCAGGTTGCTGTAGACGGCGAGGATGCCGCCATTCTCACCAGCGGCCCGGGTTAAATCGTCTAGCAGCTGCATGTAGCCCTGCACGGCTTGGGCCTCAGAGACCTCTTCGTGGCGCTCTAGCAGGCGCACCCGGCCAATCTCTTGCAGGTAGAGACGTACCAGGTCGGTGGTGCGCTTGCCCTTGAGCACGGCGGCGGCATCGGTTTCAAAGTCGCTGTCGTCAGCGTCGGCAGCAGAAAAGTCATGGAGCCGAAGGTCCGCCCCTTCATCCTCCTCTCCCAAGGGGGGGAGGCCAAGCTCCTGATCGGGCAGGGCGGCGGCTTCATCTTTTTTGTAGTGGGGTGTTGCTACCATGACGCTCTCTAGTTACGTGTCTAAACGTGTGCCGATAGGCCATTTGCCAACCTGGGCCTAGTATTCCCACCCGTCAGGACTTTAGAACAAGGGCTTGAGTTCCTGGGCCTGGGTGAGCTAACCTTAATCAGCTTTTGGTGTCAGCGCCTTTGGATTTCAGGGTCAGCCTTGCTGGTGGTTCTTTGGGGTGGTGCTCTAGGCGATCGGGGCTGGGGTAGGCAAACGCGAATCGACACCATAATCTACGCTGCCATTGCCCGTAATTCCCGATAGAACGTTACACCTTGGCAAAAACCTCACATTGACGGCGAAGCGATGTATAGGATCAGGGCATTCGTTGCAATTGGGAGCGGATTTCGCTAATGGCTGATGGACTTCCCTGGACAGCCGACGCCCAGGCTAAGCTCAAAAACATTCCTTTTTTTGTCCGGGCTCAGGCCCGCAAGCGCATTGAAGATGTGGCTCGCGAGGTTGAGGCCGAGGCGGTGACGGCTGATCTGGTAGAGCGAGTGCGGCTGGAGTTTGGCCAGTAGCTTCGGCATTGACACCAAATTTTGCCTGAATCTCCCCGATTCGTAGGGGCACAGCGTGCTATGCCCCTACGGAGTTGCTAAATCCGACTTGGCATGACTCGCCGACTTGCCGCGATTTGGCGCTGGTCCTTTAGCGGTTTAAGCAACCGTAACGGCACAACCCACCGCTGCAATCACCCATAGAATGCGCTGAAGTCATCTCTGACGCAGTATTTACGGCAGCAGCATGATTTTATGCATCTACAGGCATAAGCAAAAACAGGCCAGAACTGGTGGAGCAGGTTGCAAGTCGTACTCATAACGAGTATGATTTAGGAGAAGCCTGGGCCATAGTGGTAGGATTTCAGGATAAGGCCCGCAGGCAGCATCACAGATTTGTTGGTTACCCATTCGATTGACAGAACAAAGAGAGGCCACATGGTTGCAACCGTTGAAAAAAACAAAGTTAAGCGCGGGTTTTACCCCACTCGCATCGACATGTCGGCTGAGGTGCGATCGCAGGTGTGCGACGTACTCAACCAAACGCTAGCCGCCACCCTCGATCTCAAAACCCAAACCAAGCAAGCCCACTGGAATGTGAAGGGCATGAACTTCTACCAGCTGCACGAGCTGTTTGACGAGCTGGCGGGCGAGCTAGAAGGCTATGTCGACATGGTGGCTGAGCGGGTGACCGCCCTGGGGGGTACCGCCATGGGCACGGCCCGCATTGCCGCTGCCGAATCAATTTTGCCTGAGTACCCCATCGATGCGGTAGAAGGCCCTGAGCATGTAACCGCTCTGGCAGAGCGCTTTGCCGCCTACGGCAAGCACGTGCGCGAAGCGATTGACACCACTGATGATCTGGGCGATGCCGATACCGCCGACCTCTACACCGAGATCTCTCGCACCATTGACATGCGTCTGTGGTTCTTAGAGGCACACCTGGTGCAGAAGTCTGATCGGGGCTAGTCGCTGCGCTAGGGGCTAACCCTAAACCGGGGCCGGGGAGACAGATAGGGTCTTCCCGGCCCTTTTGCTTAAGCTGGTGTATGAGCCAGAAAGCAGGCGGCACCTTGTCTTTGTGATCTCTGTGGCCAGACTCTGTTTTGAGCCGCTACCATAACGCTTCAGTAGCTCTTTCGCGCACTATGGCTAATCCGGCTTCTCAACTGTCTGGCTCTGACGCAGTGGATAGCGCCTCAGAAAATGCGATGGAGGACGCGATCGCTTCAGTTACCCTGACGGATCACAACCACAGCCACGGGCACCACCACCATCATCATGGGCACTCTCATCGCGGGCACGGCCATACCCACGGAGCGGTAGACCCTGAGATTGCCGCCTCAGAGCGGGGGCTGTGGGCAGTGAAGTGGTCGTTTGTGGGGCTGCTGATCACGGCGATCGCCCAGGCGGTGGTGTTTGCCCTCTCGGGCAGCGTCGCGCTGATGGCCGACCTGATTCACAACGTGGGCGACGCCATGACCTCGGTGCCCCTAGGGGTGGCCTTTGTGCTGGCCCGCGCCCGGTCTTCGCCCCGCTTTGCCTACGGCTATGGCCGAGCCGAGGATTTGGCTGGGGTGGCGATCGTGGCGGTGGTTTTTTTGAGTGCGCTGATTACCGGATACGAATCGATCGAGCGGCTGCGCCATCCCCAGCCCCTGGACCACCTAGGAGCCCTGGCGGCGGCGGCGGTGATTGGCTTTGTTGGCAACGAGGTAGTAGCCCTGTTTCGCCTGCGGGTGGGGCGCGAGATCAACAGCGCCGCCCTGGTGGCCGATGGCTTGCACGCCCGCGCCGATGGGCTGGTCAGCCTGGCGGTGCTGGTCAGCGCCCTAGGGGTAGGGCTGGGCTACCCTTGGGCCGACCCCGTAATGGGGCTGGGGATTACCCTGGTGCTGCTGCGGGTAGTCTGGCAATCGACCCAGACGGTGTTTACCCGGCTGCTGGACGGGGTGGAACCAGAGGTGCTCGATCGCCTGCGCCACGAAGTAGAGCACGGGGTAGGAGCAGCCGCCACTGTGCAGCAGGTGAAGGGGCGATGGCTGGGGCACCGGCTGCACGGAGAGGTAACGTTGGGCGTAGAGGCCAGTCTGTCGGTGGCGGCGGGGGCAGCGATCGCTGCCCAGCTCAAAGCTCACCTGCACCAGCAGCTGCCCTACCTGGCGGAGGTCACCATTCAGCTAGAGCCCCAGGCAACAGCTACAGCTCTTGTGGAGTAGGACAATGAAGCATGAATAAGCCTGCTGTTCAGGTAGCTTGAACCACTGACGCACTGACGCACTGACGCTTTTTCATTTTGAACTTTGCATTTTGAATTTCGCGCAGCGGTACTAGCCGCCAATCTGGTGGCAGCGCGAGAGCCGCAGCATCATGGCATCGAGCCGGGCTAGGTCGCCAAAGCAACCTCCCTGACCGGTCAAGAAGCCGCCCATCTGGAGAGATTCAAGGCGCGGTATTTTCCAGTACCAGAGTGCGGGCAAATGGCCTTTGGGGGCATCGAGGTCAAACTCCAGCCAGTTGTAAAACCGCAGGAACCCGATGGGCCGCAGCGCAACCAACATTAGCCAACCCACGTCTTCAAAAAACGGGTGGGGGGTAGACCAGTTGTTCAGATGGGGGTCAAAGTCAACGGTTTCTAGCAGGTTGGCGTAGATCTGAAGCTGGGTCGAGAAACCAAAATGCCCGCCGCTAGCCCTCTGCCAGCGATCGTCAATAGCCTGGATCAGTTGACAGGGCAGGGCCGCTACGGCCTCAGTGGTGAGGTAAGGGCGCTGGCGAGGGCTAGCTCCCTGTAGCCGCATTGCATGTTGGCTCTGGGCTATGGCGTCTAGCAGTAGAGCAGCCGTCAGGCGATCGGCCTCTTCCCAGTCTTCTTCGTTGAGCAGCAGGCTGAGTTCATTAAGGCTTTCTTCTAAGCCGCTGTGGGGGTTGCTAGCGAGCACGGGCAGGCCCTCTGGTTAGACAATTTGGGTGGGTAGCGCTGTATCGAGGGCCGGAACAGCTACGGCCTCCAGGGGCATGCACTCATTGAGGTGGTGCATAACCGCCGCCATTACCTCAAGGTTGATCTTGTAGCGATCGCTCAAACTGGGGCAGCACCAGCGCCAGGTGGGAAGGTGGCCCTGGGGCGCTTCCAGGCTGAAGTTGAGGTCATGATAGGGCTTGTGGCCTCGGGAAAACAGCGACGGAGCCTCGCGCCAGCCCAGCGCCTGCTCATAGGCTACCCACCGCTGGCGATCATCCGCCTGAATTTGCTGCTGGGCTCGGTAAACTTGCTGCTGGGCTTTGAACCCAAAGCGCCCCTTGCTATAACGGGTCCAGAGGGCATCAATGGTGGCCAAGTCGACGGCTGGCAGCCGCTCCACAGTGGCGGCGGTCACGAGCTGCATGTCGAGGTTGAGCGCTTTGAGAATAACGACTTCAGTTTCCATATCGGCCTCGTGCCAGGCCTGCTGGTGCAGCAGAGTTCGCAGGCGATTGTAGTCAACTCCGGCAGCAGACGCTACGCCGCCGTATAGCTCGTCGCGCACCTCTGCCTCTAGCTGAAGCGCTTGCGCCATAGAGACACCCCACAGTCGCCGAGCCTGATCAAGGCGGCCCTGGTCAAACTCAGACGGGTAGATGCTGTTGGCCATGGTCTGGCGGCACAGGTTTCGGTATTGGTTCAGGCGTTCCTGGGCCTGTTGAGCCTGCTTTTGGCGCTCAGCTTCGGCCCTGGCTGCCGCTGACAAGCGGTTGTCTTCGGCGGTCTTAGCCGCAGTTTGCTCGGTTTTGAGTCTGAAGTCGTTGTCGTAGCGCTGCTGGTGCGTTTGATAAATGGCCTCTGCTTCGAGGACAGGTAAACCCAAATTTTCGGCCAGCTCTTGCAGCACAGGCCAAATGTCTTTGGGGGCGAATGGTGGGCCTTCGTCCATGGCGCGCAGGCGGCTAAACTCAGCGGCGGTTATGTCTTCAAAGTGGCGGTGCTTGTCGGCCTTGGTTGGGTAAGGGCTGGCTGCTCTAGCATTGAGCACCTCGGCCTCCTCTGCCGGAATGCCCAGGCGCTGGCGCAGCAGATTGAGATTGTCGAGCTCGGTAGGCGATAGCTCGCCCTGGGTGCGGCTGTAGGTTTCGGCCTCGGCCAGGTAGTCGCGCTCGGGCGCAAACAGCAGCCCGCTTTGAGCTGCCGCCATGAAACCCATCAGATCGTCAGCTTGGTGGGTCTGAATTTGCAGTACCAAATCTGAAATCTGAAACTGAAAGTAGGTTTCGATCGGGTTGTAGTAGAGGCGATCGCGCAGCCGCCGCAAAATCGGCCCTAACAGGTCTGAGTGGGCCACAAACGTAACCCCAACTCGAATCTCAGCCACATCTCTGATTTCTGAAATGTGTTCAAAGCGGGTTTGGCTCATGCCATCGAGATCGCGCAGATCTTCAATCAGGTAGTGAACCTCAGTAGCCACATCGTCGCTCTTGTACTGAGGGTCAACAAACTTGATTAAAAAAGCAATATCTTGCGCCAAGCCAGCACCTCACAGACGCAGCCATAGACCGGGGTTAGCCAAGGCTGCCTTCGCAACTTTATAGTAAGTCAGATAGCAAATACAGCTCATCTAAAACGCGCTTCTCCAGGGTATCGGCCCCTGGCGGGGTGAGGCGGTAAAAGTCTCGGGCCTGGATCAGGCGGCCCCGGTTAAACTCTAGCCCCGAGAGCTGAGCCATGATGGCTTGACGAAATTGGTCTGCATCGGGTGCAACGTTGAGCGGTACCAGAGCATCCATAACTAAGGATTCAAAAGCGTGGCGGTAGTGCTCCAGGCGCTGCTGCTGCTCAAGATATCGCTGGCGCTCGGCCTCGGCTTCGGCCTCCCGCTGCTGCCGCTCTCGCTCAGCTTCCCGGCGCAGGGCGCTGAGGCGCTCGGCCTTGAGGAACTGAGCATCGGCCTCGGGCAGGCCCATGGTATCGGCCTTGGCCTGCATCACCTGCCATAGCTCGCTATCGAGGTCGCTCTCCTGCTTGCACACCAGTAGCTCGCGACGAAAGTGCTGATACTTCTCGCCTAGGGTTTTAAACGGACCCATTACTTTGGCATTAAGATCATTGACCTCATCTCTTGTTAAACCCATTCGGTGCCTTACCAGGAGCAAATTGGCTTTGGCAGCTGGGGTCAACTCACCGAAGGTATTTACGTAGCCCTCAGCTTGGGTAAGATAAAGTTCTTGGGGCGGCAGTAGCGCCTCGCCTAGGGATAGCAACTGAGCCAAGTCCTTTGCCTGAGCAGTTTTCAATGTAATGATGTGAGCAGGCGAGATATCTAGAGCGAAAAGAGTTGCTTGGGCAATGCTATCTAGCCAGCTAGCTACACACCGCAGCACTACCCTGAAATTTTTGGCTGGAATCTCAAACTTGAGTCCAGTAAAAAGCGAGGTTTCACTGAGAGCACCTGCCTGCTCAGCCCCTATCTGTTTTGGCCGGAGCGAACGCCGAAAGACAAAAAATCTTGATTGCTCAAGTCCGCTCAGTTTGACCACACTATTGCAAAGCGCCTGTATCTCAGCGTGAATAATTTTGGGATCGCGTTCGATCTCTAAGGAACGAATGGAAAAACCAATAGCACTGTGGGGAAGCTTATTATCAACCATGGTCCCTAATAGCTTTCGGAAAGGTTTTTCTGGCTTAGTATATCAAACCTGAATGGTAACATGCACTACATAGCGGAGCATTCTAATCAATATTTATTCTACTGCTCCCCAAAAGCAGATAACAACTTGTCGTTTTAGTGATTAGTGAGAATAAAAACTTGGTATACTTCTTTGAAATCTTACAACACTCTGGAGAAATCAACCTTTAACAAAGTATAAAATTGAATCCGCTGAACTCGAAGGAGTCCAGAATTTAAATTGCCCTGTTTAAGGCTTGTCCTCAATGTCTTCTCTTGAAAGCTTAGCAAGTGGATCTATTTTTTCGCACAAAGAGCGTCTATACCTAATACGTCAAGTTAATGCTCTGCCAGCAGAGCAATTCCATGAATTGGTTTTTGCATTAGATCCACCAAAAGGAGTAATGCCTGGTTCACTAGCATCTCAAGGGCAGCAAACCAAAGCGCTTCTTGATTGGGTAGAAGGAGCAACAGGCTGCGGCCTCAAAATTTTTCAAGGACTATTGAATGAAATAATTGGTTCTGCGTCAACAGAACCAAAAAAATTATTTGAATTCACTATTCAAGGAAAAGACATAAATTATTTTGATTTCGGGGAAATAGAGGAAGAGATAAAAGAATTTGTCGAAAAACTAAGGGATAGAGTTGGCGATAATTCTATAGACTTCAGTTTTATTGGTCGAGGGAGCGTCAAGGTTTTTGTATGGGTATCAGAAACCACGTCAAAAAAATTAGAAGATTTGCTTGACGCGGATAAACAACAAGACACTTTAACGAATGACTACTTTCCAAAGTTGAAACCTGTAAATCAAAATACTATAGAGTTTCAGAAAGCGCAGTTAATAAAAACATTAAGGTTCCGAGAGAAAATCGTCTCTGGTCACTTAGCTTTGGCTAAGGACTTTCTTATTTCGGAAGCCCGAGAACTCAGCTACCAACTTGATTCGGAATTACTATCTGGCACAAACACCTTGCCTGACATCGAGAAATATACAAACAAAGTCATGGCGATAAACAGGAAACTTGATCAAGCGTTTGAAAGAGGAAAAAATCGAGTCGAGAGATTCTACAAGGAAGAAGTTTTGGCATCAGAGCGAGTAAATGCACTTTCAGGCCAGTCCTCGAAGATAAGAGCTGTTATCAACGATATTGCATGCAATCTAATTAACTCTCTAAGCTTTATATTTTCTCAAAGAATAAGAGAGTTCTCACCTGTTGCCAGCGGTATCGCTGTGGCTTTTTTTAAAACTCAAAATGTGGCTTTTGACTTAGGGTTTGAGTTCTATGATTGTGAAATAGGATCAAGAAATTTTGAGGCTTCTGCTCTTAGATGGCTAAATTCGATTTCTCCAGGGCTTATTAAATCTGTGGATCTTGAAGGCGGTAATCTTAACAATCTCGTTTTAGGATGGCTTAATCTGAGTTCTTTTGACATAAGCAACGCATTTGTAAAAAACTCGCTTTTTAATAGCGATATGGCAAAATCCGATATTATAGAAACTCAACTACTAGATCGGAGTGAAATTTCTCAGGAGTTGCCTTTCTCAAATTCATTGGACTTACTTCCTGCATCTAGCCTTCATGAAATTTTCTTGAAAGGCCGAAATACTCTGTCAGTATCATTTACCCCAAAAATAATGGAGCTATCCCCTCTTAACTCAGAACTTGAAGTAGATAGAAACAATTAACTGTCTTTTAGTTCTTTCGTTTTCTGCGCCAAAGAGCCGCAGATTTTTTCTGCGGCTCTTTGGCATTCATTTAGCAGCTAATCTTACTTAAAGCCGACAGAAGCTTGCCATACGAAGGCCAGCAGCAGGAAGAATACGGGGATGATGGGCAGCACGTCTACCAGGGGGTCGAACAGGGAGTAGGCCTCGGGCAGCTTGGCCAGCAGCATTGCGACTTCCATTGAATAGTTATCCTCTCGTTACACAGCCGGGACAGGTAATTCTTCAGATACCAGTAAAGCTAAGCCCTTGAGCGCCCTGGCTGGAATCTGAGAATTGGTAAATTTTCTTCGCATTTTATCACGGGTCGGGGGCATCGATCGCGGTTGCGGTCGAGTTTGGCTCTAGCCAGTGGGCAAATTCTGTGGCGAAGCAATCGCCCACAATCGCCTCCCGGATCCGCTGGGTAAAGCGCACCAGCTCGGTGATGTTGTGAATCGAGATCAGGGTAAAGGCCAGCATCTCTTTGGCGTGGATCAAGTGGCAGAGGTAGGCGCGGGTGAAATGTTGGCAGGTGTAGCAGGGGCAGGCGGCATCGAGGGGGGTGTAATCGCGGCGAAAGCGCTGGTTTTTGAGGTTCCAGCGATCGCCATCGACCAGAGCCGCCCCGTGGCGGGCCAAGCGGGTAGGGATGACGCAGTCAAACAGATCTACTCCTGCTGCGATCGCCTGAGCCATCTCCTTATAGGTACCCACCCCCATCAGGTAGCGGGGCTTGTGCTCGGGCAGACAAGGGGCAGTGGCCTTAACGATGGTTTCGATCAGCTCCGGCGGCTCGCCTACGCTGACCCCACCGATCGCATAACCCGGCAGGTCCAGAGTAGCTAGCTGCTGGGCGGCTTCGGTGCGCAGGTCGGGGTAAACGCCCCCTTGCACAATGCCAAACAGAGCCTGATCAGGCCGTTTGTGGGCCTCTACGCAGCGCTGCAGCCAGCGCCAGGTGCGATCGGTCGAGGCCTTGATGGTCTCGCGACTGCACGGATAGGGGGGACACTCGTCAAAGGCCATGATCACATCGGCCCCCAGATCGTTCTGGATCTGAATCGAGGTTTCGGGGCGGATATTAATGATGCGGCCATCTTTGGGCGATTTAAACGTCACGCCGTCCTCGGTGATGGTGCGCATCTGGCTGAGGCTAAACACCTGAAAACCGCCGGAGTCGGTCAGCATGGGGCCATCCCAGCCCATGAAGCGGTGCAGACCACCTGCCTCGGCCACAATGTCTTCGCCCGGCTGCAGGTGCAGATGGTAGGTGTTGGAGAGCACCATCTGCGCCCCGGTGGTGGCGAGCTGCGCCGGGGTGACGGTTTTGACGTTGGCCAGGGTGCCCACGGGCATAAACCGAGGTGTGTGCACCGGGCCGTGGGGAGTGGTGAAGGTACCGGCTCGCGCCTGGGTGTGGCTACAGCGAGCATCGCAGCGAAAGGAAAAAGCCTGGGTCAAGATCGGGCGCTCCGGGGAGCAAAAGGGCAAAGCGGCATTTATCGTAGCATTTGGCGGCGATCGCAGCGGCTACAGGGCAGCGGCAGTCGTACAGCTTTGCTACCCTGGGTCTAGCGATTTCATTTCATCAAGCAAGCACTCCGCCCATGGCCACGGCTTTAGACAAACGTTCTGATACAGATTCGGGCATGCTGGTGGCGCGCTTTAAAGCCCTGGCTGACCCGCTGCGGCTGGAGGTGATTGAGCTGCTGCGATCGCAGGAAATGTGCGTGTGCGATCTGTGCGATCGCATGGCCATTGCCCAGTCAAAGCTTTCCTTTCACCTCAAAACCCTGCGCGAGGCCGGGCTGATCTCCGCCCGGCAAGATGGCCGCTGGATCTACTACAGCCTGAACCCAGCGGAGTTTGGCGACCTCGAAAACTATCTCAGCGTCCTGCGCCAGCTCCGCCCCCAGCGCCCGGCCAACCCCTGCCCCCCAGATCGCCTGTAGGGGCACAGCTTTGTGTCGCACTCAGGGGGATACCCTTATGTCGCATAACCCATGCTGTGCCCCTAAACCCTTTATCAGTGTGCATTTAGCCCTAGCTAGCGGCCACCTCGGCGGGTTGAGGGGTCTCAGCCGGTGGGGCCGATGCCTCAGCCAATGAGGGCAGAACGGGAGCCTCACCTACTCCAGCAAACTTCAGCAGGTCGGCCATCTTGAAGTCGCCACCCTCACCGAGGGTGGGCCGCCAGCTGGGCTGCTGGCAGAGGTACGACAGCTCGTCAGCTTGCAGCAGGCCAATAAACACCTCGGCCACAATGCGACCGCCGAGGGGGCCAAGGGAGCGGCCATCGGCCCGCTTGTCGGCTTCCCGCAGCACGTAAAACCACAGGGGTGTACTCTTGGCCAGACCGGCATCGATCGCGGCTACATCCGCCAGATCAGCGGCAGACAGGGGCGCGATGCCCATTCTACGAGCGACAGTTTGGCCCGAGGGCAGCCCAAAGGTCAGGTGCCGTAGCAGGTTGCGCTGGGCCAGCGAGGCCGGGTTAGAGGCCATATTGGGCGGAATAAACGGCAGCTGAAACAACGGTCGAGAGATTGTGGCATCAATGCGCTGGCTGAGCTGGGGCGTGCCGGTTTCACTCAGTTTGAAGAAGTTGCGCCAGTCCATGGCCCGCTCAGGAGGCAGCGGTTTGCCGCTCGACAGGTCGTTGCCGCCCGAGCCGGGGGGCACAAAGATGGCGCCCGCAAAGTTGTCGTTGATGCGGTAGCCGCCGCGCACCTGGCTGTGGCCAAAGCGGTAGGCCGCCACCGAAAACTCTACTGGGATGTAGGGCTCGCGCCGCCAGAAGGTGCTGTAGAAGCGGCGGCCCCGCTTCAGCACCGTATCGACGACGTTTTGGCCCACCAGCAGCGGCAGAAACTCGTGCAGCACGATCCACTGGTAGTGCCAGCGCACCAGCTTTTGGGCCTCGTCAAACAGCTGGCCGGGGTTAACGCCATCGGCCTTGAGCTTGTCGATCATGGCGTTGTGAAACTTGACGAAGGCCAGGTGCAGCTGCGACACAATCAGGTTTTCGTCGTTGCGGGGGTCGCCCAGCAGCGCGGTGCCCTGGCTGTTGCGGGCCAGGTCGTGGGGGCGATCGCTGTCAATCAGCAGCTTGCCGCGATTGGCGGGGCTACCGTCGTAGAGAAAGGGACTGGCGGCGGGGCCGCTTTGGCAGAATGTTTCGCTTCACCCGCCCCTTTGCCCAAGACACCCCAGCCGTTCGTCAGGCTCTGATGGAACTGGGCAAAGCCGGGGGCATTATGGACCCCGGCCCCGCCAACAACCCCGACAACCCCAC
>PYGV01000366.1 GCA_003022385.1 filamentous cyanobacterium CCP3 | reverse complement strand
GGGCACCACGCGCCAGCGATGTGCGTGGGCGCAGGCCATCACCGCCGAGAGTTCAGCTTCGGTGGTGGGGTAGGCCACGGCCTCTGGAGCGAGGTATCCTGGCAACTTGAGGGAATCGGGGGGGAGAATGCGATCGCCCTCAACGACCTCCCCCAAAATTTCAGCAATGTTGGCCATAGCCTAGTCGATGCTGATCGGGGTAGGGCCGCTGCCGGGGCTGGCAGGGGGCACATTGGTGCGGGCGGTGCGAAAGTCGCTATAGAGGCGATCGCGCCACGCAAAGAAAGCCTGAAACTCGGGCACATCCACCAGGCCGGGGACGCCCTTGCCGCCGATGCCGTTGGGCAAGTCAACGTACTGAGCGGTAGGGAACTTGAGGTACATGGTGGCGGCGGCGACGGCAAAATCGGCCAGGCTGGGCTGCTCACCCAGCAGGTAGGGGCTATTTTGCAGCATCAGCACCAGGGCTTCGAGATCCTGGCGCAGGCTAGCGGTGGCCACCTTAATATCCTCAGGGCCAAAGCCGACACCGGTACCGACCAGGTTGAGAATGTCGCCCGGCAGCGCGCCGACCAAATCGCGCAGGGGGCCAGGGGTAAAGCTGGGCAGCAGGGCGGTGCGAAAGTTGGGGTGCTGCTTAAAGGCCCCAACCATAACAATGCGGGCCTTGGGCACGATCGCTTCATCGGCCCAGGCTTCGAGCGCCAGGCACAGGCCCTTTTGCTTGGGGTCGGTGGGGATCAGGGGGCGATCGGGATAGGCTTTTTCGAGGTGAAGGGCGATCGCGGTCGAGTCGGGTATCACCAACTCACCGTCTTTGAGCACCGGCACCTGGCGCTGGCCCGACATCTGGAACACTTCGACCTGGCCAACGCCGGGGGTGACTTCGACCTTGCGGTAGGGCACCTGCTTATAGTCGAGAATCAGCCGAATCTTTTCGGCGAATGAGGAGGCTTCAAACTGGTACAGCTCTAGCATAGGAGTCCTTATGGGCCGGGTTCTGGGGGCGGATTGGGCACTGGTAAACCCGGTAACACTGTATCGCTATTTGCAGGCGCTGCACAGGCGGAATTAGTCGGCGGCTGGGTGGTGACGGTGACGGTTTCAAAGCCTGCGGTGGCGAGCAGCTGCCCCACGGTGACTTCGGCACGGCGGTTGGCCTCTGCTAGCAGATTTTCGCTACAGGCGGCCTCTTCAATTTTGACGAGAGCTTCCTGCTGGGCTTTCTCCTGCAGCTCAGGCGCGACATCTGGCCCCAGGCCCAAAAAGCCCCGGCTGTAGTCAAACACGTTCGATTTGCTCAGGTCGATCTTGCTGTCGAGAATCTTAGGCGGTGGCAGGGTAACTTGAATCGCATCCTCACCCATCACCTGCACGTTCTCAGGTGTAAGCTCGGCCAGGTCAACTCCAGCCCGCACCTCGCCGTAGGCAATGTAGAGCAGATTGGTGGAGCCAATCACATAGCCCGCCAGGGTGCGATCGCTCTGGGTCGGCACCACCGCCTCCATGGCAAAGATCGCCGTGGTCAGCTCGCTGGCCCCCCGCAGCTGCTGCACGACGACTGAACGCACATCCACCTGCGGCTCCCTGGGGGCCGGGGTCAGCATAATACGCACGCCTTCGAGGAAGCGATCGGGCGATCGCCAGAAGCCGACCCCAGCTGCCACCCCCACCAGCACCGCACCGCCAATCAGCGCGTTAAACACCGTGCGAATGGGGCGGAAGGGCGATCTGGGGGCGGCGCGGCGCGATCGCGGTTGCGGTTGAACGGGCTGGGGCTGCTGTACCGGAATTGGCCAGGGGTCTACAGGCGTTCGGGATTCGTCGTAGTGAGGCGGCTGGGTGGGAGTGCGATCGGGCGGTGCAGGGCGCATGGCGGTGGGGTCGGGTAGGCGAGCGGGGCCAGGTTAGTTTAATTGTACTCCACAGCTCAATGGGCGTTCAGCTAGCTGCTGTAGGTGTATGCGACGGGGCGAAGGACAGCCCGGTAGAAGGTGCGATGGTCGAAGATCGGCTTGAAGGGCGATACTCACTGGGATTCACTTCGCGATCGCGCCGCGAATGGCACCTTACGAAGCGGCTAGCCTGAGATTGGCAATCTCAGGCAGCTCTAGCAAAAAATCTGCGTTGAGCCGTTTTGAGAAAAAGAGAATCTCTAGATTCTCTACCTCACCAGACACCGGATTGAGGCGGGCGATCATCTCATCGCCAATTTCTTCGGACTCTTGCGCAGCATAGGGTGCACATTTATTGATGTAGAGAATATCGCCCACCTGGTCGTATTGGAAGACTAGTTTTTCTGCCATCGGTTCTCTCCTCCACGGTAGGGTGCATTCGCGGCCATCTAATCTTCATCCTCAGGCGATTGCCTTTGTGCCGCAATGCACCGCCCACACATCGTGAGGACCGCCACAATTGGGTTCCTCGCTGTGGTGCATTGCGGCGGGCAGGGGTGGTCGAGGGAATGCCAGGGCGATACTCTCTAGGAGTCACTTCGTGAACGCGCCGCGAATGCACCCTACGGATCGGTGCTAGCGGTGAGCACCTCGTACAAACCCCAGATCGCCATCGGTCGCATGTAGTGGCAGGCGCGAAACGTTCCCAGTGCCGTGATCGCCTCCGGGGTGCGAAATTGCAGGCCGTAATCGTAGATTTGGTGAATGACGGAGTCTGCGATCGCCATCGCTTCCTCCCGCTTACCCATTTGGGCCAAGAACGCCGCCAGACCGAAGTTGATGCCGATCCACACCTCCTGCTGGTGGGTGCTGTCGGGGTCTTCCGGGCTGCCGTCCGGCAATACTCCGTTGGCGGCCCCGATCGCCAGCTTCAACGTCGCCGCGCTAAAGTTGCCCAGCTGCGCCCCCTCAAACTTCTGCTGGGGCGGTCGCTCCTGGCTCTGCACCCCCTGGTTGAATTTCACAAAGCAGGCGTCGTAGATGGCATCGAGGGCCGACAGGGTGAACTCGTCCTCCACCAAATCCGGCAGGCCCAGGTGGCGCACCATGAACTGGCCGCAGAGTTGGTCAGCCATCACCACATCCGAGCCGCTGCCCGTATCCAGCCGGTAGTAGCGACCGTTCCACAGTTTGGGGTGGTAGGCCTTGAGGCTGTTGTCGAGCCAGCGGCGGTACTGGGAAAGCAAAATTGGGGTGTTACCGGGGGCGAGGTTGGCGGCGGTGAGGATTTCGGCTATGGCGATCGCCGCCTCCAGCGCCCCCAGCCACAGCCCGCCGCAGTAGGCGCTGATGCCCTTCAGCTGCCAGTCGTCGAAGGTCTGGTCTGGGGCACCCTCGTTTTCGGGAATGCCGTCGCCGTCGCGGTCAAACTGCTTCAGGTATTGCAGGGTGTCGACCACCGCTGGCCAGCAGTCTTTGAGAAAGGCCACATCCGTCGCGCCTGTGAACTGGTAAGCGCGGTAAACCTGGAGGACAAAATCGCTACCCAGGTCTTTCCACAGATTGCAGTCTTGGTAGCTGGTGTAGTTGGTCTGCTCCCAGGGGTGCTCGTTGGGGGCACCGAGATCGTGGGGGGTGGTGCCTTTGAGCTTGCGGATCGCTGGGGGATTCTCCAGGCCCATGGTGACGTAGTAGCCGATGATTCGCCGCCGCTCGTCCTGGGCGGGGATGGCGCGGGCAAAGGCGCGCAGCACGGCCTTCTCTAGCTCGGGCCACAGCAGCAGGGTGGCAAAGCCGCCGTAGAGGCGCACGTCCAGGCTTTCGTACCAGCGGTAGTCGATGCACTCCAGCACCGCAAACTGGCCCACGGGGTCGGCCTCGGTGGCGGTGCTCCACAGGGTGCCGCCGCTGGCCAAGTCGTACAGCTCGTTGAACAGCGCCATTTTGAAGGCATCGGGCAGGTCGGGGCGATCGAGAATCGGCTGCTGCCAGGCGGTGATGCTCTGCTGCCAGGTTTGGTAATCACTCAGGGCCGTAAAGGCGATCGCTCGCGCATTCCGCCCGCTGCGCCCAAAAAAGTCGGTATAGCGGCGGTAGTTGACCACCCCCGCCGCAAATTCTGTGACCGGCAAATCCCAGGCTAGCGCGATGGGAATCTGGCGGGTTTCGCCGGGTTGGAGGGTGAAACGCAGGGCGATCGCCCCCGCAATCTGCTCTCCCTCCCCCGCTGGCGAGGTATCCAGCAAATTCATCAGCCGCCCCAGTTTGGCAAAGGTGTCCCACAGGTCGCGCCCGTCCCCCGCCGGGTTCCAGCGCAGGTCGTAGGACACTTCCATATCGGAGTCATCCAGGGTGGCGATACACCACTGGCCATCGCCTTCGGCGGGTTCCCCCTGCCAAGCCCCATCCATGATCAGCGCTTTGAGGCCGTCAGCGTTGATGAACTGGTTAAAGTTGCCCACGCTTTGCCCCAATGGGGGGACATAGTCGTAGTAGGGGCTGCCGTCGTCGCGCTGAAGTACCTCGGGCGATTTTTGGGTATTGGTAAACCAGCCCACCATATTCTGCCAGCTCACCATAATGCTGAGGGTGATGGGGAAGCGGGTGGGGTTGTGGGCCGTCCACTCAAAGGCCACCACCGGGTAGCTCGCCTCTCGATAGCTGTCGGGCCAGATGGGCGAAATCTGCTCGCAGGTGAGCTGGGCGCGAAAGACGTTTTCGTAGCGGTACCAGCTGCGGGGGTAGAGAGCATGGTAGCTGCCTGTAGTCCGCGCGTGATTGGATGCCGGATACCACTGCCACGACGACAGACTGCCATCCTCGGATGGCTGGGTGCTGAGGGCGTAGGCCTGGGTGCCCGCTCCGGTGCTCTCCC
>PYGV01000075.1 GCA_003022385.1 filamentous cyanobacterium CCP3 | reverse complement strand
TTGGACTGCCGCATTGAGTTCTCCAGGGTCGTTACATTCTCATATTGAGACTGCTATGAGTTTTCTGCACCACCAAGGCGGCAGCCATTGTCTAGGGAAGAAATTCAAGCTTTCCTCCAAGCTATCAAGACTGACAAGTATTACAGCGGATATCATGACTTCTGTATGGCAATGTTCTACTTAGGGATTCGGCCAAGTGAAGCGGTTGGGCTTCGCTGGAAGTACATTGATTGGAAACGCAAAACCGTTACAATCTGCGAATCTCTAAGCCGTAATGAAGATGGGCGTTCGGCGGGTTACGCAAGACAGCGAAAAACCACCAAGAACAGTAAGATCCGGGAAATAGACTTGCACCCCGATCTGTATAAGACGCTTCACGAGCAATTTAATCCCGAAGCTAAGCCCGAAGATCTAGTTTTCCTCAGTCCAAAGGGGAACCCAATCGACGACCACAACTTTTCACAACGCTGCTGGAAGAAGATTTGCCAACGGATCGGGATCGATAAGGTACCTTACGCTGCTCGCCACAGTCTAGGATCACACTTAATCGAGAATGGTGCCACTATCCCCCAAACGGCGGCTATCTTGGGCAATAACCCAGAGACGACAGCAAGACACTACTCTCACATGTTGAATCGCCCCAAAATGCCAGGTTTTTTAAACACCAGCGGACCTGGTACTTCAGAACCAGGCTCTCCTTAAACCTGTTTAGGCACAACCGCCGGTATAATCCCTCAAAAGCCCTACCAAATAAGGTGGGGCTAAGTACCAGGACAAAAGATGTAATGCCCGGCGGAATTCAGAGCATTGTAGGGAGAGATCGCAGAAGGTGCGCCGCAGAAAGTCATAGCCATGGCGGAACAGGCTTTTGGCCCGGCGCTTATGGGCCTTGAGCGAAATTGGATGGTGCTGGTGTTGCCAGAGCCCGGCGCTGCTGGCCCAACAGAACGTTAGACAGCAGCGCTATCAATTTGCTGAGACGCTCAGCATGGCGGAAGTGGGTTGATTCGAGGTTGATTGAATCCTCGGTTTTTGAGCGCAGCGAAGAGGTCCTCAATGCTCCATCCACTGCAAGCGGTAATCCGCCAGTGACGTCTTGAAGCGATGGTTGGTGGCGATAATCAGAAGCTCGCCATTCTTAAGCCGAGTGGCGACGATGTAGACACGGCGAACCCACACCCAGCGTTTGCCTGAGAGAACTCGCTGCTCAACGACCGTCAAGTTGGCAAAGATTCGTTCGCCTGGTTGGTGGCGCTTGCCCGAGCGACAGCTGATATGGTTACTGTGCCTAAGCCAAAGGAGATGAGCTCTGGAAACAAACGCTAACCACCCTTGGTCGACAAACTCTCGGTCACCGGTCAGGCCGTGAATCTGGGCATTGGGAAAGACTCGCTCAAAGCGTTCCATCAGGTCTATGCGCTCGTCACTATTGGTGTTGCCGCGCTTGTCGAGCATCGTCCACATCACCGGAAAGGCTACGCCCTGGTGAACAACCCCCAGCATCAAGATGTTGATGTTGAGCTTCCCGAAGCACAGTTCGTGCGGTCTAGACTCAACGTCTAAGGCTCAGGAATCTGACTCCAACTCACCACCGCTCGCGCGATAGCATCGAAATCAACCGCAAGGTCTCGAAAGAAGCGAGTCAAGCGCTTGTAGCTTGAGGTACTCTGTGCGTGATTGGCAAAGACACTCGCCAGTTTGTCTAAATTTACCTTCTCGACGAGAAACAACGCCACTAGTAAAGAGCGCCAGAAATAGCAGTCGGGCACCGTGCCATGGCAGGTGGGGTCGCAGAGCCGCGTGAATTCGCATAATCTCGTTCATGAGGCGGGTTGATAGTAGGGGTCTAGTAATTCCTAGCTCACCGCCTCTCCCCCCGATCTGTCAAATCCTCTTCAGTTCTAGCTTTCTGGGCTCGTTCAAGTTTTGTCCTTGTACCTTGAACATAACTCGGTTCCAGAGACATTCTTTGGACTAGTTAAGGGAAGATAAGCTATGTGTTTACCTCACCCACTGGTGATTGTAAAAAAAACGTAAGTTTTGCAGAGGCAGCCAAAATTGTGGAGTCGTTGAATTACCTAAATCCAATCTCGCATGGTTATCCTCAGCCAAAGCAATGGGAACCTCTTTAGTATCGAGAGTAGTATTTACAAGGGCTACCAGTCTCCGAAACTCAATCGCCCAACATTTTAAGAATTGTCAACAGCAGGAAGGAGAAATTACCCTTAAGGGTGAAGTGTCTTGGCAAAGGCTGGTAATACAATGCAATCAACGATATAGAGGCTCAACTTTCGGGTCAGGTTGTTCTACAGGAATAGATATGACCAACTCAATATCAGGGAGGCCTATATGCGATGTTTGAATGTACTCGCTTTTCTTTTGATTTTAGGAGCCTGCGCATGTAACAGTGCCTTTGGCAATCTGACTGTGTCAGAACTGCAGCCTGAAACATCTAACTCTTCTGAAAATACCGATTTAGGCACTGCCCCTGACAATCAGGTAGAACCAGCCAAAGAATTTATGGGTGCGAATGGCTCAACGCAACCACTAGATGGGCAATCTTCTCCCAAATCCGCTCGATTAACTGCTCAAGAGGCAAACTCGAGAATTAACCTACGAACTCAACCATCAGCTCAATCATCCGATCAGGGCTATGGCCTGGTAGGAGACCCGATACAGATCTTAAATCAAGCTCAAGGCGACGATGGATTTACCTGGTATTTAGTTAAATTCGAGGGTTCCGGGGCAGAAGGTTGGATTCGCAGCGATTTTGTCAAGATAGTTGCCCCTACCCAACTAGGTAATGTCTCTATTAAACAAGGAGTCGCAGAGGCCGCTTTGCTGTCTTCCCAGCAAGTAAAAGAGTTAGTCGCTTTAGACTCATTCAGTAGACAGGAGTATGACTGGCAAACATTTAGCCCTGAGTATATTGACCAAGCGAACGGTAATCCCTATGGAATTGTGCTGCCGACTTATGTGCCCCCAGGGTTTGAGATCACTAAATTTTCTGTAGAACCTCTCAATAATCCCAATGGGCCAGGATTTTATAGCCTGGAGTATAGCAACTCATCTGGGCAATGCTTCTCGGTTCATGCTGGCACTGGAGGCTTAGGAGCTGACAGCGAAGAATATCAAATCGTAGAAGTCAACTCACCGGCTCTCGGCCGAGTAAAGGTAGGGTATACCGAATTTAGTCAACGTGTTTCTGCCCCTGAAGTTTCCGTTTGGGTCAGCCAGGGCAAAATGAACTACTCTTTCCTCTCTCCAGACGATTGTGAACAATCTGTGAGCTTTCCGGAAGCAGCAAAAATTGTTGAGTCTTTAAATTATCTGACCCCTGTTTCCGGCACCTATCCGCTAACTCAACAGTTGGAGCCTTGAATATCTAACTAATAGGAGTATGTTAAATAAAAGCACTTATATCTTATTTACATTCACTGCTCTTCTCGGCTTATATGCTTGTGAAACTTATCAGGTTGGCTCCTCTACTAGGTCACTCCAGCAAGAGCAACAGAGTAGTCCCAAAGTCATTGAATACTCAGATGATACAAGTGATACAAGTCTTTCTAATCAAAACCGTAACCCTGATGTTCTAAGCGCTACTGACAACAAAACGGAACTCAAAGTTAACCATTTCCCAAAGCCCGCAAAGTTGGTTGCTGAAGATATTAATGCACGTATTAATTTATCTGCTCGGCCCTCAGCCCAAGCAGATTCTAGGGGATATGGGTTAGTGGGTGATGCTGTAACTCTGCTTAATATGGCTCAAGATGACCAAGGTCAAGAGTATTACCAGGTAAAATTTGATACCTCTGGAGCGGAGGGATGGATAGAAAGTAGCTTCATCAAAATCCGGGATCTTAATGAATCTTTGATTCAAATTGCACAAATTGGGCAGGAAGATACTAAAGCCCTGATACAACTCGACGGAGCACGAGTAGATGCAACAGAGCTTAGAAAGGATATTTTCGAAGTCATCTTACCCGGCTACATCCCTGATGGATATGAACTGCGCCAGGTTTTAGTTCAAAATGGGGATAAGTATCAAACTGAGGCTGGAGCCTACACAACTCTGGCAGGCTATTCATTGACTTATCGGGATGCAAACAATCATTGCTTTACAGTAGGGGCATATATTCCACCGTCAGGTGCACCTGTAGAGATTGAAAATATTGAGGTCTATTCTCCAGCCCTTGGAAATCTCTTACTGACCTATGCAGAATTTGATGAATATACTGGTCAAGCCAAAATTCAGTTAGATGCTATCACAGGACAACCTGATGGTTATGTCTATGAATTTACTTCTCCTGGATATAGAGATGAACAGAATGAATTATGCAAAACCATAAACTTGCAAGAGGCTATAAAAATTGTTGAATCCATGGATTTTATTAATGAGAGATTAAAAAACAAATTCTGATTTCATTTTCTTAAGTTTTGGGCTCAAGTAAATATGGTTTGAAGTCATGAAACAAAGCCTTTGCTTTATCCTTGCCACGTTTTTAGTAGCTTGTAATGGCGAAACCTCTAATAAAATTGATCAGCCTTTGTCAAATAATCTTGATTATGTCGATGAAAAACAAAGCCATGCTGAAATATTGGCTGAAGTTGAAAACAATCTGGCTCAACCGGCAGAATCTTCAAATGCTAAACCATTAACTAGCACAGAAGATTCTCAAGGCAAACCTGAAACAAACCAGGATTCCGTTATTTCTAGAGGAAAACAAGCAGGGCTAACTCCAGCTCAAGTTGATGAAATATTAAATTTAAATTTAGTGACTCCCAATCTTGGCTATACAGCATTACCTGTCATCTTACCAAGTTATATTCCTGAAGGATTTGAAGTTGTGCGCTTCAAAACATCAAGTCCTATTTCGGAAGACTTTCCAGACATTTATGAGTTTTATTCAATCCTTTATAGACATCCTAATGGCGCTTGCTTTAATTTCAATAATTGGGCTTTTGATAGTGGGATCGGAGATGCCCCATCTGAGTTTGAAACTATCACAAGCATTGAAGTTCCAGCCTTAAACATTAAGGTTGACGTAGGATATACAACATTCTCTCAGTCTTTTGAAGCTGCTCATGTCAGCTCTGCTTTTTTTGACAAGAATCGTTTCCATAATGGCTCCATAGGTTTTTCTGCTCCTTATGGTGATGACTGTAACTTTGGGGTCACTTTTAGCGAAGCCGCTAAAATCATCCAGTCTCTTCAATATTTAGATCCTGATGAAAATTTACAGCTGGAAATCTTAAACAATGTTATAGAATTTGGTGAGTTTTAAAGCATCTTAAAATGACTAAGGCTAAATTTAAGCTGAAAAACAATGTAAGGCAAATTAAGTAAATAGGAAGAAATTGGCTTTGAAGATAAATGATAGTAGAATTTTTGGGTTTTTAATCTATGTATCAGAAACAGACTAAAAATATCAGTTCGGTTTAAGGGTTGTTTCTAGGACCGAAAGTCTGGAACTACGCATCCTCGTTGGGTGGCAAGGCAACTAAGCACCGACAGAATTAGTTTTTGCTTATCCCAAACTCAAGTTAAAAACAAAATTTTTCAGCGTTGCAGAATTGTTCAAGGGTTATCTACGCTCTGGAAAGAACAAATTTCCTTTGCTTTGGAAATATTATGAATAGCCAAGTAATCCTGAAGCCAGTCGCAACCTTGGTCTATGGATTCCTGCAGTGAACGGATTTGCAAAAGCTTTACCTCCCCGGCAGTTCCCCCTGCCAAAACGTATTTGCCGTCTGAGGAAGGAGCCATTCCCCAAACCGCCCCTTCTTGATAGTTGTACTGAAAAAATTGGCGTCCGGTTAAATCCCAAATCCGAACCGTACCATCCATACCTCCTGTAGCTAAGAGAGAAGAGTTGGAAATGAAATTCAAGGCATTAATGCCACTCTGGTAGGTGTAGAAGCTGGTTTTTTCTTGTCCGTTAATATCCCACAGCCGCACGGTTCCGTCTTTATCGGCAGAGGCAATCACTTTGCCATCGGAGCTGAAGCTCAGTCCACTGATCTTGTTTCGATGCCCCTGCCAGGCTTGAACCAAATTTCCTGCGGTGTCCCATAGTCTGATCCAACCATCCCAACCTGCCGTTGCCAGAGTGGTGGAATCAGGACTGAAAGTGACTACACTAACCACATCTTCATGCCCTAGTAAGGTGGCAATTTCTTCTCCTGAAGTGGTGTGCAACCGAGCCTGGTTATCGGCTCCGGCAGTGGCGAAAAATTGCTCATCCGGGCTAAAAGCGAGACTGCTCGTGAACGTACCGTGGCCTTCAAGTTGAGTAATTTGGTCTCCCTTAGGAGACCAGATGGTAACGGTGCGGCCAAATCCACCGGTAGCAATGCGTTCGCCATTAGGGCTAAAGTTAACGGCAAAAATATGCCCATGAGGGTTAGCCGTCCAGGAGTTAAGTAATTGGCCGGAGGCATCCCAAACGCTTAAGATGCCCTCATTGCCAGCTGCCGCAAACAGCTTGCCATCAGGACTGATGCTGACAGCATTAGCGTCATCGGTTAAGCCTGACAGACTTAGGGACCCTGGTCTTTCTAAACTCCAGAGACGGGCAGTGCCATCTCGTCCAGTGGTAAACAAATAATTACCTGCAGGGCTAAAGCTAGCATTCCAAACGGTGCCACGATGGCCCTCAAACCGAGCCAGTTCTTTGCCCTCCAAATTCCAAAGTCGAGCGGTGCCGTCATCGGAAGCGGTAGACAGTAGGGTGCCGTCAGGATGAAAAGCCGCTTGGGTAATTAGTCCCTGGTGCCCCTCCAAAATCTGTAATTGCCGGGCGGCCAAAGTCCAAACCCTGGCCGTAGCGTCTCTCCCGGTGGAAATCAGGCGCTGGCCATCGAGACTAAAACTAACCGAAAGGATTTGTTTTCCACCGTGGCCACTCCAGGCAATTTGTTGTTGTCCTGCCCCATTCCAGACTCGAATAGTGCCATCAGCACCGGTGGTGACGAGCCTTTGACCTAAACCTTCTGGGGACGCTTCGCGAACAGGACTGAATTGGGCCTGGAATACAGCCCCCTTATGGCCGTTAAGTTGCCCGGTCTGTCGTCCGGATATATCCCAGATGAAGACTTCTCCATAGTTACCTGCTGAAACGATGAGTGTGCCATCGGGGCTGAAGCTAATGGACTCTACTTCTCCGGAGTGTCCCGAAAAAGTAGTGACGGGTTGTCCGGTGTTTGTCCAAAGTCGGGCGGTGCTATCGGTGCTAGCTGTAGCTATGTACTGCCCATTGGGGCTAAAGCTAACCGCGCTGACACTAGCTAAAGGACCGCCCTCATGGGCCTGGAACTCATGAACCTTTTCCCCAGATAGGCTCCAAAGTTGAATAGTTCCATCTCTACCTCCGGTGGCAATGCGGCTACCTTCAGGGCTAAAGGCTGCTGCTTTGATTTCCCCTTGTTGTACTGGAAACCGATTCTTCTCATGAATGCCGTTCAGAATCGTGTACAGGGCTACTGTAGGACTATAGAAGGGATAGTCTCCTAATTCAGTATTGTGTCCGACTAAGTCCTGCCCAGCCTTGACGTTCTGGAGGGCAGCAATAAGGGCATCAATTTCACTGACACCCTGCTCGACCTGTTTAATCAGACTAATGCCGTTTTGCTCGATTCGGCTCAGGATTGACTGTCTTCTAAAGGCATGGGCACCGTATAAGGAAACCGCCAGCGCTGACGGAATCGCAACCGCAAGAAAAATCATGCCGTTACGGATAATCCTTTTCGCCTTCTGGTTGGCTGCGGTCAGCAGTTGGTTTCGCTCTTTCTCGATTTCTAACTCGGCCTGGCGACGCCTCTGCAGAGTTTGCCATTCAAGACTGGCGTCAATGAATTCATGCTCTAAATCTGTCAGCCCCCCGAGGGGAGCAAAGGCTTTGCTGGTGCGAAGCTGTATGGCGCGGTCTAGGCGGGACCCTTTCAGTAATTCTTCTTTAGCACGATCAATGTTTTCAGGTTCTTCGGAGGCGCTCTTTCGTTTTGCCTCCTGCCATCGACGCACATCGTCAGCCAGCAGGTTTTTAAAGATAATGGCGTCTTTGGCTTCCTCCAACCAGATTTTCAGGGTATCCCAGGAACTCAGGAGGATCTCGTGGGCAATTTCGTAGGTGGCATTTTTGTTGATACTGGAAAAGCCTCCGACCAAAACGGTTCCCTGGGTAGAGTAGTCATAGCTACTGACAACCATGTTTTCATCGACAAACTTTTCCAGGGTGCTCTCGATAGCTTCTCCCTGAAATTCAGAGCGATAGGCTTTGCGACTGACGGCTCGCGAGCCGGAATCAGTATTGACGATCTGCACCAGCCGCAGAAAAATTTGGCGGGTAGCGTCTTTTTCCTGCTGGTTGAGTCGCTGATATAGCTGATTGATGCGAGATTGCAAGGCTCCCCTCACCCCTTCCAGAGCCGTATAGGTGGAACGGTTTAGGGTTCGGTCTGATATTTGAGGTTTGCCGTCTTGGCCAGTGGTCCTACATTCCGTTTCCCAAAGCAAGTTCAAGGTGTACTGCAACAGGGGTAAATAGCCACTTTGGCCCTGAACATCTTGAATAATTTGTTCAACCAAACCTTCCTCGAAGACAACCCCATGTTTGGCTGCCGGTTGCTCAATGGCCAGGCGCAATTCATCGGGATGCATATCAGTTACCAGATGAATATTGTTGTTATTGGCGATTAGCCCTAATTGAGGATAGAAGCTGAAATATTCTAAAAAATCAGCCCGCATTGCCAAAATAATGCGTACTGTTTCGTCAGAATTTTCCTGTAGATGTACCAAAGCATCAATAAAACTTTGGCGAATTGATTCGTCAGAACAGTTAGTAAAAATCTCTTCAAACTGATCAAGAAAAATAAGCCAACGTTCTTCGTCTTGTTTCAGGGATTGAACAACGTTGGTCAGCGACTCAGGTAATGCTTGTCTCGCAGGCTCAACCTGTTCTTCAGAAAATCGATAGCCTTTACCATCGGCCAATAAGCTTCGATGGAAACTTTCGAAGGGGTTGTGCCCCGGTGGAAAGGTCAAAACCTTGAGCTTATTAGAATCGAGAGTTGCCCTTAGTTCCGGAATCAGCCCTGCCCGCACCACAGATGACTTACCACATCCAGAGGCCCCGACAACCAACAGATACTTATTTTGGTTTGTTGCTTCAAACAGCCGAGCGATCAGCGCGTCTCGACCGAAAAAATCATCCCTTTCTTCTTCCCGAAATTGCCTTAGCCCCTTGTAAGGGGATGTTGTGTTGAAGAGCCGTTGGGTGACAACACTGGTTGAGATGTAAGTAATTTGGGTCTGAATTTGAGTGCCAATTTGGGTGGGCGCAAACGTGAAGGACGCACTGTCGCCCTGAATGCTGACATTGCCCAACGAGTTGTCCATCCGTTGGGATGGTGAGTTTTCCTGATTTTGAGGATCATTCGCTACCATTACACCGGGATACCCCACGCCCTCGCAACAATTGAGGCAACCGTCATTACCGGTCCAGCTAGATCTTGCACTCCCTGTAAACCCTGCTTTAGCGCCGACACGGTACGGCCAATCAAATTCTGGTCGGGATTCTCCTTTTGAGCTTCGACAACAAGTTGTTCAACCTGGGCTTCGGCCCCAATTTTAGAGAGTTCGGGCAAAGCCTCGGATGTGCGAATGGCTTCCTGTAAGGCTACCAGAGCTTGCAACAGTTCCCCCTGGTTGGAGGACCCCTGAGTAAAAGTGGCGGAGGCGTTCACATTCCCTCCGGCCTGGCTAGGTTGGTAATTAAAGGCAGCATTGCCACCTCTGATCTGCACATCGCCCAGGGTGTTTGTCATAAATTGACCGGATTGAAAACCAGCGGATGACTCAGCAGAGGCTAAAACGGAGGGAAGGCGCTGCAGAAAGTCCTGCTTTTCTTCAGGACTAAGGGCTTCTATGCTAGCGAGGATTTGATCGACGGTGAGTTTGAACATGGTGTCTTGGTCGTCTCAGTAATAGGACATCACTAAAGCTTGGATATGCGGCGTTTCTCCTTTTGATACTGAAAAAATGAAGCTTTCAACATCTTGAAGAGGAAGTGTTGGTTTAGGGGCTAAAAACTGAAAAGATCCAACTACCTGACGAACCTCCGCCAAATCAATAGGGGATGCGCAATCTTCGGGCGAATAAAAATGGTAGAAATAAGGGTCATCACCCTCATTACCGACCAAATGAAAGGTGACAATACTCGAGTCAGACATCTGGCTGAATTCAATGTAGCCTACGTCTACTGTTATTCCTAAACCTGGAACTTCAATTTGTTCAATATAGTCAACTTCATTAGGTGCGTCTCCCATGTCTGGTTCATCGTAGGTGTAGTGGTTAATTCCAAAGCAGGAATCAGTATTTTGATGACGATATTTGATGTCATAAAAGGTGAATATCCCACCCTCTCGACTGGAGACGGAGACAGAATCAATGAAATACCCTTCTGGAACATAAGAAGGAATAATTATTCCGGGACTTTTGACTCCAAGGTTAGGACTTGTAGGGTCTGAACTGATGAGTTCATTAACCTGTGCTAAAGAAAGCTGAGCGGCCATTCCTCTTGCTTCAATATTGTCAACTGATATGGCATCACTTCCATTCGAGGAAAGGTCAGCAATATTTTGAGAATTTTCTTGGGCATCTGTCGGTTTAGGATTTTGCTGGTTACCTAAACCCGAAGATGAACCATGATCTTCCTGCTGGTTGAGATCCCTATTACCGGATTCGCCGCCAATACAACCTATCAGCGTAATGCAAGCAACGACTAGTAGAACAGTAGATCGCATATCAAGCAGGCAATAGTGGAGGAAAACTTTCAACGTAATTGCTCAACCCAGTAGCCAATCAGCCTACTGTAAGGTAAGGGCGTGAGAAATGGCTTCACAGGCAGGCGTGTCTTGCCTTCGAGCGATGTTGACAATCGAGCGTACCTGGGCGAATAGCTCAGCACCCCAGTCGGAGCGAAAGCCATGGGTGACTTTGCGAAAGACCATATTTCAGCGCAGCGCCTGTTCACTGGAATTGTTAATCGGTGGGACCGTCTCATCGTCGAGGAACAGTAATAGATGCTCACGAATTGTTTGGTAACGCTTGAGCAATTGCTCTCTCTACCTCAGCCTGCAACGCTTCCACCACATGCCAAAGCTCTCAGATTAGAGCATCTTTCTCATCAGAATTAAGGTTTTCTAACGGCGACAGGTCTTTCATGCCAAAAGTCTACCACCCTCACTCCTCAACCCGTACCGTTCAACCCAATTGAGCAATTACGAAATCTTTGCTGAGCATTGGAGATGGAGGGGGTACTCAAAACCCTTATGCTGCCGTAGACGATACTGTCCGTTAAGTGTCCGTTATCTCGCACCCAAATGAACCAAAGCCTGCCATGGTACACCAATAGTACAAGCTAGGAGTGCCTTCTACTAAAGCTTTTAGCCTCTGATGTACAGTGACACTTTATTTGTCATCGGGTCAAATTGATGTCGTCAACCTACGGCCCTTTATTTTCAGGTGTTTCGGGCATCTTTCTCAAAATTTTAGCGCTATTCAGGACTGTAAAAACGGGACATGTTGACTGTCGCCTTCTGCAAAAGTGACATATTTCTTGTCGGCTTTCTTTAAGGCCGAAATCGAGCGGGTGACAGAATGAGTGTCGCTTTCCGACTGGATGGAATATAATACATGTGAACTATTTGCTCTGCCGGTTTTAACGATTAAAGGCGAGTGACGGTTAGTTGGCTTTTTGGATTAGAGGGCTGGCTTAATGGTGTTGGATGTATATCAGGAGCAACTGGATCAGCCGCTAGAAGAGGTGGCGTCTGCGAAGAGAGACCCTAATCAATCGGAAGGAATCACGATTGTTGAGCAGCTAGACGAAGAAGGCCAGCGGAAGCTAGAGGCGCTTCAGTCGCTGATAGAACCGTGTGATCGCGCTACCTATGGCGAAAGGCTGCGAGAGGCGGCTGACAAGCTGGGGTGTTCTGTCCGAACGGTGCAGCGGTTGGTTAAGCGGTGGGAAGTGGAAGGGGTTTCAGCCCTTGTAACCGCTGGTAGGGCTGACCAGGGCAAGTACCGGATTTCCGAATTCTGGCAAGACTTTATTCTCAAGACCTACGAGGCAGGCAACAAGGGCAGCAAGCGCATGAAGCCCAAGCAGGTTGCTGTCAGAGTACAGGTCAAAGCGCGGGAAATAGGAGATAGCAACCCTCCCAGTTACAAGACGGTGCTGCGGGTGCTAAAGCCCGTTATTGAGCGAAAGGAAAAAGCCAAGAGCATTCGCAGTCCAGGATGGCGAGGTTCAACGCTATCGGTCAAAACTCGCGAGGGGCAAGATCTCTCGATCGAGTACAGCAACCATGTGTGGCAGTGCGATCATACCCGTGCCGATGTGATGTTGGTTGACCAGTATGGAGAGGTGCTGGGGCGACCTTGGCTGACGACCGTTATTGACACCTACTCACGTTGCATTATGGGCATCAATCTGGGGTTTGATGCGCCTAGCTCTCAGGTGGTGGCCCTCGCCCTGCGCCATGCTATTTTGCCGAAAAAGTACGGGCCAGAATACAAGCTCAACTGTGAATGGGGCACATTTGGCAAGCCCGACCATTTTTATACCGATGGCGGCAAAGACTTTCGCTCTAACCATCTTCAACGAATTGGGGCAGATATAGGGTTTGCCTGCCATCTACGAGATCGCCCCTCAGAGGGTGGCGTTGTAGAGCGACCCTTCCGCACCTTGAATGACCAGCTCTTCTCGACCTTGCCGGGCTATACCGGATCAAATGTTCAGCAGCGCCCCGAAGACACTGAGAAAGATGCCAGTCTCACCTTGCGAGATTTAGAGCATTTGATTGTGCGGTTTATTTGTGACAAATACAATCAGACCCTCGATGCTCGCATGGGTGACCAGACGCGTTTTCAGCGCTGGGAAGCAGGGCTGCCCAAGGTGCCGGAGGTGATCGAAGAGAAGCACCTAGACGTGTGCCTAATGAAAGAAGGTCGTCGTACAGTGCAGCGGGGTGGTCATCTGCAATTTGAGAATTTGATTTATCGGGGGGAAAACCTGGCCGGGTATGCCGGGGAAGTGGTGTCGATTCGGTTCGACCCCAACGACATCACTGTGGTGAGGGTTTACCGCAAGGAGGGGTCAGGGGAGGTCTTTCTGACCCGCGCCTATGCCCAGGGGCTGGAGACTGAGCAGATCTCCCACGAAGAGGCCCAGGCAAGTAGCAAACGCCTGCGGGTTAAGGGCAAAGCGATTAGCAATGAGTCGATTTTGCAGGAAACGATGGAGCGAGATGCCCTGGTGGCGAAGAAAAGCCGGAAGCAGCGCCAGAAAGAGGAGCAGGTGTTGACAAAACCTGTAAGAGCGTCGGAGCCAGAGCCGACGGAAGCGGATTTAGACCATGAGGAGCCTACCGATGAGGTTGCCCTGGACTTGGATGCCTTTGAGCCGATTGATTTTGATGATATTCGTGGAGCCTGGTGAGCATGGTACAAGCAAAAGCGTGGGCTGAGGCCCTGGGAGAATCTAAGCCTGATGCGGATTCTCTTCAGGCGGAAATTGCCCGATTACGCAAGAAGACGGTTTTGCCCCTGGATCACGTCAGCAAGCTTCATGACTGGCTGGATGGGAAGCGTAAGGCGCGGCAGTCGTGCCGCATTGTGGGGGAGTCTAGAACGGGTAAGTCGAGTGCCTGTGAGGCCTATTTTTACCGTAACAAGCCCACACAGGAAACGGGCAAAAAGCCGATCGTCCCAGTCGTCTACATTCAGCCACCGCAGAAGTGTGGGTCTAGGGAGCTGTTTAAAGAGATTGTTGAATTTCTCAAGTATCGGGTAGCTAAGGGGACCGTCTCTGATTTCCGGGGGCGGGCCTTTGAGGTGCTGAAGGGCTGTGAGGTGGAGATGATCGTTATTGATGAAGCGGATCGCCTCAAGCCAGAGACCTTTGCTGATGTGAGGGATTTCTACGACAAGCTGGCGATTTCTGTGGTGCTGGTGGGTACTGACCGACTGGATACGGTAATTCGGCGCGATGAGCAGGTGTATAACCGCTTCCGGGCCTGCTACCGCTTTGGCAAGCTATCTGGGGAAGATTTTGTCAAAACGGTCAAAATCTGGGAGCAAAAGGTTTTAGCGCTGCCGGTGGCCTCTAACTTGACCAGCAAGCCGATGCAGAAAATCCTCTTGGAGGCGACGGAAGGGTACATTGGCCGGATGGATGAGGTGTTGCGGGAGGCGGCGATTCGCGCCCTGGGTCAGGGGCTGAAGAAAATTGAAAAGCCGGTGCTGCAAGAGGTGGCCAGGGAGTACAAGTGATGGTGGATGCTGGTATTCAGCCCTGGTTGTTTGAGGTGGAACCCTATGAGGGGGAGAGCCTGAGCCACTATCTGGGACGGTTTAGACGGCAAAACCATCTGACGGCAGGCGGCTTAGGGACGATGGTTGGCATTGGGGCGGTGGTTGCCCGCTGGGAAAAGTTTCATTTGAACCCTTACCCTACCCAAACGCAGTTTGAGGCGTTAGGAAGGGTGCTGGGGCTATCTCCAACGCGGTTGTGGGCTATGCTACCGCCCCACGGAGAGGGGATGCAGTGTGAGCCGATTCGGCTGTGTGTGGCCTGCTATGGGGAGAACCCGTGCCACCGGATTGAGTGGCAGTACAAGTCGGTATGGAAATGTGATCGTCATAATCTAAAGCTGCTTGCTCAGTGCCCAAACTGCCAGTCTAGGTTCAAAACGCCTGCCATTTGGGAAGATGGCTGTTGTACTCGATGCCATACCCCTTTTTCTGAATTAGTCGACCTGCAAAAAGCTGTGTAAAGCTCGTTCGCTGACACATTGCAGGCTATCAAAGCCGGACTAAACTACAATGTAGTATGCCAGTCAGATTAACTCTTGGACTAAATTTTGGACTGAAAGCTGGTAGTTTTCATTGTGCCAATTTCTTAGAGTAGGCATTCTCTCGTATACTACAACCCAGAATAGTGGCAGATTCTCATTGATTATCTGCCGTATCCACAACCAATCTTGAGATCCTACTCTGAAGGTCAAGGTCAATATACAGGTGTTTGATGGTCTTTTCCTGCCAGCCAAGTTGGAGATGACCATCCTGGTTCCCAGAGGATGTTGGCATCACTGTCATAGAGGCTTAGCCCCAACTTTTCCCAAAAACGACGCAACCTATAAATTTGGTGTTCTTTGTCTTGAGCAGTCACTTCTTCCGTTGGAGGGGACGGCATTAGGAAAACAAACCCATTTCTAGCAAAAACCTCTATATAGGTAGCCACCGCCTTTAGTGTAAATCCTTTGCCCCGCCACTGGGGTTCGATATAGACTTTGTCAATATATAAAAAGCCGTCATAGATACCACTTTCAATGGCGCTTTCATCCTGCCGAGAAAGCCAATGAAGGGCATAGCTCAGATCTTGGGAGCTAAACTCGGCCCAGGTCGCCAAGTCGATTACCTCCCCAAAGAGTCGGTAGCCAATGATTTCGCCTATTTGAACACTACTTTCTTCATCATTAGAGGGGTTTTGCGTGACATGCAAAATCTTGCCGACCCCACACTGATAAATCTCACGGGCATCATGATCGTCGACATCAGTTTTAATGCTTATACAAACCCGAACAAAGCTAATAGGTTCGTCTTGATCAACACTCTTATATTCTTCACCGGGCAGTTTTGTCAAAATAACCACCTCGTTTGTCCTGGGTTTACCTAACCCTCAAGGCAGAATACTACAAAATAGGCCCTGTCGAAGGCAATATCGGACCTTCCAGTGAAAACTCTTTATAGGGTATCAGATTCACCGGGCTCGATGCCGCAGACAGTTGCCAATTCTTCAGGAGATCCCAAAACTGAGCCAAACATTACGATGACCCGCAGTAATTCGGCATAGTTAAGTAAGTCTAGGTCTTCTAGAAAGCGATTCAGGAGTGATCGAGGTATCCCAGCTTTTTTACATGCTTTTTTATGTGAGAGGTTTAGGGCTTCGAGGCGGTTCTCCACATAGTCCCTGATGGCTTGTTGAGTATCCACGGAGAAAGCACTCCGAACGGCGACAGAGCATGGCAACCTCTTCAACCCTACGGCTAAGGATTGAAGAGGCTAAGAACGCCACCTGGCTAGGGATTCCCGAACAAAATTGCAGGATTCCTTCAAAGTGAGAGAATCCTGGCTACTGCGCACCACAATTGGGACTAGGGCAGCGTTCTGAGCCTGCAATAAGTATAGCCTATAGACTACAAGATTACTTCATTGCTCTGTTGCTTCTTCCCTCATTTTTTCTGCTGTCCAAACGAGGTCAACGAGGGTTAGGTATTTCTCAACTAGCTCTGGAGTGCGCTCCCGATCGCTCAGCCAGATGTTCGTAGACGTAACCTGATAGCCGGTAAGCTCCGCTAGCAGAGCCTTTGACGCCTCGCGAAAACCTCTTTGATCTGGAGCAACTCCTTTCTTGTCAGGGGTCCATTTGGCGCAGAAGTCAGCGGCTGAGGTCTTCTTGAACATGACGTTCTCATTACTCATCGCCGCAAGAATAAGGTGTAGCGGGATTTCTGAGTCTATCTGTAGCTCATCCATTATCAGTTTTGGCTATGAACAGGTTCTCTATTCATAGCCTATAAGCTACGAAATTCAGACTTTGGATCGCGGCTTATCCCACTGCCGCTGCCTCAGGGGTCGCTACCTCTTCAGCAAAAAAGATGGGCTTGCCCATGGAGGCTTCAATCTTTTTCAGAAGGATCTGTTGGCGGGCCGCGAGAAAGCCCTCAAAGTCGTCTGCTCGAAGGTGCTCGGGGGAGATGGCATGGGATTGGAGGATGGCGTCCATGCTCTCGTCGCTGAGCTGAACGTGCTCGTGGGTCTGGAGTTGCTGTAGGTAGGCGCTGGGGGCTCTACCGCCGATCATCAGATTAGCTTTGTAAGAGACGGGGGTTTTGTTGAGAATGCAGTTGTATTGGCTGCAGGGGATGTTTCTGTCCTGGCACCACTTCTGGGGAAAGATGTGGTGAATATCGAGCTTCCGCTCTTCCCAGTCCGACTCGTCTAGATCGCGAATGGTAGATTTCCAGAAAAAGTCCTTTGCACCCTCCCGCTGAACGAGGACGCTGATGCCTTTATAAGCAGCGCTGTTGCGGGTAGAAATGCTGTAGAGGCGGGCGGGCTGAAAACTGACATCGCGCACGGTGGTGGGTTCTGGAGCGTTGTCTTGTTTGACCCAGTCCATCAGCCCTTGTAGGTCTAAGGCAAAGCGGGTTTCGATGGCGCTGCCATAGAGTTCGCCCAGCAAGCCACACCAGTACCAGCGGGCCAGCTTGTCGTAGGTTTTGGGCTCTAACCATTCGTTGCCTAGCAGGGCCGACCTATCAACTTCAACACGGTTGCTAAGGCCTCTGATGTCAGTAAAGCTTGGCTGTATAAGCAGCCGGAGATTCGCCAAAGGATTGAGCACCTGAGATCTCAGGCAGGTTCTCGCCAAAAGACTCCCCCAATACACAGGGCGTCGGATGAATCCCTCAAAGCCACTATCCAGACCCTGAAAGCCCGAGTCAAAAGGCTTGAGGAAGAGAACCGAGAACTCAGGCAGCAGAACCAGGTGGCTTATGGTCAGGTGCTGCGGTGCTGCGGGTCAAAGAGCTGAAACGGCAACTATTCCGAGCTGAAGAGGAGAATCAAAGACTGAAAATCCAGCTTGGCCCAAGTAAAGCTGGATCCACCGGGAAGGACAGCCTTCCCGACCTAAAATCACTGGGTATTGAAATGAACTCAACCTTGGAACGCCTTATAAGGGAAACGCCCGAAGGCATTGTATTTACAGCCATTGAGAGCTTAAGAGAAGCAAAACTAACCGGAAGCATCATAAACCTAGGCGGTTTTTTGAACAAAGCCATCAGAGCTGCTTGGAGGCCAAATGGGGCGTATCAGAAAAAGGTTGATATAGAAGAGTTCAACTCCTGGTGGAAGTGGGCCTACGGAAAAAGGCTAGTTAAAGCTGCTACCCAAAGAGACGGAGTTCACTACGTGCTCACAACCGAAGAACAGTGGTTAATTCTCGAAGAAGCATTAAGGATCTTCCCTAAAGGCACCTAACTGAGCATGCCCAGGCCAGACGTAGGAACAAATTGCTGACCACATCTAGGGTTCAAGCCCACGCAAACATAAGTGCAGAGACGCTAATTGAGAGAAATTCTGTTCGGTTATATACGGGAACCCGTACCCAAAAAGATAATGGATTTTCTACGGATCTATTGTCAGTCTTCGAGGGAACATCTATACTAAAAAGCGACTTGGAGTTAGAGCCCAAGTCGCTGGTTATACATTTATTGTCTGAGAAACACCTATTTATTTGAGAGGTGCGCTCATTGAGTGTGAGTATAACGCGAAAGATTGCCAAGAGTCAAACCCTTAGGCGACTGCGGCCTGCCCGCATGCGACGGCATCCCTTTGATTATGGTGGGACGTCCAACACAATGACCCTTGGTGGTGCAGAAAACTCATAGCAGTCTCAATATGAGAATGTAACGACCCTGGAGAACTCAATGCGGCAGTCCAA
>PYGV01000365.1 GCA_003022385.1 filamentous cyanobacterium CCP3 | reverse complement strand
ATTTTGTGTTGGGTGCAGAGACTATTTTCCCTGCACCCTCTTTTTTCGGCCTACTCCCCTAACCGCTGGATGCGCCCAACGCGCAGCGGCTCCAGATCAGTAGCGGAGTTAAGAAAGCGAGGCGGCAGGGTGGACAGAATTGATCAGTGGGTCAGGGCCGAGGGTGGCAACGGAGGGATGGAGTAAGATTGGAAAGCTAGAGAAGCGTTAGACCATAACAGAATTAGGGATAGGGCTATGGCGGATGGGTTGCGCTGGGGTTGGATGACGGCAGCGGCGGCGGGGGGACTAGTTGCCCTCAGCAGCGCTAGCCTGCTGCCGTTGGGAAGTGCACCAGCCCAGGCTCAGGACGGCGGCGCCATCACGCTGCGATCGGATATTCAAGAGGCTAACGCGGCTACGGGCATCATTACCGCTCGCGGCAATGTGCAGATCGACTACCCCAGCCGCAGCATTCAGGCCACCTCAGCCCAGGCCGACTATTTCAGCAACGAGCAGCGCATCGTGCTCAGCGGTGGTGTTGTGGTTACCCAGCGGGGAAACACGCTGCGAGCCGAAGTGGTCACGTACCTGATCGAAGAAGATCGCTTCGTCGCCACCCCGCGCCCCAATGACCAGGTTGAGGCCGTGTACGTACTTCCCGAGTCAGCGCCCAGTTCGGTTCAGGGGGAAGCGCCAGCGACTCGTCCGCCGACACCTCGTCCACCCACGGTGCTAGACGTCAGCCCAATTGAACCAGAGCCTCAACCTTCGACCCCCTTGGAAAACTAGCAGTTTTTCAACCTCAAGACTTAGAATTGTAGCTGCCTCTGGTGTAGTCGCCGCGCGGTGGATGGCTTCGCGTTGGCATGGCTGACGCTAGGGTCGAGCCTCGCCTGAACAATACGCAATCTGCATGGATTCCCAAAGTGAGCCTGATTACCATGAGCGGCAGGCTCTAACGGCTCTGTGGACGTATGACCAAGCGTCAGGGCGGTCTGGGCACAGCTCTCGACGACTCTGTAAAGTCAGGCTGCTTTGGCGGTGAGGGGTCTGAGCCACTTGACCCTGACTACCACAGTGCTAGGCTTCTATGGTTACTGAGATGAGTTTTGTATGGGTCTGCATCCTCCTAAAGATAGATTTTGTTTTATCTGGGCTTTATTAAACGGTCTTTAACAAACAATATTGTGAAAAGGATTCTATGTGCACTGGCGATCGCAATGGCAAGCCTAGATACTTATGAACAAAGCACACGCCACAGCGAAAAAAGAGTACTTGGGTCTGTCGTGCGTTCAGTGTTTCCCTGGCTAAGTTGAAATCTACCGCATAGTTAACTGACTGAAAGGTTTCTTCCGCAGTCATTCCATTATGAAGGGCGCACGCGCACAAAAATAACGGTGTTCAAACGCTTGAGTTTGCCGACTTAGGGTGCCAGCTCAATGCTAAGCAGTCATAGCACTGGTGTGCTTATGGTCTTTTTTACTCTTTTGTAATTGCAGATTTAGGTCTGAGATTTTGCAGCTGTTTTTGACATCTGCCATGTTCTCCTGCGCCCAAAACGAGATCTACCGGTTGCTGTAAAGCGTTGCTGAATAATGCGTTCTTTAAAGAGCCAACATGCTTACTTATTTTCTATCTCCATTTTCACTAAAAGAGAGTTCTGTCGGTAGTTCACTCAAGCTGGTGATGAATAAAGTGTGGTCAGTTTTGCGGCTGCTGTGGGGTGACCCGCGATTTTTGGCCATGAGCTGGCTAGCGCGCTTTGTTGCAGTGCGAGAGTGGGTAGCCGCTTGCGGCGACTACCAGCCCCCTGCGACCGTTGATGCAGCGGTCATTCAGTCAACGGCAGGGGCTTATTCTTTAGACAGTTCAGGCCGAGTAGCTACACTCATCCAAACCCACGGTTATTACGTTGGGTTTTTGCTTCAGGACAGCACTCTGCAGGATCTGCTTGCCTTTGCCGAAACAACGCCCTGCTATGCCAACCGCAATCAAGCCCTGCCGTTTTACATCCAAAACAAGGATCAATTTGAGCAGGAACTCGGTACTCCGCTGCTGTTGGCCAGCTATTTAAACACCCACGCGACCTGCGAGGCCTTTCAAAAGCTGAAGACAGACCCGTACATTTTAGATGTGGCTAGCCAGTACCTCAACCATTCGGCAATTTATCTGCGGAGCGAATTGGCCTGGGCGTTTCCGACCCCTCATACTCTAGCTGAGAAAGTCAACACAGCACGGGTTTACCACTGCGATATAAATGACTTCAAGACAATTAAATTTTTCTTTTACCTGACCGAGGTGGGAGAGGATGAAGGCCCCCACTTCTATATTAAAGGCACCCATCGCCACCGACGGTTTAGCCACCAGTGGATCGGCCAGGGCTGTGCCGCCATTGATGATGAAGTTCTAGTTGAAACCTATGGCCGCGATCGCGTTCATAGGGTTACAGGGCCAGCCGGGCTGGGCTTTGCAGGCGACCCCTACTGTCTGCACAAAGGCAGTGTGCCTCACCGTCAGCCTCGACTGCTGCTGCAGCTTGAGTATGGCATTTACCCCTATCGCATTTGGTACTATTAGAGTTTGCTATGCTTGAGCTGCCTAACTCTTATATGTAATGAAGGGGTGGCCCGTGGTCTGTAAACAACCGTTGCAGGCTGCGGGTTTACGTGCCTCGATTTTGGCTCCAATCGTCAAAATATACCAGCTCAGGATATAGATAATGTCAATAACTCAAGCGGATGCCCCGGCGCAGAGCGCCCCCAACCTTGCCTATCTGGTCAATCAGTACCCTAAGGTCAGTCATAGTTTTATTCGTCGTGAAATTGCTGCCCTTGAGTCCCAGGGGCTGTCGGTAGCCAGGTTTTCGATTCGCTCCTGCGCCGACGAACTGGTGGACCCCGACGATATCAAAGAGCTAGCCAAAACGCAGATTGTGCTAGATCGGCCTCGTTCTGAGCTGTTGCTCACCATTGCTCAGGTCGTGCTACAGCGTCCGATGGCGTTTGTGAGCGCCCTTGGCTTAGCCTTTCGTTGCGGTCTAAAGGATGAATCGGGGCCGCTGTATCACCTGGCCTACCTGGCCGAAGCCTGCGTACTGCTGGCCTGGTTTAAGGCTGCCGAGATCGACCATGTGCATGCCCATTTTGGCACCAACTCAGCGACCGTCGCCATGCTCTGCCATGCCCTGGGCGGGCCACCCTACAGCTTTACGGTGCACGGGCCCGAGGAATTTGACAAGGTGAGGGCGATTTCGCTGGCCGAAAAAATCAGGCGCGCCGCCTTTGTGGTGGCCATCAGCTCCTTTGGCAAGAGCCAGCTGTACCGCTGGACAGCCCTGGCAGACTGGCCCAAAATTCACGTCGTGCGCTGCGGCCTCGACCAAAACTTTCTAGCCCAGGCGTTTACGCCCATTTCAGAGCAGCGCCACCTGGTCTGTGTGGGGCGGCTGAGCGGGCAAAAGGGCCATCTGCTGCTGCTGGAGGCCGTCAAGCAACTGGTGGATGCGGGCTATCGATTTACCGTTACGCTGGTGGGCGATGGCGAGATGCGATCGCAGGTCGAAGCCTTAATTGCCAGCTACAGTCTGCAGGACTGCGTTTCGATCACGGGCTGGGCCTCCAGCCAGGTGGTCAAGGCCCAGCTGCTCAAGGCCCAGGCGCTGGTGTTACCCAGCTTTGCCGAAGGCCTGCCCGTCGTCATCATGGAGGCCCTGGCCCTGGGGCGCCCGGTCATTACCACCGCGATCGCCGGCATTCCTGAACTGGTCGAAACGGGCGTCAACGGCTGGCTGATCGTCCCTGGATCGGTTGAGTCGCTGGTCGCGGCCATGCGCGCTGCCCTCGATACCCACTCCGCAGAGCTGGAGGCCATGGGTAAAGCGGGGATGACAAAGGTCGCCCAGCAGCACAACATTGAGCTAGAGGCCGTCCACCTGGCCCGTCTTTTCGTAGAGAGCCGCCCCTGAGATTAGAGAAGAGCTTTGATACAATTTACGAAGCTCAATCAAACCTTACTGGTCCAGGCGCGTCCTTGAAAATCGTACTTAACAACGTTCAAAAGACCTATGGTAAGCGCCAGGTGGTGAACCGGGTCAGTCTTTCAGTGGCCCAAGGCGAGATTGTCGGCCTGCTCGGCCCCAACGGGGCGGGCAAAACCACCACCTTTTACATGGCCACCGGGCTGGAGCGACCCGACGGCGGCAAGGTTTGCCTCGACCAGATCGACATTACCGACCTGCCCATGCACCAGCGGGCGCGGTTGGGCATTGGCTATCTGGCCCAAGAGCCCAGCATTTTTCGCAATCTGTCGGTGGCTGACAACATTTTGCTGGTCATGCAGCAGACGCGGGTGCCCCCCGACGAGTACGGCGATCGCCTGCAAGACCTGCTGAAAGAATTTCGCCTGGAAAAAGTAGCCAACACCCTGGGCATACAGGTGTCGGGGGGCGAGCGCCGCCGCACCGAGCTGGCCCGCTCGCTGGCCTCTGGTCCAGAGGGGCCAAGATTTTTGTTTTTGGATGAACCCTTTGCCGGGGTAGACCCGATCGCCGTCAACGAGATTCAAGACATTGTGGCTAAACTGCGCGATCGCGACATGGGCATTTTAATTACCGACCACAACGTGCGCGAAACGCTCCGCATTATCGATCGCGCCTACATCATGAGCGACGGGCAAATTTTGGCCTCCGGCAGTGCCGACGACCTCTCCAGCAATCCCCTGGTGCGCGAGCACTACCTCGGCAAAGACTTCGCGATTTAGCCCCCTCCTCAGGGCTCAAGCCCGTGGGCTATCC
>PYGV01000074.1 GCA_003022385.1 filamentous cyanobacterium CCP3 | reverse complement strand
CCCCGCCCCCGCCTTTAAGACACTGCTAGAGTCTGCCGATGCCCCTCAGCCAGGAGCCGCGATCGCCCTAGGGGCCGGTCGCGGTCACGACGCCGTCTTCTTTGACCAGCACGGGTTTGAGGTCACCGCCGTAGACTTTGCCCCATCGGCCATTCAAGCGCTGGAGGAACAGCCTCAGGCCCAAAACCTACCGCTGCGCCCCCTCCAGCGCGATATTTTTGACCTGCTGCCTGAATACGCCGAACAGTTTAACTACGCCATTGAGCACACCTGCTTCTGCGCGATCGACCCCGCCCTGCGCCCCGCCTATGTAGACCTCGTCGCCAATCTGCTGGTGCCCGATGGCGAGCTGCTGGCGGTCTTTTTTACCCACCGCCGCTCCGGCGGCCCACCCTTCGGCACCACGGTCGCCGAAGTGCGCCAGCTGTTTGAACCCCGCTTCGAAATCGTGACTTTGGAGCCGGTGACAAACTCCATCCCCTCGCGGCAGGGGGAGGAGCATTTTGGGCGACTGCGAAGACGCTCCTTATACTGAAGAAGACCGTTCACCGTGCACCTTTCCCATGGATTTAGAGCAGATTTCCGCTCAGCTCAAGAGTGAAGATTCTAAAGATCGCATGCTGGCGCTGGCCTCGCTGCGAGATGTGCCTGCGGCCCAGGCGGCACCCCTAATTCGGCAGGCGCTAGACGACAAAAATCTGCAAATTCGCTCGATGGCGGTGTTTGCCCTGGGGATCAAGCCCGATGAAGAATCGTTTGATATTTTGGTTAACTTGCTCACTACCGACCCTGATTACGGCATTCGGGCCGATGCGGCGGGGGCGCTGGGCTATTTAGAAGACCAGCGCGCGTTTGGGCCTCTGGTGCGAGCGTTTTACGAAGATAGCGACTGGCTGGTGCGCTTCAGCGCGGCGGTTTCGTTGGGGAACCTGAAAGACCCGCGTGCCCATGATGTGCTGATGGAGGCTTTGCAGAGTGACGAGACAGTGATGCAGCAGGCGGCGATCGCAGCCGTCGGCGAAATTGGCGACCTGGAGGCGGTGGACGAAATTCTCAAGTTTGCCCAGTCAGAAGACTGGCTGGTGCGCCAGCGGCTGGCGGAGGCCCTGGGCCATTTGCCCACCCCCAAAACCGAACCGGCCCTGCGATTTTTGGAGAAAGACTCTCAGTATCAGGTGGCCGAATCGGCCAGAATTTCGCTGACCCGGCTCCACAAACGCAAGGATAACCAGAGCCAGTAGACAGCCCCAGGGCAGGTTATGCAGCTGTGCAGCAAGATAACGCTACACAGCTGTGCCACTTCTTTATACAGCTATGCCAGTAAAGCGGGTCGCGGGGTCGATCTTTTAGATCGCGGGGTCGATATGCTTTACAGCTGTGCCACTTCTTTATACAGCTGTGCCAGTAAAGCGGATCGCGGGGTCGATACGTTTGATCGCGGGGTCGATATGCTTCACAGCGAGGTCAATACGCTTCATTGCGGGGGCGATAAGACCTGTAGGGTGGGCACCGCCCACCTTCCACCTCTCGCTCCCATCGGAGATTTGATGGGGAGGGTTTGGTGGTGGGTAAATGAGTAAGGTGGTGGGCAATGCCCACCCTACTTTTGACTGCGGCCTTGAGTTGTTACACGCAATCCGCAGTGAGAAGCCCCGATTCAAAACAGGGATTGGGTGGGGGCGTTGCGGTGCAATGCCCCTACAACCCGGTGCAATCAAAGAGAATATTGCCGCCCCGAACAGCCATAGGTAGGCCGTCGGAGGTGGGGGCGTCACTCAATTAGCACAGTTTTGGTGGCGATCGCCATCCACAGTGTCCCCTCTGGGGAGGCTGCGCCAACGACGTTGCTCGATGCTGGCGTGGTGCCTGCTGGGGTGGCTGGGCCAGGGATGCCGCTGGTGGGCGGCACGGGGATGGGGTCGCTCCAGTCGTTGGGGTCGGTGTAGCCGAGGGCGTGGAGGATTTTGATGGTGCGATCGATCCCGGCGAGGCTGCCGTAGAGCATGTGGCGCACTTTTTCGGGGTTTGGGGATCGGGTGCCTTTGTTGATCGCTCCGGATGGCGGCAGCGGTAGGGACTCGGCCCCTTGATCGTCGTTGGCATCGGGTTCGAGATAGTCAAACATCGGTTCTGTCTCCATGTGTGGTTGAGGAAGACAGAACGCGAAAACCCTAGCATCCGCAGTGCAAGTGCAAACTGAGGGGGCTAGGGTACCATGACCTTAGCCTCGCAATCTGCCTGATAGATTTGCGGAGGTTAGCTGTCTGTTGGTGCTGGAACACCTTCAGACAGCGCCAAGATTTTCGAGTTCTGCGTAACCACCGCTCTGCTGAACGGCTTAATGGATGATGATAGTGCTGCTAGCGATCGCCGTCAACCGTAGAGTGAAGCCTTCGTAATAGGCTAGAGAGTAAAGATAATCTTAGGTATCAGTCCTAGTCCATTAAATGTGACTATACTTAATTGAATTTTTCCAACTGTATGCATGAGTTTAATTTCCAATCCAATCACTCACCAGAGAAGTTGTAGGTGGCAATTCTCCTCCTGATTTGCATGCAGAATTATGCTTCCAAAAGTTCTATTCTTAGTTAAAGTGAAGTCTCGAATCCACTAAATCATTTCTATATCGACAAGGAGATGCAGAATGAGTAAGCGAATAGTATTTTTTAACCACAAAGGTGGTGTTAGCAAAACTACTACTGCATATAATCTTGGCTGGAAGTTGGCAGAGGCTGACAATGTTCTATTGGTTGATGCCGATCCTCAATGTAACTTAACCAGTCTTCTAATTGAAGATTTCGATAATTATTATCTTCAAGAAGAAACAAAGCATCAAAATTTGAGGGATGGGGTTGAAGTGGCATTTAAAGGTAAGCCAGCTCCAATTAGTGCAATTGAATGTTTCCAGCCAACTTTGAGGCCTGGTCTATTTCTTGTTCCCGGACATCAAAATCTTTCAGAATTTGACGCTGCACTAACTTTTGCTCAAACCTCAAATAACGCTATCGCAACACTTGAAAACTTGCCGGGAGCATTTAGTGCTTTTCTCCGTGAAGTTGAAAACAAGTATGAGATCGGCTATACGATAATTGACTTGAACCCGGGTTTAAGCTCGATCAACCAAAATTTGGTACTTAGTTCGGATTATCTAATTATTCCGACTAACCCTGACCCCTTTTCTATAATGGCTTTAGAAACACTTCGTACAATTTTGCCTCGATGGGCAGCTTGGTTACGTCAAAGCGGCCCCTTGTTTTCGGATTCATCTTATCCGATGGATGAAAATCCTCCTGTGCTTCTCGGTTCTATCATCCAACGTTTTAATGTTAGAAAAGGCAAGGCGGCAAAACCTTACAGAGACAACATAACGGAAATAAAGCAAAAGATGGTCAATGATTTGATCCCCGCATTAAATCCATCTGGCATGGTTAAATCAAACGAAGCTTATGGCGAAGCCTTGCTACAAAATGGTTTGTGTCTAGCCGAAATATCGGATTTTCAGGGAGTTTTACCCAAGGCTTTAGCTGCTGGGGTGCCAGTATATGCCTTAAAAGACAAAGAAATTGGAGAAACAGGTACAGTTCTTGAACAAATGCAGCAAAACCGGGAAAGATTTGGTCAGCTATTTGATCAATTAGCTAATGAAGTACGGCGTCTCACCAGTTAAAAATCATGATTGAAAGCTTTCGAAGCAGTCTTGCGGATGCTAAGCAACTTTTATCATTGTACGAACACTGCATTTTGGGGCTAAAGCTACCGGGAGACTATAGTGATCTACTAAGAATGAGTTTTGTCTATTGCCTTAGTGCTTTAGATAAACTTATTCATGACATTATAGTTCACGAAATGGTAGAGATTTACACTGGAAGAAGACCACCAACGCCCAAATATCAAGCGGAAACTATTTCTTTGGACAATCACGTAGTATTGGGTTTCTCTACTGTACCTCCACCTGAAATTCTTTTTGAGGGTATAATTCGCGCTAAGTTAGGGCATTTAAGTTTTATGGATCCAGACAAGCTTTCAGAGGGATTATCACTTGTATGGTTGCAAAAGCATAAGTGGCAAGTCATTGCAGATACAATGGAAAGAGATAAGAATCAAGTAAGAACTGAGTTGCGGAATTTGTTTAAGCGACGAAATGCAATTGTTCATGAGACAGACCGAGATCCAAGTACTAACCAAAAATTGCCAATACAGTTAGTCGATGCAGAAAGAGGGCAGAGGTTTATAGAAAAATTGGGCGAAACGATTTTTCAACTAATAATATATTCTAGCTATCTTTAGTGCGATCGCAGATCTCTTGTAGGTCGGGTTGAGGCACGAAGCCCAATATCCACATGGTTTACGCTATCGCTAACCCATCCTATTAACTATGGATTATCGGAACTACATCACCATCGAACCCAACAAGCGCGGCGGCAAGCCTTGCGTGCGCGGCTTACGCATCACCGTCTATGAAGTGCTTGAATACCTGGCCTCCGAGATGACCGAAGCCGAAATTCTCGATGACTTCCCCGACCTGACGCGAGAAGACCTAAAAGCCTGCATTGCCTATGCCGCCGATCGCGAGCGTCGGTTTATGACCGCGCCTCTCTCGGCATGAGACTACTTTTTGATGAGAATCTATCGCCCAAGTTGCCAAATCGCCTGAGCGATCTTTTCCCAAACTCGCTTCATGTACGAGATGTAGACATGAAATCGACGATTGATCCAATAGTTTGGGATTTTGCCAAAGACAACGATCTGATGATTGTTTCAAAAGATGCAGACATGCACGATCTAAGCCTGGTACTTGGCAACCCACCAAAAGTTATTTGGCTTCGCCTTGGCAACTGCTCAACACGGCAAGTTGAAAATGTATTGCGTCGAGATTTTGACGCGATTAAATTGTTTTATGAAGATGAAAGCCTGTCACTACTTGCCCTGTCGTGATACACAAAATTCTGAGCTAGTGCGATCGCAGATCTCCCGTAGGTTGGGCTAACGAAGGAAACTCAATAAACCCAAAAGGGTATTACTCTCAACTTATGGATTTATTTGCAATTGTTCCAATTTTCATTGGCATAATCGGCGTCATCGTAATTAGTGCCATCGTATTTGCCGTGATTAGAGCAATAGTGAAATGGCAACACAATAATACGCAGCCCGTTTTATCCGTTGCCTCCCGTGTGGTTACGAAGCGAACACGAGTCAGTGGACACAGTTCACCCGATCGCGTTAGAACTACATCAACGTATTACTACTGTACCTTCGAAGATGAACGTGGTCAGCGCCACGAGTTTCGTATTTCTGGTAAAGAGTACGGTCAGCTAGTTGAGGGAGACTCAGGCACACTGACTTATCAGGGAACCCGATATCGTGGATTTCAGCGGCAGCTGAGGTAAGCGCGATCGCAGATCTCTGGTAGGTGGGGTGGCGTGCCAGCAGAACCCAACAAGCCTAATTCTTATTGTTGGGCTCCACTTCGTTCCACCCAACCTACCGTTTGCTTCCTGGTAGGTTAAACTTTATTTTTCCTAATGTTTACACAATCAGATATTCAAAAAGCGTTTAATTATACTCTCCAGGTAGATCGGTTTTTCTAACCGTAACCCCGCCAAACTTCTTTCCTGACATTCTCAACAATTCATCACCTGAAAATTCAAAGCCCAGTTTTAGGGCGATTCGCGCAACATCATCTGCAGTTGTTGCTGCGACCACTTCATTTTTGAGTGCAGGTTCAGACTGCATTTTCTTTAAAAACGCTTCGAGTTGATCTAAAGCCATGTTTGAAATTCCTATTCTCGTTAGCAGTTTATATTAAACAGAGAAACCATTACAGGCTTCGATCAAATTCTACTACTCTTTTAAGCTATAGGGCGATCGCAGATCTCCTGCACGTTGGATAGCACGTCAGCAGAACTCAACAGAGCTTGTTCACTCTGTTCTACCCAACCCGCCTGGCCTCCCACTACACAAGCTAGCCACAGGGGTGATGCGGAGCACCGAACCAAACCACTATTCTGCAAGAGTGGAGCTCCGATGGAGAAAGTGATATGGAACACCAGAAGCAGATGTCAGGCATGGGCTGGGGTCGATTCGCGGGGATGATCGCGACCTCGACCTTCATCATGTTCTTCTTGATGTACCAGCTCATCTACTCACTCGACCACGCCATGTTTAGCGTGAATCGGCTGGTCGCCTCCCTGCTAATGGGATGCGTCATGACGGTGATAATGCTTGCCTTTATGTGGTCGATGTACAAGGGAAAAGGCACCAAGATCGCCGTTGTCGGCGTGGCTACCGCCCTCGGTTTGGTTTTGTTCTCTGTGAATAGAGCCCAGGCGGTGGTCGAAGATGTCACCTTCATGAAGTCGATGATTCCCCACCACTCGATCGCCATTAACAGCTCGCGAAAGGCCAGCATTAGCGACCCCCGAGTTCGCGAACTGGCAGATGAGATCATCGAGGCGCAGGTGCGCGAAATAGCAATTATGAAGCGGCTGCTAGACGACATTGATCAGAATGGCCAACGGGGTGGTGAGGCGCTTCCCCCTCGCTCGACCGACATAACCCCCGAGATGGAGCGTCAGATTCAAGAGGCCGTGCAGTAAGCAGAGTTTTGTGGTGAATGGCTAATGGGTGCGATCGCAGATCTCCTGTAGGTTATGTTGACGAAGCAAACCCAACGATCTCTGGGCAATTGTTCTCAATCTTCTAGCTGCTTAATACAGCAATATCTTAAGAAAAGACCTCCCAAGTCGTTTAAGCTTGGGAGGTCTTTGGGTAGATGCAAAGGGAGTCACCTAGGGCGCGAGAGGATGTACCATTACACGACCGTGCCTAGCTGAAGACTTAATTTTGTAAGACGCCGCTCCTGAAAGCTTTCGCCAATTAGAATACTGCTTTCTAAGCATAGAGGGCAGGCAGATAGGCCAAATCAGAGATACCAGGAGAACAAAAAACCAGCTCTCAAAATCCTTGGGGTTTGAGCACTTGGCTAACAGAACATTTGAGCAAAAGACAAAGACGAAACTAGCAGGAACAAAATAAAACAGCATTGGTTTGAAAAGAATAAGGGTTTCGTAGCAAGTGGTAGACCCTGTTTTCTATGCTGATATACATATTTCCTTAATACTTTGCCCAGCACATGCCTGGTTATACGGAACTTTAACAGCGTGAACGCTGTAACCTCGGTATATTTTCGTAATCACCCTTCAGGGCTGAGGCGCAGCCTTGCCAAGCACCAGCCGTTTTACTGCAACGGTATTGCATAGAAATTACCCACCGGGCATAGACTCGACAAGGTTTCTCCCACACCCAACGGGCCGAAGCCGCTAGAATCTCTTTGGCCCGACTGCACAATCGGCGGGCGGCACCCTACATTGTTAGCGCACTATGGCTACGCTCTCCCTACCCCGACTTCAGTTTTGGCTCCTGGGCAATCGGCGATCGCGGCGGTGGCTGGGGGCCGTGGGGGGAGCTGCGATCGCCTTCACCACGGCCATAGCAGCCCCCGCCTCCGCCGCCCAAAACCCGGTCATTCAGGTCGGCATTGTGCAGCGCTTTGGCGAAAGCCTGCAAGACCGCATCACCCTCGAAGCCCTGCCCGGCGAACAGCTTACCCTCAGCTTTGCCACCCAGGGCCAGCCCCAAACCGTCACCACCAACCGGGTCGTCCTAGGGCTAGCCCCCGAGCCCCTGCCCGAGGCCACCCTGGGCGAGCGGGTCGTGCTCAGCAACCACCGCAGCTTTGAAACCGCCGAGTACAGCGCCGAACAGTGGCGACAGCGCGGCATTGAGCCCGAAATTGCGCAGCCCGGCAGCTGGGAAGTGTGGGCCAACCGCGAAACTTACAACAGCCCCCTGGTGCGGCGTCTGCTGGTACAAAACCTCCAGGCTCAGGGCTTTACCGAAGTCTTTCTCGACAGCGAGGTGCTGGGCCAGGTGCCCAAGGCCTACTTTGAAGCCAACGGCTACCGCTACCAGCGCGATACCCTCGACATTCGCGCCAGCGGCGGGCGGGTGCGGGTCATTCAAACGGGGGAAACACCCGTTACCCGCGTCTACGGTGGCACCCTGCGGGTACAGCCCAACACCTACGGCACTTATACCCTGGTCAACAGCGTGCCGATCGAAACCTACCTGCGTGGCGTGGTGCCCCACGAAATTGGCCCCAGCGCCCCGGTGCCCGCCATTCAGGCCCAGACGGTGCTGGCCCGCACCTATGCGCTGCGCAACCTGCGTCGGTTTGCGATCGACGACTACCAGCTCTGCGCCGACACCCAGTGCCAGGTGTACCGGGGCCTCACCGGCACCGCACCCGTCGCCGACCAGGCCATTCAGGCCACCCAGGGCCAGGTGCTCACCTACGAAAACGAGCTGGTCGATGCCCTGTACTCGTCCACTACGGGCGGGGTGACTGCGGCCTTTAGCGATGTGTGGGATGGCCCCGATCGCCCCTACCTGCGCCCGGTGGTCGATTCGGTCTACGGCCTGTGGAATATCAACCAGTACCCGCTCAACTCTGAAGAAAGTATTCGCCGATTCATGGCGATCGACAAAGGCTTTAACGAAGATACCTGGCGGCTGTTTCGCTGGCGCAATGAAAGCACCCTGGCCGAAATCACCCAGGATCTCAAAGGCTACCTGGGGCGGCGACAGCACCCCATGGCTGGGCTGAGCCAGGTGAAATCGGTGCGGGTTACGGAGCGGGCCAATTCGGGCCGGGTGCAGGCGATCGACATCGAAACTGACCTAGGCGTGGTGCAGCTCAAAAAAGACGAAATTGTGCGGGTGCTGACTGCTCCCCGCAGCCTGCTGTTCTACGTAGAGCCGATGTACCAAACCCCAGCTGCTGTAGGCACGGCTCCGGTACCTGAGGGGTCGCCCCCGGCAGCCAGTTCTCAACTTGCGGGCTACGCCTTTGTGGGCGGCGGCTGGGGCCACGGCGTGGGCATGAGTCAAACCGGGTCGTACCGCCTGGGCAGCCTGGGCTGGAGCTACCCGCGCATTCTGCAGTTCTACTACCCCGGTACCACCCTGCAGCCGATTGGCGAGAACCTCACCTTCTGGCGCGATCCGATGCAAAAGTAAGGGACTCGCCAGAAAATAAGGTACCTCCTGATCGGACTTCGACTGCGCTCAGTCCTCGTTCACTGAAGGTTGAGCGAAGTCGTTCACGGAGTGTCTCCTGAAGGGAGAAAACCTGTCTACCTGGTACACCACTAACCCGCAGATCTCTAAGGAACGTGGATTTTTTAAGGTGCAATTTTTGTGGGTTAGGCATCTTGCCTGACTGTGGACAGCCGGGACGGCTATTCCACACTATTTGATTCGCTATCCTAAGCGTAAAGAACTTGTAAACATTCCTTTAGAGAAATTAGATCCTCACGGTAGCCTGTAGGCAGTTATCCCCCTGTTGAGCTGTCAGGAGCTATGGGTCATGGCCTTCAACATTCGTCAGCTAGACAATCTCGACTACGACGATGCCGAGCCGCTGCTAGAAGGCTATATCTACGGGGCGCTGGAGGCGTTTGCCAATTCTAAGACTGGCAAGGCCCACATCCAGCGCAACCCCGAAGGAGGCAACTGGGTTGGCACCTTTATTGAAATGGCCTACGTCTACGGCGGCTACACGTTGCCAAAGATGACCAAGGCCAACGTGCAGGAGGTGATGGAGTACACCCTGCCCCGCAAGCTGACGCTGCTTGAACCGAGCGATACCGACGGGGCGATTGATGAACTGGTGGCGTTCTGGACGTTTCTTGATGAGGTTTATAAGTTTCGCAGCGCTAAGGCGATCGCTAAGTACCTGCGATCGATCGAAACCCAGTTTCCGAAATGGATGTTTGACCCCAATCGGGGCGGCATCGCCAAAAGCTTTCTCACCCAGGGCATGGCAGCGGGCTTCGATATGACCACCCAGGAGGGATTAGATACCTTTCGCGAAGAGTACAACCGCAATTTGCCAGCTAGTCCACCGCTGCCGCCTACAGTGCCGATGCTCCCGGCAGAATTACTGACAGAATCCTTCGAGATGACCACTCCGCCCGCCGACATGCAGCGGGCCTTTAAGGAGTTGGGCATTGCGCTCCCCGCCGAGGGGGAAATGGTCAACCCCATGCAGCTGGTGACGCAGTTTTTTAGCGGTCTCATGAAGATGGACCCCGATGCTGCTGAGCAGTTGTTGGCTGAGTTAGACGACGATGAAGAAGGGGTCGCAGATGCGGCGGAGCTGCGGGAGGAGCTGCAACGATTGAACTGGGATGAGGCGATCGCCCTCTCTCCCACTGACCAGGCCACCTTCCAGAACCAAACCATCACCGCTACGACCCCCGGCACCATTCTGCAAGACCTGGAGATTGCCCTGGATGCGATCGCCGGGGGCGTACCTCTGAGCGGCAAGCTTCAGCACATGCCTGCCAAGGTAGCGGCGGATATCAATCAGCGGTTGAGCCAGCCGATCGCGATCGCGATGCAGCGCCCGGTGCAAAAGTCATACCCCAATGTCCACGGGCTGTACCTGCTATTGCGGGCCACGGGCCTGGCCCAGGTCGTCAGCGAGGGCAGCAAGGCCAAGCTGGTGCAGAACCCGGCAATCTGCGAAGCATGGCGGCAACTCAACCCCACTGAGCAGTACCTGTCGCTGCTGGAGGTCTGGTTTTTGCGCAGCCACCCCGAAATGCTGGGCGAAGAACGCTCTGGGCACATGATGATGGGCGATCGCTGCCTGCAGGCCTGGCCCTTTTTGACCAAAAAGGCCAACGCCACCTTCGCCGACTATGCCGCCCAGGATCGGTTAGCCTACTATCCCAACTTTTACAACCTGGCCCTGCTGGAGATGTTTGGCTTCATTGCCATTACCCCTGGCCAGCCCGACCCCAAAAAAGGCTGGCGGTTCAAGAAAATTGCCGTCCAGCCCTGGGGCAAGGCGCTGATGGCGGCCTTTGATGCGGCAACGGAGGTGGTGGCGTCTAACTGGCCCGGTATCCTCGACCCCGCCCTGCCCCTGGGGGACTTCCAGCCGCTGCTCAAGCCTTACTTCCCCGAGTGGCAACGGTGTCTGGTGTTGCCCACGGTCGAGTTTCACCCCGGACGGCATGTGTTTAAGGTCACGCTGCTGAATAGACCAAACGAGGTTTGGCGGCGGATTGCAATCGACGGAGAGGCCACCCTGGCCGACCTCAGCGACCTGATTCGCGCGTCGGTCGATTTCGACGACGACCACCTGGATATGTTTACCTACAAAACCCCCACGGGCCTGACTGTCAAGGCCTTGCATCCCTTCTCCAGCGCCGACCTATATACCACCGAGGTCAAAATCGGCGACCTGCCCCTGTCCGTCGGCGACGCCATGGAGTACCTCTACGACTTTGGCGATAACTGGCAGTTTTCGGTGGTATTAGAGGCCGTAGAGCCTGAGGCCGAGCCTGAACCCCCCAAGGGCTTTCAGAACGCTAAGGTGAAAAAGACTAAGCAGGCCAGAGGCAAGTCCGCCAAAGCCTCTGGCAAAATTATTGAGTCCCACGGCAAGGCTCCCGAGCAATATCCCGGTGCAGATTGGTAAGGATTAATTGTCTGTAGACGGGCGGGAAAGCTTTAGGAATCTGAATACTGAGCTGGATAGCGATTGCCTTTAGTCTCATTTGCGCTTTTGCCAGCGACTGGGCTATCGTAATGGCTACAAGCTTTAGCAAAAATACCTGCCAAGACAATCACAAGTTAAATTCTGGTTAGTTGAAGCTATGCTCTGTTATGTATGAGATAGGTGGGTGGTGAAAGTTGAAAATTGAGAATATGGAGGATCGCCTCAAGCTCGTCAAAATTGTCTCTAGCTTGCCAAATCCACAATTTGAACAACTTGTCTTTGCTATTCAACCTCCTGCAGGGGTAATTCCTTCTGCAAGTGCGCCTCAGGGAGATCGTACATATTCTCTGTTGACATGGGCTGAAAGTGTAGTTGGGCCTGGATTGGATGAATTAGTCAATGTTTTGCAAGAGATCCTAGGATCTGACATTTGGGTAGATTCTCCTGCGCCCCGTTATCCTTCTACTGAATACACCTCAATACCTCAAAATACACCTCTTCAAATCTTATCTGAGGGCGTTCTAGCTTGGAATCAGTGGAGAGAGGATAATCCAATGTTCTCCCCAGAGCTAGAAGCAGCAGATTTGCATGGCTTTGATCTCGAAGGAATTGACTTCTTCGCAGTAAATTTGAGTAAATCCAATCTTAGTAATGCTATTTTAAGAAACGCAGATCTTCGAGGTTCTAAGCTGAAAGAATCAAGCTTGATAAAAGCAGATCTTGCAGGGGCAGACCTTCGTAACGCAGATTTAGTTGGGGCTGATTTTTTTGAATCAGATTTACGCGATGCTAATTTACGCGACGCCGATTTAAGCCGTGCAAACTTTCAAAAGGCAAATTTGCGAGCAGCTCAGATATTAGGAGCAAATTTAGCAGGGATCGATCTTACTGGAGCTTGTATCGAAGACTGGCAAATTGGCATCTCGACCAAGATTGAAAAAGTAGAGTGTAAGTATATTTTTCGGCAATACAGCCTCGAAAACAACCAATTCCTAAATCGTCTTCCAGTTGATGAGAATGCATTATTCGAATCAGAAGAATTTGAACAGTGGATCAAGGTTCGCTTAACCGCTCTCGACACTATTGATATTACTTTCGCAAAAGGTATTGATTGGCAAGCATTTTTCACATCTCTTCAAGAAATAAGAAAGGCACATTCAAACTCTAGTATTTCAATGCAGTCAGTTGGTGAAAATAGAGGAACTTATGTAATTGGCCTAAGGATTGAAACTGAAACGACTGGGGACGCTCTAAAAAGTTTGAGGGCTGAGGTTGAAGCGCAGATAAAGAGTTTTTATCAAAAAAGGCTTAGCGAGTCTCAAGGCGAAATTAGAGCGTTGGAACGTTCTTTAGATGTAGCACTGGAGAAATTGGCGATGGCATCCGGCGATCACTCGACCACTCAAAATTTTTATGGTTCCACGGGCAACGTTGCTGGCAAAAATTACGGTTCTATGACTGCTTACATAAATCAAAATAGTGATGAAATCACTTGCTTAATAGTAGCGCTGCGCGAAGCGGCTCAAGCTTTTCCTCCAGAGCAAAAAGAGGATGTTTTGATAGAGATCGATGACTTGGAGTCTGATTTGAAGACGCCTAGTAAACAGGATGAAAGGCGGATTGGTACACGTATCAAGCGACTTATAGCAGCCAGCACTGCGGCCATGATGATTTCAGGAGGTGTGGCAACAGTTTCAGGCGATGTGGCAACAGTTTCAGACAACCTCAACAAATTTACAGCTAACTTGCTAGAGCTAAAGGAAAAGTTAGGAATTAAGTCACAAGAAGATCTTCAACAACTTTAAAGATTATTCAATTATTCTTAAAGTCCCAGAGAAGATCACTAGCTGTCCAAAGCTATCCAAGTGTTGCCCTCAGCATCTGGCGCTGCTGACTGACGGAGGACAGGGTATTCGCGGTAATCAGCCCGCAGGCCGCCACGGCGGGCAAGCCAATGCCGGGGAAGGTCGAACCGCCTACGCAGAGCAGCCCCTCCAGCGGCGTCTTTGACCCAGGAAACATGCCATCCTGGGCCGAAATGGCCGGGCCGTAGCTGCCCCGGTGGCAGCGCAAAAAGCGCTCGTGGGTAAGGGGCGTGCCCACCAGCTCCACCTCCACGCGTTGACGCACATCGGGGATGATGCGCTCCAGGGCGCGCCAGAGGGGTTCGGCCCGTTCTTGCTTCAGTGCTGCGTATTCATCACTGCGGCGATCTAACCCCTGCCACAGCTCGTAGGGTTCGGTGGCCGGGGTGTAAACGTGGATGGTGTGCTTGCCCAGTGGAGCCAGGGACGGATCGAGCACCGTGGGAATCGACATCACAATCAGGTTTTGGGGCGCGTCAATGCCCCGCTCCCAGTCTTCGATGGTGATGTAGTGGCAGGCCAGATTTTCTGGCAAGTCTGCACCGTCGATGCCCAGGTGCAGATGCAAAAAGCTGGGGCACTCGGGGGTGGCCTGGCGTTCTTCTACGAAGGCTTTGGGCAGTGCGCCGTCGGGCACCAGCTTTAGCGTGTCCCAAATTGAGGCGTTGGAGATGACCGTGTCGGCCTTGAGGGTTTCGCCCGATCGCAGCGCCACCCCAGCAGCCCGTCCACTTTCTACCAAAATTTGATCGACATGTGCCCCCAGCCGCAGGGTGCCGCCATATTTCTCCAGGCCGCGCACCAGGGCGTTGACCAAAGCCGCGCTGCCGCCGATGGGGTAGTCGAGCGTCACGCCGGGGCGGTACCACTCGGCGAACATAAAGGCCATTTCGGCGGTGCTGGTGCCCTTGGCGGGCAGACCCGACAGCAAAAAGCACAGCAGGTTCATCCAGTGGCGAATGAAGGGGTCCTGGGTGGTGCGATCGAGCACGGTGCTGAAGGGCTGGCTCGATTGGGTGAGGGCGGGAGCATTGCGCAGCAGATCCCAGCCGTAGGGGGCGACGGTTTGTAGGGCACCCCAGTCTAACCGCAGGGCTGCGGGGGGCAGGGCGGTGGCGGCTTTGCCCAGGGGCTCCATGGCGTTTTGCAGTCGTCGCCAGTCTTCTACGGCGGCATCGCCGCGCAGGGTTCGCAAGACCTCGGCAAACTGGTCGTTACCGACGGTGGTGTCAAAGTCGCCTTCGGGAATGCGCACGCCCCAGGTGTCGTAGGTGGCCCAGGTGATGCTGTCGCCCTCGCCGATGGCATCGAGCACGTGGCGCAGCGGATTGGTCGAGCCCCGGTAGGACATGCCCGAGTAAAGGGACGGGCCAGAGTCGAAGGTGTAGCCGCCGCGCTCAAAGCCATGGGCGGCCCCGCCAGCAATGGTGTGACTTTCGCAGACGGTGACGCGGTGGCCGTAGCGGGCCAGCAGCGCCCCGCAGCACAGGCCGCCAATGCCGCTGCCAATGATGATGATGTGGGAAGAGGAGGCCATAACCAATTGCGAAGAACAGCCCGCGAAGAAGGGCAGCGATCGCAGTGAGTCGCTGCCCCTTAATCTTGGCGCTCCTGCCCTAGTTTTGCAAAGCGAGCATCGTATTCAGGAAATTGCCTGGAGTTCAATCAGCTTGTTCTATCCAGGCTTTGAACTGCATGTAGGCTTCCTCTGGGGTGAGGGGGTCGTGGTTTTCGTTGGGGATGTAAAACTGGCGGCTGTCGGCAAAGTGGCGCACCACAAAGCTGTGGATGAGGCCCTGCTGTAGCGCCTGGTTACCCAGGTCTTCGGCGGCATCGGCCAGGCTCTGCTCGTCGTGAAGGCGGGTCGGGTCATGGTTCTTCCTCAGCTATTTGATTCAAATAGGCCTGTTAGGAAGCTGAATGGCGGTCATCCTCTGGCAAGTGAGACAAATAAGCGCCAGCGATAAATCAATCGTCGGTTAGAAAGAGCCAATAACTGGCGCAGCGGCGATCGCGGCATTTCTCAACCTGGCCGTGGTGCAAACTGCCGCCTACTTCACTATTTCAGCAGCCCACCGCTCGTGACCCCGCCGTCCTAGGTCAGGACCACACCCAATTAATGAGCACCAGCAAGCGATCTGATTTTTGAGCTTGTTAGCGGCGTTGTCTATCTGCTAGTTGACATTCTTGGCTTTAACCCAGGTTTTTTCGCCCTGCCCACTGCTGCGCCTGATCTGGCTATAGAATTTTGGCTACGGTTATCTCTTGGGCATCTTTCCTATTAACGTTTTACACAATATCGTGCATTTGGCCGTCGGTTTTTGGGGAGTGCTGTCTTACCGCAGCTCTTTGGGTTCGCGCAACTACAGTAGAGGGCTGGCCATCTTTTACGGCCTGCTGGCCGTCATGGGCTTTTTCCCGGTTCTACAGACCACCTGTGGTTTGATTCCTATCTTCGGCAACGCCATCTGGCTCCACGCCCTGACGGCATTGATAGCCGCCTATTTTGGCTTTGTAGCCGCTGACTCAGTGAGCGCTAACGAGCGCGAAGGAACGGCTGTGGGTGGGCGCGATCGCTACTGATAGCTCTCTGTTAGGGGTATTGCACTGCAATGACCCCTACGTTGAGTCTGTCCTAATCCAGCGAACATTTGCTGGAGCCCAGATTTACTTATCTCTCGCCGCTAAAAATTTGGGCTGATCGCCTCTCAGCAATGGGCGAGGGGGGATTTTTCACTAAATTCGTCATCATAGGGACTACCATGCAGAGTCTCAGCCCCTTTTTCTGTCTAAAGGTAGGTGAGGAAAAAAGTTTTCAACATCATATTAAGAAAAATTGAGTAAAAATGAGAAGGTACGATCCATGGCCAGCTCAATCGAGTTCAAGCTATTTGCGCCCTATAACGAAGGCGCTATTTTATTTGGCTCTTTTTCTGACTGGCAAGATATCGCGCTGGAAAAGGGTGAGGACGGCTATTTTCGTACCTCTGTAGAGCTAGAGGATGGCCGCTACGAGTACAAATTTAAGGTGCAGTCCAAAAGCTTCTTTTTGGAACCCGACGAGTGGGTTGAGGTTATCGATCCTAAGGCCAAGCATATAGAAGACAGTCACCAGAACACGGTTATCTATATTAAAGACGGCGAACCCATTATCGATGACTACGTTTGGAATCATGACGACAAGAATCTGCCCCAGAACGAAGAGCTAGTTATCTATGAAATTTTAGTTGGCGACTTTTCGGGTGGCGAAGACGATCCCTATCCTCGCGGAAAACTTCAGTACGTCACCGAAAAGCTTGACTACCTCTGCGAATTGGGCATTAACGCCATCGAGCTGATGCCCATTCAAGAGTCTCCAGGCGACCAGGGATGGGGCTATAACACCCACCACTATTTTTCTGTAGAGACTAGCTACGGCAGTTCTAAAGACTTGAAGCATCTCGTCGATGAGTGCCATGCCAGGGGCATTCGGGTCATTTTAGACATTATTCTCAATCACTCTGGCTCTGAGGCTCCACTCACCAAGATTGATTACACCTACTGGTACCGTCGCGAACCCAAAGACCCCGAGCATAACTGGGGTCCAGAGTTTGACTACGATCACTACGACGAGCACCTCGGCCTGTGCCCCGCCCAAGAATTTGTTAAAGAGGTAGTTCGCTTCTGGATTTCGGAGTACCACATTGATGGCTATCGCTTCGATGCCGTCAGCCAGATGGGTCACTTTGATTTTCTCAAGGAAATCGCGAGCCAGAACGCTCAGGATGCCCAGCCCAAACCGTTCTACAACATTGGCGAACTGATTCCAGAATCTCCTGAGGCAACTAATCTCGACGGCCCCCTCGACGGCTGCTGGCGCGACGGTTTTTTGCACAACCTTGTACCCATGCTGTGGGGAGAAGAAACCGATATAGAGACCGTCAAAGATTTGGTGGATGCCAAGCGATCGGGCTACATGGGTGCAGTTAATGCTATTACCTATCTCAGCAACCACGACCACGATCATCTGATGGTGCAGTTGGGCAACCACGAAATTTTTGATGACGAGGCCTTTAAGCGAGCCAAACTGGGCGCGGTGCTGGTCATGACATCGATGGGTGTGCCTTTGGTCTGGATGGGTGAAGAGTTTGGGGCTTATAAACCAAAGTCCCTAGAAGCAAACAAAATTGACTGGACTCTGCTAGAGAACGATCGCAACCGCGACCTATTTGAGCACTACAAAGGACTGATTAACCTGCGCAAAGAGAACCACGCCCTGCGCACGGAAAACGTCGAGTTTTTCTTCGAAGATCCTGACAGCAAGGTGCTGGCCTACGTTCGCTGGAACGACGAAGGCTCTACGATCGCCGTTGTGGTCAATTTCTCGGAGAATTACCTGGCTGACTATAACGTGCCTGACTTCCCCCGCAGCGGCACCTGGCACGAATGGATCAACGACTACGACGTTGAGGTTGACGACGGCGTTTTAACGATCGATCTGCCCGAATACGAAGCCAAAGTGCTGGTGTAGAGCACCATGCTTTGCATATGGTTTATGAAAGCTACGGCTATACCTGCGCGATCGCCGATGTCGGTAGCGCCGCTGAGTCTAGCAATGACTAGCCCAGGGTAGATGCGTTTGACGGCCTGCGCGGCGACAATTTTACCAATTTGTTTTGACGTGGTCGCAGTAACCACGCTGAAAGCAGAACTCAAGCAAAGTGGGCCAATGGTAGAAATCGCAGCAAAAACCTGGTGGCGTACCCATGACTGCCGCCGTGATGCTGTTTGCCAGCGAGTTTAAGTCAAGTCGGCCCGTTGCCGTCAGGCTGGGCGGCAGCGACTGAGGCCGCGGCAAAGGCTGGCGATCGCACTGATATCGCACTGATAATCGTCTCCAGGGACCAAAACGCCTCAACTCACGCTCAGGGTATTCTCAGGTGCAGGTTTTAGGGTTGAGGCAGTGGTAATCCCTGCGATCGCCCGCCATAGTTAGGCTTACACTACAGCAAACCGGACCGCCACACTTTTCCTCAACCCAACCATGACTGCCCATTCTCTCAAGCTCGAGCCCGCCCTAGAGCCGCTCAACCGCTACAACCAGGACCTGCAAGCCCACGTGCAACCCCCCGGCTGGGTGAACCCGACCCCGGCCCAGCGCTACGAC
>PYGV01000364.1 GCA_003022385.1 filamentous cyanobacterium CCP3 | reverse complement strand
GGCGCGGCCGCCGATCGGGCTGGGGGCGGCAGGCCAAGAGCCCTTTGGTGTAGGGGTGCTGGGGCTGGGCAAAAATCTCCCACACCGGCCCCGACTCAACAATCTGGCCCTGGTACATGACCGCCACCTGATCAGCGATCTCGGCAATAATGCCCAGGTCGTGGGTGATGAAAATGAGCGACATGCCCCGGCGATCGCGCAGCTCGCGCAGCAGGTCGAGAATGGTGGCCTGCACGGTGACATCCAGCGCCGTGGTTGGCTCGTCGGCAATCAACAGGTCGGGGTTGCAGGAGATCGCCATAGCGATCATCACCCGCTGAATCTGGCCCCCGGATAGCTCGTGGGGGTAGCGATCGAGAATGGTCTGCTGCCGACGCTCGACTTCTTCTTTAAGAGAGTGGTCATCGAAGCGGGGCTTTTCGGCTTTAACGGTAGCCGTCAGGTCGCTGTCGGCGGGCAGCAGCTGCACCTCTTGCAGCCGCGCGATCGCCTGCTGACGGGCCTCTTCTTTGGAAATCTCCTGGTGCTGGCGAATCGCCTCCACCATCTGAAAGCCAATCGTGTAGACCGGGTTCAGCGAGCTCATCGGCTCCTGAAAAATCATGGAAACTTGACCACCCCGATAGCGCTGAAGCTGCGTTTCGCTCAGGCGGCACAGATCGACGGGGTCACCCTTGCCATTGTTAAACCAAATTTCGCCGTTGACCACTTTGCCCGGCGGACTGGGCACCAGCCCCATCACCGCCAGCGAGGTCACCGACTTGCCCGAGCCCGACTCACCAACAATGCCGAGGGTTTGCCCCCGTTTCACCTGAAACGAGATGTCGTTGACGGCCTGAATCTGCTGGTTGTCGACCTCAAAGTGAACCGTGAGGTGCTGAACATTAAGAATAGTGTCGCTCATTGGGTGTCTTCAGGCGGACGATCAGGGCCAGGATGATTTCTTAGCGGCTTGGTCCAGCTTTGGCCTGCGGTACGGTGCCAGGGCCACACTAAACCAGGGTAATGAGATGGTGATTGGTCTCGCTAATGGATCATAGTAGATGAATCATAACAGCGTCCTTCCTACAGATTTCGTTCGCCCCCAACCCTCCCATGCTGAATCTTGCGATCGCCATTTTGATTATGCTTATCGGTTCTGCCCTGTGCTCCTGCAGCGAGGCGGCGTTGTTGTCGGTGCCCACGCTTAAAGCCCAGCAGCTAGCCGAGTCCAAAAAACCTGCCGCTATCACGCTTCTGGCCATTCGTCAAAAAATCAATCGGCCCATTGCTACCATCGTGATCCTCAACAACCTGTTCAACATTATGGGCAGCGTTTTAATCGGGGGAATTGCCGCCACGGTTTTTAACGATGCTCTGTTAGGGATATTTACTGGCGTACTAACTCTGCTGGTCATTCTATTTGGCGAAATCTTTCCCAAAATTTTGGGCGAACGCTACGCCATTCCCATCGCTCTGACCGTGGCTACCCCAGTGCGGTGGATCACCTGGCTGTTTACTCCTATCGTGCTGCTGCTGGAGCAAGCCACTGCTCCCTTTGTCGGCAACGGCGATCGTCCCAGTACCGATGAGGCCGAAATCAAGCTGCTGGCTACCATCGGCCACCAGGAGGGCATTATCGAAGCCGACGAGGCCGAGATGATTCGTCGGGTATTTCGCCTCAACGACATGAAATCAGTGGATATCATGACGCCGCGCGTGGCAGTCACCCACCTGTCTGGCGACCTGACCATTGCCGAGGCCGAGGCCCAAATTCTCAACTCGCAGCACAGCCGAATTTTGATCAGCGACAACGACATCGATCGCACCGTGGGCCTGGTGCTCAAAAACGAGGTGCTTACTGCCCTGATACGCGGTCAGGGCCACCAGCGGCTCGCTCAGGTGGCTCGTCCGGTGCGCTTTGTGGCTGAAACCGAGCGGGCCGACAAGCTGCTGCAAGACTTTCAGACCGCCCGCGAGCACCTGGCCGTGGTGGTGGATGAGTACGGCGGCGTGTCGGGAGTGGTCACCCTTGAGGATGTGCTGGAGGTGCTGACCGGCGAAATTGTCGACGAAACCGATCGCAGCATCGACCTGCAAAAGCTGGCTCGCCAGCGGGGTCGTCACATTCTGCGCACCCGTGGCTTCAACTGGCCCTCTGATTCTTAGCTGTGGTTAAGGTCAAATGTCACGGAAACAAGCTTTTGGCGATCGCCAAAAGCTTGTTTCCGTCGGAGGGTGGGCATTGCCCATCAGCCATAATTCAGTGACATTCAGTTAAGGTCTGCTTGCCGGGGCCAGGGCAATCGCCGTTTACCCCCACGCCATCCCCGGCAAAAAACCTGGGGCAATGGCGGCCTTAGCTGCGAAACTCAGAGGCTACGATCATGGAGCCAATGCCCAGGTCGCTAAAAATCTCCAGCAGCAGGGCGTGGGGAATGCGGCCATCGAGAATGTGGGCAGCACCGACCCCCTGGGCCAGCGATCGCACGCAGCAGTTCACCTTGGGAATCATGCCTCCGGCCACCACACCGCTTTCGATCAGCTGGCGGGCCTGCTGAATATCGAGCTTGGGCAGCAGGGTCGATGGGTCTTTGTAGTCTTCTAAAATGCCCTTGGTATCGGTGAGTAAAATCAGCTTTTCGGCCCCCAGGGCGGCGGCAATTTCGCCAGCAACCGTGTCGGCGTTGATGTTGTAGGCCTGACCCGTTTCGTCACTGGCCACGCTCGACACAATGGGAATGTAGCCCGCCTCGACCAGCGACTTCAGCAGCCCCGAGTCGATGCCGCTGACCTCGCCCACAAACCCTACTCCCTCGGCCCCCTGAGGGCGCGCGGTAATCAGGTTGCCGTCCACGCCGCAGAGGCCTACGGCCTTGCCGCCCGCCTGGTTGATCAGCGACACCAGCTCTTTGTTGACCCGACCCACCAGCACCATCTCCACCACGTCCATGGTGGGGGCATCGGTCACCCGCAGGCCGTCTTTGAACTGCGGCTCAATGCCCAGCTTGCCCAGCCAAATGTTGATTTCAGGGCCGCCGCCGTGCACCACCACCGGACGAATGCCCACGCAGGCCATAAACACAATGTCGCGGATCACGTCGGCCTTGAGGCTGCCATCTTTCATGGCCGCGCCGCCGTACTTAACCACCACCGTGCGGCCCCGAAATTGCTGAATGTAGGGCAGGGCCTCGCTGAGAATGCGAACTCGGGTGGCCTCGGCCTCGTTGACGTTGCCTATTTGCGAAGGAGAAGACTGAGCCATAGTGCTGGAGATGGGGATAGCGGGGCAGAAACCGGAGGCTTACCCAGGCGCGGAGTACCCGGAGGCCATCTCCAAATCCTGGGCTGAACCCGATGCAGATTGCCAGTAGTGTATCAATTGAGCACAGCAGAATCAGCCTCAGAACGAATTCTTTGGTCAATCAGGGCCAGGGTGCGGGCGGCGATCGCCGCCACATCGTCTTCAGCCCCTACGCTCACCCGCACATCGGCCTGGTCGTAGAGAGATTGCCGCTCGGCCAGCAGCGTGGTCAGCTTCGTTTCCAAGTCCTGCCCTTGCAACAGCGGGCGGCCCGTATCCCCGGCTAAGCGCTTTTGCAGCACCGCCGGGGGTGCGTCTAACCACACCACAATGCCGTGGTGCAGGTAGCTCCAGTTGTGCTGCTGGGTGACAATGCCGCCCCCGGTGGCAACCACCAGGCGACGGTAGGCCGACAGTTCCGCCAGTACCTTGGTTTCGAGCTGACGAAAGGCGGCCTCGCCCTGGGCCACAAAAATATCGGCAACAGACTGCCCCGCAGCAGCCTCGATCACGGCATCGGTGTCAAAGAATTGGTAGCCCAGAGTTTGAGCCAGGACGGCACCGGTACTGCTTTTGCCAGCACCCATCATGCCGATTAGGTAGAGGTTGATGCCGTTGAGGCGATCGATCAGGGTCATGGTCTGGGGGAAGTGAGGGATGAGGGCATCGTCGGCGGCGTCCCATTCGTCGTCGCCGTCTTGGCTACCTTCACTGCTGTCCCTGTCGCTCTTCCAGGTTGAGGTGGCGGCGGCTTCGGCTGGGGCACTGTAGGGGGGCACAATCACCCGGTAGTCGGCATCGACGACGCCGTCTTCAGCCATCTCGGGATTGCTTAGGGGGGTGTCATCGCGATCGAACTCATTCTCTTCGTAGGTTTCATCCGCAGAGAAACCATAGACAGTTTCTGAGGCATATTCGACCACCGAGTCAGCGTACCTGGGGTCGGGGTCGCTGCCGTAGATGACGTCGTCGGGCGGGGCATAGATATTGTCCACCTGGCCGCGGGGAGCCGGGGTTTCGTCGTCATCGCGATAGCTGTAGGAGTACAGCGACCCATCTTGATAGACCCGACGGGGGGCTTGGGAGGCTTCAAAATCGCGGCCAGGGTCACGGAAGGATCTGGGTGATCCCTGGTCCCAGCCCTGACTGATGTCGTCCAGGCTGTCTTGTACCGGGCTCACCCCCGGAGCGGTATAAGGCTGGTTTTCGAGGCCGTCCCAGTCGTCGTCTAGCTCGCGCAGCGACTCGTTAACCCGCTGCTGCTGCTTAGCTCGCTGCTTGCTGCTGCTAAACCAGGTGGTGACGCCGTCAATAATGCCTGAGGCAGTGCCTAAGGGCGTGCCTGAGGTTTCGGGCTGGGCGGCGCGGCTGAGCGCTTCCCAGTCATTCCACTGGGCGGGCGATCGCAGGTTGGTCCAGGCTCGCCAGCTGGGATCGTCGTCTGAGTCGCCGCCCGGGGGGCGATCGCTGGGGGTTCGCCCAGACCCAGCCGCCCTGGCGGCAGGGTTGGTGTAGGGGGGTGGGC
>PYGV01000363.1 GCA_003022385.1 filamentous cyanobacterium CCP3 | reverse complement strand
CGTGGGGTCGCTGCAGTGGTGCGTACTCAGGTTTGGGCTGGGTAGGGGGGGCGGCCTGCGCTGGTGGCCCCTAGCCAGCGCCCTGGGCTGGATTGTCAGCACCCTGCTGCAAACCCTGATGCAGGGCCTCTATACCCCGGTAGCCAATGGCCTCTGGCAAACCTTTGGCCTGTGGGAAGTGTTTTGGCTGAATGTGATCACCGGGCCGCTGATGATCTGGGGGATGGCGATCGCCCAGGGGCTGATCCTGCGTCGCCGGGGTCTCAAACTTGGGCATTGGGTGGTAATCAGTCTGATCGGTGGCGCTCTGTACGGCGCTGCGAGTGCGGCGTTGTGTGCCGGGTATTGCCCAATTTTGCCGCCGCTGTGGGCGGGCGGCATTGCAGCGGGGTTTGGCTGGGCTGTCTACGGCCTGGTCACAGGTCTTTGGTTAGTAGGGCGCAGCTTTGCCCAGGAGAGGGTATGAAACGTTTGATGTATTTTGGTCTGGGTTTGGTGCTGGCCGTCGCGGTAGCCGGGCCGATGGGCGCGGTGGTGCAGGCGCAGGTTGACCCCACCGTGCAGCAGGTCAACTGGGCCCAGGCCCAGCCGGTCAATTTTGGGGCGCTGCGATCGCACCTGGCGGCTCAAGACTGGCAGGCAGCCGACGCCGAAACGCGGCGAATTTTAGATCTGTGGATTCATCCCAACGGCGATGTTTTGGGCACTCCCCTGGCTACCAATATTCCGCCCGAGGTGCTGCAAGCCCTCGATCAGCTCTGGGTAGAGGCCAGCGATGGACGGTTTGGCCTCCGCGTGCAGCAGCGGATCTGGCAGGAGGTGAGAGATCAAAACTCAGTCGATTCGGCGGTGGCGGCCAGGGTATTTGGCGATCGCGTCGGCTGGACTCGCCCCCCCGGCGTAGAAGACCCCACCTTCATTGCGGGCGAGTGGCTGACGGAGTCAGAAATCAACTACTCCCTCGATGCGCCGGTCGGCCATCTGCCCTGGGCTGGGGTAAGCTGGGCCAAAATTTCAGAGATTCTGTCGGTGCAGAGCTGTGGCAGCTGCACCATCGACGCCATGTACCTACAGGGCGAGCGGTTTAGCCGCCATATTCCGGTGCTGTTTAACTGGGTGGCCACTGTAATCGATAGGCCCATGCCGCAGGTGGGCTCGTGGCAGCGGGCGCAGCTGGCCCGGTCGATCGATCTCAGGTCGCTCTATCCCAATTCGCAGTGCCCGGTGCGGGCGGTGTCGTCGGCGATTAGCCCCAGCGGGGCGGTGATTGCGATCGGCAGCTACAGCTACGAGCGCTCCTGCCCCACCCCCGGCGAAAGCGCCCTGGCCCTGTGGAATGCCCAGCGCGGCAACCGCATCATTACCCTGCACCGGGGCCCAGCCCTAGAGGCGTTTTCTCAAGGTACCCCAGCCCAGGAGCCGGCCACCGAGGGCGATCGCATTGTCGGAGATGTGGCCAACGCCGTCGCCTTTACCCCCGACAGCCAGTACGTGGCCGCAGGCATGTCCTACGGTGTGGTGCGGCTCTGGTCGACAACGACGGGGGAGCAGGCGCGAATTTTTGAGGGGCATAAGTATGCGGTGCGGGCGATCGCCATTAGCCCCGACGGCCAAACCCTGGCCAGCGCCAGCTCTGACCAAACGATCAAGCTCTGGAACCTGCAAACCGGGCAGCTGCTGCGGACAATTTCGACCAGCGCCAATGACGGCATCGTGCACACCCTGCGCTTTAGCCCCGACGGACAGCGCCTGGCCACCGCCACCCAGCACAACACTCTGCAGCTGTGGGATGCTGCTACCGGGCAGCTGGTGCGCACTCTGGTCAACCGGGCTACCAATCTCTACCCGCCGCTGCCCCTCGCCTTTAGCCCCGACGGTCAAACCCTGGCCACCGCCGACAGCGACAACAGCGTCAAACTCTGGAACACCCGCACCGGAGCCCGCCAGATTACCCTCAAAGGCCACAGCGCCCCGGTGCGAGACCTGGCCTTTAGCCCAGATGCTCAGCGCCTTGTCAGTAGCGACGGCACCACCGCCCGCCTGTGGAATCTGCAAACCTACGCCACTGATTACACCCTGACCCTCAACCAGAGCGTGGGGCACCCCATTCAGCCCCAGAACCTGGGCGAAGTTGCCTTTAGCCCCGACGGGCGAACCCTGGCCACCAGCACCCTGCTGCTGCCCCTGGTCCAAAGCGAGCCAATTCCCCACCAGGGGCTCACCCTGTGGGATGCCGCAACGGGACAATCCCTGAATCAAATTCACGACGTAGGCCAGTTTCAGTTCAGCCCCGACGGTCGGTTTTTGCTGGCCCATGGGCAGCGCGTGCAGGTCTGGCAGCCTTACAACAGCCTGGTGCAGTAATCCGGGGCATACCGACAGGTTTTGGAATGAATTCCCCAATTTTGACTCGTCTGCTTTGCCCCGTAACCAAATCTGTAACCAGGGCTACAAGTTTTATGGGGCTGGCTATGGTGATAAACAACGACCCAAGTACCGAGCTTGTGAGGATTGAAACTATGACTTCTTTCACCGTCAAAACGAAAACTGTGATAGCGCTGGCGGGGCTGCTGGCCCTTGGCACTACGGCGGTTGGTGCCGTGGCCTGTGCCCCTGTGCCCGATGGGGCCACCCCAGGCGATGCGATCGAATCTCCTGAAATGCCCTCCTCCGGTGGAGACCTGGGCCAGGGGGATGATGCGCTGACCCCAGAGGTACGAGAAACCATTCTGCAAACCGTCGCTGCCGATGTCGATCGCCCCCTGTCGGAGCTGCGCATTGCCGCCGCCGAAACCGCCACCTGAGATGGCTGCATGGGCATCTACGTGCCCGACCAGATGTGTACCGCGATCGCTATTTCGGGCCTGCGAGTCGTAGTGACCGATGGTGAGCAAAGCTGGGTCTACCACACCCGCCAGGATGGCCAGCAGGCCGTGCAAAACCCCACCGCTAGCGGTAGCCCAAATGGCCTAATTCCAGACTTTATTCCCCAGGTTGAGGGACAACCCACTGAGACCCCCGAAGCCTATGTCTTTCGCTCAGTCGTTAGCGGCAGCCTGGCCGGTAGGCAACAGGTCATCACCCTGCTGATGGACGGGCAACTGCTGCAAACCGAAGGGTCTACCCTTGTGGCCCAAAGTCAGGTGACCCCCGAGCAGCTAGAAGCCTTTCAGCAGATGCTAGAGGACCAGCGTTTCCCCAACCTGAACCGAATGCGCTACATCACCGATGCGGCCTTCGCCGATTACCCTACCGTGCAGCTCTCATCTCAGTACGCCCAAACTGAATACATCGACCTGGCGATCGACGACGCCCCCACCGCCCTACAGGCCGTGGTGCAAGCCTGGAACGATCTGGTTGCCGAAGCTCAGTAGACCGCTCGCCACCGCCACTCTAGCTAGAACCCGAGTGGCGGTGACCACTGTCCTAACAGTCCTCACTCCTCTCCCTAACTGCCAATGAAATCTTCCTTAAAAATTGGGTTTGCGCTGGCAACTAGCACCGTCCTGTTGGCCAGTTGCAGCCGTGCGGGCGATCGCGCCCCGAACCCCGAACCACAACGCTCCAATCCTGGCGACAATCTGGAGCAGCCCGTTGACACATTCATGTCGCCCAATGTGCAATTTGAGGTGACAGCCGATGCGGGCACCTGCCCAGCAACCGTCAGCCTGTGGGAGTTTGGCCTGGGCTTTGAGGGCGGTGCCGACCACACCGTAGTGGCCGATTTTGCCCCCATTGCGACCGGCTCTCCCGAAATTACGAGTTCAGAAGAGCGGCGGGTCGTCTACGCCGCCCCCCTCACAGCCGATTTTGCCGACTGCCCCGGTACCGCCACTTCTGAGTACTTGAGTATGTATCGCTACCGGTTCGACAGTGGCAATGTTTACTTCGAGCTAGATTTGGTAGGTGATGATGGCTTCCGCAAAATTCGCTACGCCGATATTTCAGCCAATCGCCCCTACGTTCACTGGCGCGCCACCGAGTAAGGAGCGAGCTTAGCAGCCCGCATCGCCCTGCACAGGAATGGTTAGGGTGTCGCCATTTTGCTGGAGTTGCAGGGTGCCTTCGACCGCGATCGACTCGATCTCTCCGGGTTCGCCGAGGGTAGTCTCGACCTGGAGCCGCATGTCATCGCCCTGGCTGACAAAGGTTTGGGAGGTTTGCTGCCCGTAGAACTCTTCCCCCGCCGCCGCCGTCCGCCGAAAGCGCACAAACTCACCGTTAATTTTCATCAGGGTAAAGCCGTCGTCGGGGGGCGGCGCCAGGCCGTTAAAGAATAGAAAGCCTTCTAGGGGTGAGCCCTCGGACTGTGGCCAGAGAGTCATACCGCAACCGCCGCCGCCCTGGGCAAAAAGCTCATCTACCGTAAATGAGTTGACTTCAAGGGTGCCTGTTTGGGTCGCAGTGCCGGGGGCTAAGCCGTCTGTCTCAGCCGATTCGGGGACAGGGGACGGAGGATTAGCCGCACCGTTCTCAGGAGGCTCGGCGGTGGGTGTGCAGGCTACCAGAACCGCCACCAGCACAGTCAGCGGCAGCAGTCGCATGCCCATGGCTGTGCCTAAAACCGCTGGCCAATAAAGACCGATCGCACCTCGCCGTTGCGGCGAATTACCGCTTCTTCGTTGGAGACCGACACCAGGCTCCAGCCGCTGCTGCCCAAGCGCTCGCCAATGTAGACCCGCTGGGAGACGCCGTTGATCTCAAACAGAGCCGCCGAGCGATCGCCCAGTTCTAAAATTCCGACCAGGGTATGGATGGGGCTGGCCGCCGTCTGGGGCGGGGCGGTAGGAGCCACCGGAGCAGGGGCAGGGGAGCCA
>PYGV01000362.1 GCA_003022385.1 filamentous cyanobacterium CCP3 | reverse complement strand
AACTCAGACGTGAAACGCAGCTGCGGCGAAGATAGTGAGGGGGTTGCCCCTCGTCAAAATAGCTCGATGCCAGGTTCCTCTTAGCGTCCCCCTTCATCTATTCGTGAGGGGGACGTCTTTGTTTAAAGCCGACGTTCGTTAGTAGTAGGAGACCGGAGTAAGTAGCACCTAGCAGTCCAGGTTCACTTCGTGGAACCACCCTTTACAATAAGAAAGAGTGCCAACTTCACGAGTACTACTAGTTCATGACTGACGCCGCTGTTTCCATCGCCGCCACTACAGCTTCGATCGCCGATGCGGTAGAGCAGCGGCGCAATTTTGCCATTATCTCCCACCCCGACGCGGGTAAAACAACGCTGACTGAAAAGCTGCTGCTGTACGGAGGCGCGATTCAGGAGGCCGGGGCGGTGAAGGCCAAGCGGGCTCAGCGCAGTGCCACCTCCGACTGGATGGAGCTAGAGCAGCAGCGGGGGATTTCGATTACCTCCACGGTGCTGCAGTTTGCCTATGGCGGGTATACCATCAACCTGTTGGATACACCCGGTCACCAGGACTTTAGCGAAGATACCTACCGAACGCTGGCTGCCGCCGACAACGCGGTGATGCTCGAAGACGCGGCTAAGGGTCTAGAGCCTCAAACCCTGAAGCTGTTTGAAGTGTGCCGAATGCGATCGCTGCCCATTTTCACTTTCTTCAACAAGATGGATCGCCCCGCCCGCGAACCCCTGGAACTGCTGGATGAGATCGAGCAGCGGCTGGGGCTGCAAACCTACGCGGTCAACTGGCCGATTGGCATGGGCGATCGCTTCAAAGGCGTGTTCGACCGCCGCCACCAGCAGATTCACCTGTTTGAGCGCAGCATCCACGGCAAAAAAGCGGCCAAAAACACGGTGATCGACATTGGCGACCCCCGCATTGAAGAGCTGCTCGACCAAGACCTCTACTACCAGTTCAAAGAAGAGCTGGAGGTAATCGAAGAAGTGGGGCCAGAGCTGAATCTTGATGCGGTTCATGCCGGGCAGCAGACCCCGGTTTTCTTTGGTAGCGCCATGACCAACTTTGGTGTGCAGCTGTTTTTAGATGCGTTTCTCGACTACGCCCTCAAGCCCTCGGCCCACAGCAGCACCCTGGGCGAAATTCCGCCCACCCACGAAGATTTTTCGGGATTTGTATTCAAGCTCCAGGCGAATATGGATCCCAAGCATAGGGACCGCATCGCCTTTGTGCGGGTGTGCTCGGGCAAGTTTGAGAAAGACATGGTAGTCAGCCACGCGCGATCGGGCAAGTCTGTGCGGCTGTCGCACCCCCAAAAGCTGTTTGGCCAGGGCCGCGAATCGCTGGAAGAGGCCTACCCCGGCGATGTGATTGGCTTGAATAATCCCGGTGTGTTTGCGATCGGCGACACCATTTACCAGGGCAAGCGGCTGGAGTACGACGGCATTCCCTGCTTTTCGCCGGAGATCTTTGCCTACTTGAAAAACCCCAACCCCTCGAAGTATAAGCAGTTTCAAAAGGGCGTATCAGAGCTGCGTGAGGAAGGGGCGGTGCAGATTATGTTCTCCGCCGACGAGTCGAAGCGCGACCCGATTCTCGCCGCTGTGGGTCAGCTGCAGCTTGAGGTGGTGCAGTATCGGATGCAAAACGAGTACAACGTCGATACCCGCATCGAGCACCTGCCCTACACTGTGGCCCGCTGGGTCGAGGGCGGCTGGGAAGCCCTGGAAGCCGTAGGACGGCTGTTTAACACGGTGATGGTCAAAGACAGCTGGGGTCGTCCAGTGCTGTTGTTTAAAAACGAGTGGAATTGCCAGCAGGTGATGTCTGACCACCCGAAGCTCAAGCTGAGTGCGATCGCTCCAGTGGTCTCGGGTAAAGAACCGGAAAGCCTCTAACTCCAGGAAATTTGAAGGTTGGAAGCCAACCTCTTCCGTCCCGTTCCCTTCGCCTCCGCTTAGGGAACGGGTTCCTAGAGCAGTGCTGTTACATCCTCGCCGCAGTCGTCAGCCAGGTATGACAGGGCACGAAACCGTAGCCCCACCAGCTGATCGTACAGCGGGTTAATTTTGCACATGGGTGGAATGTGCATTAGCTTTTTCTTAAACAGCACCACGTCACGCTCAAAGGGGCACTGCGACGGAATCAGCTTGCACACAAACCGGGCCAGGCGGGGGTCCTGTACGTCTAGCTGGTCTAGCCATTCGCGGGCGGGCTTGAGTGGGTCGATCTTGCCATTGGTCGGTTGGCGCAGCCCGGCGGCAACGGCAGCATTCTCGGGCTTGAGGCTGTAAAGGGTCGATCGCACCGAATCGAGACAGGTGTCTTGCAGGTTTAGGGCCTCGCATAGCGCCTGCAGCTGAGCGTCTTCTTCCACAGAGTAAACGCCGTCGGCCAGGGCCACCATGACAGCCATCCGCAAAAAGTTTTCGGCTACGTGGGGGTCATCCCCCAACACCTGGGCCACTTCGTCGGGGGTGACGGGTTCAAAATGCTCAAAGTCTAGTTCTGGAGCTAGTTCTTCTTCGGTAATGGCGGCAATTAGCGCCTTTTCGTCGGCATCAAAATTGCCATCCGCCCAGGCCAGAGTGAGCAACCCCCGAAGCCAGACCTTGATCTGCTCCTGGGTGTAGGGAGACTCGGTGACTACTGGCATAGATCCTCCTCAGCGGGTATCTCGGTACAGGCATCACAGATGGGGGTAGTTGGCCAAGCGATACCTGATGAAACAGTTTGTAACGCTTTAATTTTAGCGTTGTCCTCTATAGACTGCCCCGGCAACACCTGTGTCCTGCTTTACATGAGGAGAATTTAATCCTTGACTCAGCTCAATGTATTTGCAAGACGAATGAGAATGACTGAAAAATATATGAATTTCTAATTGATTGGTTTTGAGATTGACATTTTACAAATCATTCGATCGCGTTAATCATTGAGACATGTCAAGCGAAGTCTCGATGAGGATAGATAGACTCCATGGTTTTTCAGGTTGACTCCCCTTCAGCGATCGCGCTTGCTAGCCGCTTGACGCTGCAAACCGCAGCCATTGCCGCCGATTCCACCGCCATCCGCTGCCTAGACTGGGACCGCGATCGCTTCGACATTGAATTTGAGCTGCAAAACGGCACCACCTACAACTCGTTTTTAATAGAGGGCGAAAAGACGGCGCTGATCGATACCTCCCACAACAAGTTTAAGGATTTATATCTGGAGGAGCTTGAGGCGATTGTCGATTTAAAGACCATTGACTATCTGATCGTCAACCACACTGAGCCCGACCACAGTGGACTGATGGGTGATCTGCTGACCCGCGCTCCCCAGATTACGGTGGTGGCGTCTAAGGTGGCGATGCAGTTTTTGCAAAACCAGATTCACCGGACCTTTGCCGCTCAGGTGGTCAAAAGCGGCGATCGCCTGGATCTGGGCCTGGGCCACGAGCTGGCTTTTATCTCGGCCCCCAACCTGCACTGGCCCGACACCATGCTCACCTACGACAGCGGCACCGGGGTGCTCTACACCTGCGATGTGTTTGGCCTGCACTACTGCGACGACACTCTTTATGATGAAGTGCCAACACTGCTGGAGGCCGATTTTCAGCTGTACTACGACTGTCTGATGGGGCCAAACGCCCGCTCGGTGCTGACCGCCCTGAAGCGGATGGAGCCCTTTGCCATTAGCCAGATTGCCACTGGCCACGGCCCGCTGCTGCGCCACCATTTGACCGACTGGATCGATCGCTACCGCACCTGGAGTGAGGCCCAGGCTAAGGCCGAGCCCTTTGTGGCGATTTTCTACGCAGGGGAGTACGGGTTTAGCGATCGCATTGTTCACGCCCTGGGCCAGGGCTTGCTCAAAACCGCCACCGCCGTAGAACTGGTGGATTTGCTCGATGCCGATATTGCCACCGTGCGAGAGCTGGTGACCAGCGCTGCGGGCCTGGTTTTGGGGATGCCGCCCCAGTCAACGCCTGGCCTGGAGCCGATTCTCAGCACCATTCTCGCCGCTGCTCACCCCAAGCAGGCGATCGGGCTGTTTGAAACCGGCGGTGGGCAGGATGAACCGATCTTTCCCCTACGCAACCGCTTTCAGGAGATGGGGCTGACACCCGCCTTTGAGCCCATTTTGATCAAGGCGGCACCGACCGAGGCTACCGACAAACTCTGCGAAGAGGCGGGTACCGACCTGGGCCAGTGGATCAACCGCGATGGCCCACTGGGGCCGGTCTCTGACCAACGCAGCCAAAAACAAACCCAGTCCCACGATTCGGGGCTGGATCAAGCCCTGGGTCGGCTCAGCACCGGCCTTTATATATTGACCGCTCGCAAGGGCGACGTCAGCAGCGCCATGCTGGCCTCCTGGGTGATCCAGGCCAGCATCGAACCGGCCGGTGTGGCCGTCGCTGTCGCCAAAGATCGCGCGATAGAATCGCTGCTGCACGGGGGCGACACCTTTGTGCTCAACGTGCTGGAAGAGGGCCACTACCAGCGATTGATGAAGCACTTTCTCAAGCGCTTTCCTCCAGGGGGCGATCGCTTTGAGGGCATTGCCACCTACGCCGCCGCCAACGGTTCCCCCATCTTGGCCGAAGCCTTGGCCTACCTGGAATGCACCGTCACCCATCGGCTAGAAGCCGGGGACCACTGGGTGATCTACTGCACTGCCAAGGCTGGTCGGGTGGCGAAACCCGATGGGCTGACGGCAGTGCACCACCGCAAAGCCAGCAACCATTATTAATTTTGGATTTTGAATTTGCGAAATCTCTGGATGGTGCATTACGGCCAGTGCCGAGGTTAATGGCTCTCCAAACAGGTTTCTGTGGCCTAATGCACCCTACGAAAC
>PYGV01000361.1 GCA_003022385.1 filamentous cyanobacterium CCP3 | reverse complement strand
AGTGAATGGCAGTCCGCTGGTCTACTTCGACAACGCGGCCACCTCCCAAAAGCCCAGGGCGGTGCTGGAGGCACTGCAAAACTACTACCAGCGCGACAACGCCAACGTGCACCGGGGTGTGCACAACCTCAGCGCTCGAGCCACCGAATCCTACGAGGGGGCGCGGGACAAGGTGGCGGCCTTTGTCAACGCCGGCAGCCGCAACGAGATTGTCTTTACCCGCAACGCCAGCGAGGCGATCAACCTGGTGGCCTACGCCTGGGGCATGAACACGCTCCAAGCAGGGGATGAAATCATTCTCTCGGTAATGGAGCACCACAGCAACCTGGTGCCCTGGCAGTTCGTGGCCCAGCGAACTGGCGCGACGCTCAAGTTTGTCGGGCTGAGTGCCGATCAGTCCTTTGATCTCGACCAGTACCGCGAGCTAGTGAATGACAAAACCCGCCTAGTCGCCGTCAACCACGTGTCGAACACCCTGGGCTGCATCAATCCTGTCGCAGACATCATCGAAATCGCCCATTGCCACGGGGCCAGGGTGCTGATCGACGGCTGCCAGAGCGCCCCCCACCTGCCCCTAGACTTGCCTGCAATGGACTGCGACTGGTTTGTCGCCTCAGGTCACAAGATGTGTGCCCCCACCGGCATTGGCTTTTTGTACGGCAGGCTAGAGCTGCTAGAGGCCATGCCCCCCTTTATGGGCGGCGGCGAAATGATCGCCGATGTGTTTCTCGACCACTCGACCTATGCCGAGATGCCCCACAAGTTTGAGGCGGGGACGCCTGCGATTGCCGAGGCGATCGCCCTTGGTGCAGCGGTAGACTACCTCAGTGCGATCGGCATGGACAACATCGCCACCTACGAGCACGAGCTGACGGCCTACCTGTACCAGCAGATGCAGACCATTCCCGAAGTCACCCTCTACGGCCCCGCCCCCCAGGCCGACGGCAGCGGACGGGCGGCACTGGCCACCTTCACCATCGAGGGCGTCCATGCCCAGGATCTCTCCACGCTGCTGGATCAGTCGGGCATTGCTATTCGCTCGGGCCACCACTGCACCCAGCCGCTGCATCGCCTGCTGGGTGTAGACTCCACGGCGCGAGCCAGCCTGTACTTCTACAACACCAAAGCCGAAGTCGACAGCTTTATCGCCGCGCTCAAAGACACCATCGAGTTCTTCAAAGGCGTATTTGAAGACGACGATTAAGACCTACCCTGGTCACTGCTGTTAGAGCTAACCCACGGCGGCTAGTTCGATGGGTTCGTAATAAAGGCGAATCAGTTGATTAGCTTTAACAGCGAGCATGGCGTCAGCTTGACCATCAGATTGAGAAAATTCAATCTCGAAAGCTTCGCCGTTGCTTAATTCCACCACCACGGTGCCAACCTGACCACGACGGAGAAGAATCTCGCTTTCTTCGGGGAAGGGCTTGGCCGTAGTGCCTTCCATAAGAGCCATAAGGTCGTGAAGTTGAAGAGATACCCATACCATCCTCGATAACCCAGATCGGCCTAAAGTGATGACTGTGCGTTAATTTGATGGTAGGCGGGCGTTTTGGCGCTGTGCCTACTGGGCTTAAGAACGACATTGGGGAGAGGTTGCCGTGGCCAGCCAAATCATTGATCAAAAGCTCCACGCCTATCGCGACGACCTCGATCGCCTGCTGGAGCGGGTGCAAACCCTGGCCACCAACATCAACAACCCTAACCTGCAGCAGACCACCCACAACCTGCGGCGCAACATCAACGAGCCCTTTTTGTTTGTGGTAGTGGGGGAAGTCAAGGCGGGCAAGAGCAGCTTCGTCAACGCCCTGCTCGACGCCGAGGTGTGCGCCACCGACATTGAGCCCTGCACCGACTCAATTCAGCAGATTGTCTACGCCGAGCAGGAGTTTGTCGAGCAGGTAGAGCCCAGCCTGCGCAAGATTGGCCGACCGATCGCGATTCTGCAAGACATCTCCATTGTGGATACGCCAGGCACCAACACGGTGATTGCCGAGCACCAGATCATCACCGAGCGCTACATTCCCAACAGCGACCTGACCTTCTTTGTGCTGTTCGCCAAAAACCCCTACCAAAAGAGCGCCTGGGATTTTCTCGACTTTGTCAGCGCCGAGTGGCGTAAGAAGGTAGTGTTTATTTTGCAGCAGGCCGATCTGCTGCGCCCCGCCGACCTGCAAACCAACGTTGAGCGGGTCAAAGAATACGCCTACCAAAAGCAGATCAAAGCGCCGATCATCTTCCCCACCTCGGCGGCGCTGGAGCAGGAGGGCGATGCGGCTAACAGCGGCTTTGAGCCGGTGCGGCAGTACATTCAGTCCATGGTGTCGTCGGGGGAGAGCTACCGAATTAAGCTGCGATCGGTCAGTCAGACTACCCAGCAAATTATTGACCTGTTGAATAGCGATGTGGAGGGGCTGACCCAGCAGCTGGCGGTCGATCGCGCCACCGCCCAGAGCATTCGCAGCAAAATTGACGCGGGCAGGGCGCGATCGCGCTACGAGGTCAACACCCTGGCCGATCGCCTGGCCGCCCGCTACGAGGTGATCTCGGCCCGCATCAAGCGCGACTTTCGCGACAGCCTGACGGTGCCGATGGTGGTGCGGCGATCGTTCGTCGGCATCTTTAACCAAGATGCCTCTATGCGGGCCTGGATCGACGACTTTCAGGAGCGCTGCGCCCGCGACCTGCGCACCTCGCTCGAAGAGGTCTCCCAGGAGGGGGCGCAGCACTTCGTCGACGGCATTCGCCAGCTCTTTGACGGGCTTAATCAAGACCTGGAGAGCGTCAAAACCCACCGTTTGGAAAGCAGCCACATTTCGCTCAAAGTGCTGGAGCGCCGCCAGGAGGTGATCGACAGCGTGCGGGCCAAGGTCAACAACCTGATGGCCGACCACGGCCTGGGGGATATGCTCGTCACCCAGGCGGGCGATATGGCCAACGAAATTGTCGGCGGGGCCGTGATGGCGGTGGCGGGCACCATTCTGCACATCATTGAGTTTGCGGTAGCCGAGGCAATCTTGAGCGCGATCGGCATCGCCTTTGCTGGGGTCGGCGTGATCGTGCTGGCGATCGGCATTCTGTGGCAGCGCAATCGCATTATCGCCAAGTTTGAAAACGCCCTCGACAGCGAAAAAAACCGCTTTCAAGAAGAAATTGCCACCCGCCTGAACGAAAAGCTGGGGATTATCTACGAAGAAGTGGAGCGCATTTTCACCCAGTTCTACGACTACGTGGAGCGCGAAGAGGCGGCGGTGCAGCCGGTCATCGACCAGTACACCGCGATCAAACAAGAGGCGGAGGGGCTGTTTAGCTCAAACGTGCTGGGCGGAGCGGCGGAGCAACGGTGACGTTAGAGGAGCCGTCGTCATGGATTGGGTTGTTCTGCCAGTAGCTCGGTGAGCCAGGTTTGGTCAGTCTCCGAGAGCGGCGGCGGTGGTAGTGGCTGAGTGTAGTCAATGCGCGTGTGGTAGCGTCCCCGCTCATAGACCCCAGCAATGATGGCCTGGAACTGCACCACCACGGGCTCATCCCCCGGTTTGAGCGGGATGGGAATGTCGGGCAGCGGCTGCCGAATGGTGAATGAGTACAAGTCGGCTGTGGGGCGTTGATCGCTGGCACTGACTAAAACGCAGTAATTTTGCCGGTCGGCTCCGTCGAGCAGCGTCAAAGGCTTGCCCCGGCGCAGCAGGTCAATTTCAACCAGGTTAGTCAAACTGCTGAGCACTTGACTGCGCTTTTCTTCGTAGACTAGACGGCCTTTGCCAGATTGTTTATTTTTGGGGGAGAGCACCTCTATGGCCGTGATGACTTCACCCGTTTTGGCCTCGCGAATTTCAAGGTAGCGCTCGGTGATCTCCTCGGGCATGGGTAGCCTGACTCGCTGGGGGCGAACCTGCGTTGCCACCCGATTACCTTTGGGCGCTTCGGCTGAAGGTGCAGGCTTGGCGGAGTCAGCGGCAACAACCGCATCGGGAATGCCAATCAGTAGACCACCCTCCGTCTCGCTGAGGTACGTACGGCTCTCAACCTCGACGTAGTACTCTGGCTTGAGTGCAGCCTCGATCGCATCGGCCAGGGCCACAATCAATCGACTGTGAAACGATGCCCAAAACCCAGGCTGTTCGAGATACGGATCCATACCTGGAAACGGTGAAGCCATAGATCAAAACACACCAGCAACGGCCTATGGTTTCATCATAGAAGCAGGGCTTACTAGTGATGTAGAGCGATATGAGTGTTAAACCGTCTGACTCAATTGACCTGACCGACTATGTTGATGCGATCGCAAAAGTCCTAGATCTGACGATTCCCGATGAGATTAAGCCGGGGGTGGTGGCCAATGTGGAGCATGTTTGGGATATCGCCCAGCCGGTGCTCACTTTTCCCTTACCGGATACAGTGGAAAGCGCCACCACCTTTGAGCCATGACCCAACCGCTCGACGCCCTGACCCTAGCCGCTGCCATTAAAGCCGGGAAGCTGTCTGCCTCGACGGTGGTGGATGCGGCATTGGCCGATATCGCCACTCACAACCCAGCGCTGAACTGTTTTACGGCGGTGACGGCAGAACGGGCGCGATCGCAGGCCCAGGCCATCGACCATGCGATCGCCGCTGGCCAAGACCCCGGCCCCCTGGCGGGCGTACCCTTTGCAGTCAAAAACCTGTTCGATATTCACAGCGTTACCACGATCGCCGGAGCCAAGCTCAACCAGAGCAACCCTCCAGCAGTGCAGGATGCTACGGCGATCGCTCGCCTTCAGCAGGCCGGAGCGGTGCTGGTGGGGGCGCTGAATATGGATGAGTACGCCTACGGCTTTGTCACCATCAACGCCCACTACGGCAC
>PYGV01000360.1 GCA_003022385.1 filamentous cyanobacterium CCP3 | reverse complement strand
TTTTGTGTTGGGTGCAGAGACTATTTTCCCTGCACCCTCTTTTTTCGGCCTACTCCCCTAACCGCTGGATGCGCCCGCCTCAACCCCCTCTCCAAGTTAAGTGCGACACCGCTTTACTTTCAAAAAACTCGCTGAATAGATGCAACGGTGCACTGAGAAAGCCCAGCGCATTCAAAATCACCGCTTTTACCACTTGGCCAGCACTAACATGCTCTAAGCAATGGGGCTCAATTTGGTCATCTGCCAGCTCCACCAGCCCAAGTTCATCGATGACACCGGCTACTAGCCCCAGATGGTCTAAAGTCTCAATCTGCACAGGGAAAGGCTACCGATAGAAGAACCATTTCCCAGCCTAGAACATTGGATAGTTTTTTCCATCCCACCTCAAAACTGTCTGGAGTATTGGTTCAAAATGCTTAGCAAGAACGTGGACAAGCGTTTTCTCGCTTAAACAAATTGAGCTAGACGTTTGTAACACTTTTCTGAACAGCTGATCGTTTGCCCAGGTACTGTTTCATCTTGATGTAGCGTCGATAAACCATATCTAGATAAGCATTAGGTTTCTCAACAGCCTGATAGCGCTGATCTAAATTCAGCTTATCCCAGAAAGCAACGACACAAGCCAGCCTTTCTGATTTACTGTATTTTGTGAAAATTCGGTAATCTACCAAGAGAGGCTCGAACAGAGTGGGTGGAACAGGCAAACCCATGATTGTTAAAATCATAGCAAAGACGGCGACATTACATATCACAAATGTGACGATATAATCAAAAAAGTTTGGCTTTTTAAGATTCTTTAGTAACGGCTCAAACATGATGTGGCTAACTACAGTATTGTAGCGAACGCCCGTGTAGTCTTGCAGAATTTTTTGGTGGTAGCGCTTGTAATTTGTGTTGATAATTTCCAAAGGAACTTGAGGATAAGCGTGATGAATTCCATGATTCATGAAGAATCCATGGTTCAGGAGCCCAAAAAACCAGAGAGACACTTTAAACAGCCCCTTAGCAGTTTGGTAGTCGAAGATGCCATTGCTCTCAAAACTGTTGCGGTTATCAATTCCAGAGTGGACAATAACAGCGCCAAGAATTTGACCGCTAGCAATTATTAGACTTGGCAAGGCATGAAAGACTAGCAAGAAATAGGAACCAAAGAAAAGCTCAGTGACTAACGCTCCCAAGTAAGCATAAAAGGCAATGGTCTCAACCAGAAGGGTTTGACGATTCAGTTTCTCTTCCCGACAGAACTTTGGATCGAGCAAAAACTTGATCAATGTCTGAGGACGAGAATAGTAGCTAAGGGGCATCTTATCAAAAGTCAACCAAACCTCTGAAAACAGCTTGGAGACGTTGCCAATATCGTTATAGTGAGCCGCCAGGTGCCGACGACCAAACAGTGTAGGAGAAATCCCGCCTATCGCCAATCCAAAATAGTCAATTGCCTGGTCTACCCAATTAATCCCTGTTAGTTTTTTGGGGCAATGAGTTCGCATGTGCATGACTTCTGCCTGCTGAGCAAAGAAGATTGACACAAACAAGAGAGGAAGGCCCCAAACTAAAGCATATTGAGGAAACTGACTATGCAAATATAGATACAGAGGAAGCAGAATAAAAATATAACCCCCTATGCGAAAAAGGAGATGTCTTAGCTCTATACGCTGAAAATCCTTACGTGTGTAGGCACTGTGGACATCGTCTTTGAACCACTTCATGAAGTCTAAGAACTGGCTCTCAAACATCTCCTTCTTGTTCAGGCGCTGATGAGATTCAAATACCTGAAAATCTTCAAAGCTTCTTTGAATCTCGGCTTGGCTTGCTCTCAATGCATCAGTCATATAACTCTCCAAAGTATACATTTGCAGACATTGATACTGACTTATCGCTCGTACGCCAATCTCGCTGAAGAATATTTGAAATTCCTATTGTTTCGTAAACGCACTAAATTACTCTGCTGAGACGAAATACAAAAACAGGTGAAAACGGGACGACCTTTTGTTTTCTATCGAGTTTGATTTAAGAGCACTATACCAGTCCGAAATAAAGGCGATCGAAAAAACAGACACCAGAATTACCTGCTGACACGATTTTCAGACGCTGAACTATGCTCATTCTCACTAGCTACTGGTATTAGCTATCAAAATAAAGAAGAGCTCAAAATTTCAAAAGGTTCCAAACTACGGAAATTTGTACTTGTGTCTAAAAAGTGTAATGGGTATACATATATCCCAAGAATCTCAGAAATAATGTTGCACCTAATACAAAGGCTGGGTGTAATGTCACCAATCGCTCTTAATATTTTATTAAGAGTGGTTGTAGAATAATCCTTAATAAGAAAAAAGCTTCAAGTAATGTTCTCAAAATAGAATAATGCCGGACGGTAGACCGCGAGTGCCGTCTTGGAATGATGGTTGGTGGCAAGAATCAGAAACTCGCCGTCGTCAAGCCGAGGGGCGACGCTGTAGAGATGGCGGCCCCTCACCCAACGCTTGCCCAGGAGCACCCGCTGCTCATCGACCGCTAGGTTGGCAAAGACCTGCTCGTCTCGTTGGCGGCTTTTCCCGGAGCGAGAACTGATGCGGTCGCTGTGGCGTAGCCGAAGCCGAAAGGGCACGGTCTTTCATGAGGCAGTTAATGCTGAAAGGGTGGTAGTTTCTAGCTCACCGACTCTACCTTCATGGTGTCAAGGCCCCTCCAGTCAAAGCCCCCGTAGGGGCAAACGGTCGTTTGCCCCTAACCCAGATTCATGCCTCAATTCAGCAACGCCTAAACAACAGACCCTAACATCACGTGTTCACCCCTGCGGGTTTCAGACCCCAGGGTTTCGGGGATAGCTTTCAAGCTAAGCTGCTGCCATGGCATGATTCTAGACACGCCATTTTCTTAGAAAAGGGTCTTTATACTATGGCTCTGCCCTTTGATGCGGCCCCCAGCGAAGCGCGAATTGAGCGATTTTGGCAGCTCTCGGCCAGCTTTGGCATGGAACGCAATGCCTACCACAACTATCTCAACGAGCTGGTCAGCGATCGCTACGCCCTGATCAAAGGCCTGCAGCTGCTGCGCGACGAGCTGCAGTTTGCCGGGGCTAGCCCCACCGATGTGGGAGCCTGCGGAGCCGACATGACCCTACCCAGCGCCGTGACCACCCTGGCCTACACCAACTGCGGCGATCGCATTCACCAGGGCGAGGCCACCAAGCGCTACCGCGACGTAGTGGCCTCCCGGTTTGCCACCCTGTCAGAGATTGGCGAACTAAAGCTGGAGGCGTTTTTCCCCGCCGGGGGCGGTACCGACAATGGCGCGACGCTGGCCCACGTCACCGTCGCCCACGAGCTGGATGAAAAGCTCAAGCGCCGAGTCTACGAGGGCAACCCGCAGTCGATCTCGCTGGTGGCGATCGATCTCAAGACCCACGTGGGCCGCATTCAAGAGGCCGGCAAGCAGGTCTACGGCAAGACCCGCGAGTCGCCCTGGCGCGAACCTCGGGCCGCCTGCGGCGCGATCGTGGGGGCGCTGAGCCACTTTCAGCCCGAGAACTTGATTCACCGCCGCATTCGCAGCGATTTGGGCGAGCGCAACTTTCAGTTTTTGTCGAGCCAGCGGATTCTGACCGAGGAGGGCGTCGACATCACCATGGCGGTGGCTTCTGCGATCGTGGCGATTCGCGGCATTCGCAATACGGCCATGGCCCTGGCCCAGGAAATGGACGAGCGCGGCCTCGGCCATCTGACTGCCAGCACTACGGTCAATCGCCCCTCCCGGGATGACCTGGTGATATACCTGGCTCGGGCCACGGTGTTCAACGGCATGGTGCGCATTCAAAGCCTGGGCACCGAAGCCAAGCGCTACAGCGGCAGGCTGGTCGAGTACGCTGGGGAGAAGCGCCTGCAGCTGCGCTACGACGACTGGGACAGCGAGGCCGTGCCGATTGAGGAGATTCCTTATAAGGTGAGGCTGTCGGGGCTGTAGCGGGGGCGGTTTTGGATTTTGGATTTTAGAGAGAGATGACTAAGGCGTTGAGGGCCAAAGAGGCGCGGCGGCGGGAGTACCTCAAATTTCTGGCTCGCCTGCGCCGCCAGAAACGCAAGCTGTGGCTGAGCAACAGCGGCGATTGGCAGTGGCTGAAGAGCAAACCGGCCACGATCGCGAGCCTGAACCGGCTGCTGTGGCGAGAGTCGGTGCCGTCGCTCAGCTTTTTTGTCATGCTGATGCTCTCGGGGATAATCTCAACGTTGGGGCTGCTGTCGGGCAGCACCGCGACGGTGATTGGGGCCATGATTATTGCCCCGCTGATGGGGCCGATTATTGGCATTGCCTACGCGATCGCCATTTCAAACCGCCGGCTGATGAAGCGGGCGGGCCTGACCCTGCTCTGGGGCACGCTGGCGACGGTGTTGAGCTCGACGCTGATCTCTACCGTGATTGGGCTCCAGGTCTTGACGGAGGAAGTGCTGCTGCGCACCGAGCCGACGCTGATTGACCTGATGGTGGCGATCGCGGCGGGGGCGGCGGGGGCTTTTGCCAAATCGCGCAAGCACGTAGCCGATGCCTTTCCGGGCGTGGCGATCGCGGTGGCCCTGGTGCCGCCGTTGGGGGTAATTGGCATCGGCATCGCCCGACTCGATCAGACGGTCTTTTTGGGGGCCACGCTGCTGTTTGTCACCAACCTGGCGGGGATAATCTTCAGCGGCATTTTGGTCTTTTTGTGGCAGCGCTACGGTACCCTTAAGCGCGCCCAGGAGGGCGTGGTGCTGTCGACGCTGCTGCTGCTGGTGCTGGGCATTCCCCTGGGGCTGTCTCTTATACACATCT
>PYGV01000073.1 GCA_003022385.1 filamentous cyanobacterium CCP3 | reverse complement strand
CCTCTACGGTGATACCGGCAACCTAATTGTGCTGCGCCGCCGCTGCCAGTGGATGGGCATCGACTGCACCGTAAACGCCTTGTCAATGGGAGACTTGGCCCAGGCTGGCCGCACCGATCTCTACTTTATGGGCGGCGGGCAAGACACTGATCAAGTGGCCGTGGTCAACGACTTTCACCGGCTCAAGTACGACGCCATTCGCGCCGATACCGAAGCTGGCGTCGTGTTTTTGGGGGTATGCGGCGGCTATCAGCTGATGGGTAACACCTTTTTAATGGGCAATGGTGAAGAAACTCGCGGCTTGGGCATTATCAACGTCAACACCCGCGCTCCCGGCACCGATGTCAAGCAGCGGTGCATTGGCAATTTAGTCGCTGAGCTCACCCCCACCACCTACGCCGACATGCAGACGCTGTATACACCCCGCAGGGATATTCCTAAGACCCTGGTGGGGTTTGAAAACCACTCAGGGCAAACCTACCTGGGCGATGGCGTTGCACCCCTAGCCACTACGATCGCCGGGTTTGGCAACAACGCTACCGCTGAGCACGAGGGGGCGCGCTATAAAAACGTGTTTGGCAGCTATATGCACGGCTCGCTGCTGCCCAAAAATCCCCATTTCGCTGACTATCTGATCGGCCTGGCCCTGCGCCACCGGTACAACGATGTCTCCATTACCCTACCGGCCCTACCCGATACTGAAGAATGGGCGGCCCACGCCTATGCTGTTGAGCGCTACGGTTAGGGCGGCACTGTAGTGAAGGCAATTCCTAAAGTACTGGTCGGCCACCGATCGCACAAAAGCCCCTGGCTAGCTGTCAACCTATCGGCAGCCCTTCCCGGTGCGGGGCAAATGTACAACGGCGCGATCGCCCGTGGTCTATTCATCGCGATCGCCCATGCTGGTCTAGCCGCCTTCATCCTCTGGTCTATCTTTGCGCCCGAGGGCAACACGCTGCGGGGGCTGATCACTCTGGTGCCCCTGCTCAGTCTATATATATTCAACCTGTGGGATAGTCACCACGCCGCCAAGCGGGGCATTACCCTCGATGAGTTTAGCCCCCTCACCTATCAATCCAGCGACCCCTGGTATCCGGTCTTCCTCTCCCAGGTGCTGCCGGGGCTAGGGCATCTGTTTTTGCAAAAGGCCGCGATCGGGGGAACGCTGCTAATTTTGGGGATACTAACGGCCTATCTAGCTAACTTCAACCCGGCTCTGCTGCCGCTTACAGCCATGATCTGGGCTATAGGTTGTGGGTTGGTCTATCGAAGCGCCCCCTCTAGAACGCGCCAGTGGGGGTGGCTGGGCCTACTGCTAGCGGCAATTATGGTCACTCGCTTTGCGGTCAGCTCCATCCCCGTGGTCGTGCCAAGGCAGGTTGTGCAGTGCATTGTGCCCAGCGAGTCAATGCTGCCCACACTGGAGGTGCGCGATCGCATCTTTGTTCGTCCCCGGCCTTTAAAGCAGCCTTTGAGCGTCGGAGATATCATTGTTTTCTCCAACCCCGAACGCACGCCCATCGAGCAGGCCGGATCACTCTACAACTTGATGGTCAAACGAGTCATTGCCCTGCCCGGACAGCAGGTCGAGATCCGCCTAGGGCAGGTATGGATTGACGGTACCCCCCTCGTCGAACCCTACTCCCAAGAGCCTATCCTTTACCAGTGGGGGCCTAAGACTGTTCCCGATGGGCACCTGTTCGTGCTGGGCGACAACCGCAACAATAGCCGCGATTCCCACGTCTGGGGATTTCTGCCCCGCCCCCACGTCATCGGCAATGCCTACAAAATCTACTGGCCGCCTCAGCGAGTACGGCCTTTGCCTTAGCTCGAGCAACCCCCAGCCCCTATGCTTCTAATGGTCTATCAATAACAAAGTTGGGATCCCGCCAGCGGCAGGCATGATCCTTATCCGACGGGCTGCTTTATGCATAATCCTATCGGGCACGGTTGCCCCTAGGGCAGAGCCTCACCTAAGCGTTTTGCACCTCCAAAAACCCCTGTTGCTCAGCCTGGACAAACCCCTCAGCGTCGATTTCAGTTTTTTGCGATAGAACAGCCTGTCGTTGGGGTAATCTAATCCTGATCCTGCCTACAAGAAATCGTCAGAATTATTCCAGCTATATTTATGGGGTTTTTACATGCCCAGGAAGTGACTTTACCGATTGCTCACAACGACAGTTCAGGGCAGGGCTAAGCTAGCCCTAGGTAAATTCTATAGGAGCGCGATCGTACTTAATCTTGACATAGAGAAAATTTTGCGTCGGTCTGGCGCACAGTTTTTGCAGGCTGATAGTATTTTCGGCGGCTCTGAGGTACACAACTTCACGATTAAATTAAAAACTCGTTAATACGGTTGAAGTCAGCCAGAAAGAGTCAGAATTCGACATAAACTTCGGAAGGGTTACTTAAGGCAGACGTTTTTGGCTTTAGTCAACGCTTCTGTTTCTGATCTTGTCAAATCCATGAAATATTAAGGACCGTTAAGTTAGACATAGCGATATTTGATCAAATGCACATGGTTGGGCTGCCTAGCTCGTTTTCAGTTTTTTTGAAGTGAGCTCGTTAGCTGGGTTTAGGTCAAAATTCCCCAATGCTATTAATGTCTTAGAGGATCTATGAAAGCAGTTATATTAGCCGGTGGGCTTGGCACGCGTCTGAGTGAAGAAACCAGTATTAAGCCCAAGCCAATGGTTGAGGTCGGAGGTTACCCAATCCTCTGGCACATTATGAAAATCTATTCTGCCCACGGCATTAACGATTTTGTTATTTGCTGTGGTTACAAAGGTTACGTCATCAAAGAGTATTTTGCCAACTACTTTTTGCACATGTCAGATGTGACCTTTGACCTCCGCTACAACCAGATGAACGTGCATACAGGCAACGCCGAACCCTGGAAAGTGACGCTGGTAGACACTGGTGAGAAGACCATGACCGGTGGTCGATTAAAGCGGGTTCGAGAGTACGTTGGCAATGAAACCTTCTGCTTTACCTACGGCGACGGAGTTGCCGATGTCAATATCACTGAACTGATTGAGTTCCACAAGCAGCAAAAAACCCTGGCTACCCTGACAGCAGTACAACCTCCCGGCCGCTTCGGGGCGATCGCTCTTCATGAAGGTCAAACCGTCATCGAGTCCTTTGCCGAAAAGGCCGACGGTGACGGCGCTTATATCAACGCCGGCTATTTTGTGCTAGATCCTCAGGTCATCGATTTCATTGCCGATGACACAATCATGTGGGAGCACGAGCCGATGCGAAAATTGGCCTCAATGGGCCAGCTATCGGCCTTCCGCCACTCCGGATTCTGGCAGCCGATGGATAGCCTGCGCGACAAAAATATGCTGGTTGATCTGTGGCAATCTGGAAAAGCTCCCTGGAAAGTTTGGTAGTTCTCAATGCTAATTTGTCTAGCCTGCTAGACCCAGGCATCAACAGCATTTGTTTGACCTAACTTTCAATTCAGTCCTTTGATTTGGCTGAGAGCATTGGCATGATTTTTGAAGAAACATCCCTATCAGGAGCCTTTAAAGTCTCCTTAGACAAACGACAGGACGATCGCGGGTTTTTCTCCCGCGCCTACTGTACCCAAGAGTTTGAAAACCATGGCCTCAAGCCCGTCGGTATTCAGTGCAATCTAGCTGCAAACTACCTCAAGGGCACGCTGCGGGGGTTGCACTACCAGGTGCCCCCCGCCGCTGAGGCCAAGTTTTTTCGCTGTATCCAAGGGGCTAACTACCACGTCATTGTGGATATGAGGCCTGACTCTCCTACCTACTTAAACCATTACGGGCTTGAACTATCTGCGGAGAACCGCCTGGGCCTATACGTGCCAGAACTCTTCGCCCACGGATATCAAGCTCTCACCGATGGCTCAGAAGCGTTCTACATGGTCAGTGAGTACTACACCCCTGGCTGTGAGCGGGGTCTTCGCTATGACGACCCTGCGTTAAACATTCGCTGGCCCTTGCCGGTGACGACCATCTCCGAGAAAGATACCGCCTGGCCCCTGCTGCCCGGTCTACTCACCCTCTAACCAAAGGTCTTTTCTATGATCATTGTCGATACAGCGCTTAAAGCGCGTCATGAAGCCGGTAACCCAGTGCGCGTTGGCCTCCTAGGGGCAGGGTTTATGGGGCGCGGGGTGATTAACCAGATCGTTAACTACACTCCCGGTATGGTGCTCACCGCGATCGCTAACCGCACCGTAAGCGCAGCGGTAGAGGCTTACTCTAAATTCGGCGTTGAGAATGTCAAGGTCGTTTCCTCCCTGGGGGATATGGAAGACGCCATCGCCCAGGGCTACTCAGTCGTCACCGACGACCCAACCCTACTCTGCCAATCAGAGAACATTGATGTACTGATCGAGGCAACGGGCCATGTCGAGTACGGTGCTCGGGTTACCCTAGCGGCGATCGAGCACAAAAAACCGATGGTGCTTATGAATGCCGAACTCGACGGCACCGTTGGCCCCATTCTCAAAGTCTACGCCGACCGGGCTGGAGTAATCATCACTGGCTGCGACGGCGACCAGCCAGGCGTGCAGCTTAACCTGTACCGCTTTGTCAAGAGCATTGGCCTCAACCCTCTGCTCTGCGGCAACATCAAAGGGCTGCAAGACCGCTATCGCAACCCCACCACCCAGGAGAGCTTTGCCAGGCAGTGGGGCCAAACTGCGCATATGGTCACCAGTTTTGCGGACGGCACCAAAATCTCCTTTGAGCAGGCTATTGTCGCCAACGCCACCGGCATGAAAGTTGCCCAGCGCGGCATGCTGGGCTATCACTCCAAGGGCCACGTTGACGACATGCTCGACCTCTACGACCTAGAGCAGCTCAAGTCCCTGGGCGGCATTGTTGACTACGTGGTGGGGCCTAAGCCCAGCCCCGGCGTGTTTGTCTATGCCACCTGCAACGAGCCTACCCAGGCCCACTACCTCAACTACGGCAAACTTGGGGAAGGCCCGCTCTACAGCTTCTACGTGCCCTATCACCTGACGGTGTTTGAGGTACCGCTGTCTGCGGCTCGGGTGGCTTTACTAAACGATGTCATCATTGCCCCGCTGGGAGCACCAGTCGTAGATGTCGTCACCACTGCCAAAATTGACCTTCAGGCCGGTCAAACGCTGGATGGCCTGGGTGGTTACCACACCTATGGGCAGTGCGAAAATGCGGACATTGTCAATCAGGAAAACCTCTTGCCCATGGGCCTAGCCGAGGGCTGTCGCCTCAAGCGGGCGGTAGCAAAAGATCACGTACTCACCTACGACGACGTAGAAATCCCCGCCGACAGCGTTGCCCACCGGCTGCGGGCTGAGCAAAACGCCTACTTTGCCAAGTCTAAGGTAGTGGCAGCGGTATAGCGAGTGTATGGGCAGTTTTTAGCGGAGTTTTGGCCATGTTCAAGGCAACCTGTGGATGGGCTCGGGCGCCTGATTGAGGTGTTTCCTAGCCCATGATTTACCTAGCAGCCCTAATTTATATAAGGAAAATGTAATGGTTCAAGCACCGAGTCTAGCCTCCCTAAATACGGCGGAAGACGTTATTCAGGCTGACCTAACCTATATCTGCAATCACCTATCGGAAGAATTTGCCACCCTATCGGGCAAGAATCTACTTATTACCGGTGGCGCTGGATTCTTAGGCTACTACCTGGTGCAGTCTGTGCTGCACTGGAATGACGTCAATTCCACCGCCAAGCCCATTCATCTGACCATTTACGACAACTACATCCGGGGCGTGCCCGAGTGGTTGACCAACCTGTCTGGCAACCCCAACCTCAAACTGGTCAAACACGACATCACCAACCCCCTACCTGAAGACATTGGTGATTTTCAGTTCATCATTCACGCTGCCTCCATTGCGTCACCGACGTTCTATCGCAAGTATCCCATTGAGACAATGGATGCGAACGTCAACGGATTGCGCTACCTGCTGGAGTACTGTCTGCAGCAAAAAGCAAACGGCAACCCCGTAGAAGGGTTCCTGTTCTACTCCACCAGCGAAATCTACGGCGACCCCAGCCCAGAGAATATTCCCACGCCCGAAACCTATCGCGGCAATGTGTCGTGCACTGGGCCGCGGGCCTGCTATGACGAGTCGAAGCGCTATGGCGAAACCCTGTGCGTCAACTTTGCGATGCAGCACGAGCTACCGATTAAGACTGCCCGTCCGTTCAACAACTATGGGCCAGGGCTAAAAATTACCGATCGCCGAGTGCTGCCCGACTTCGCCCGCGACATCTTCAGCGGCCGCGACATCGTTATGCTCTCCGATGGAGCCCCCACTCGCACCTTTTGCTACATTGCCGACGCGATCGTTGGCTACTACAAGATTTTGGTCAAAGGCCACCCCGGCGAAGCCTACAACATTGGGGTTGAAACCCCCGAGATCTCTATGGCCAACCTGGCAGAGCGGGTCGTAGACCTGAGCCGAGACCTGTTTGGCTACAGCGGCAAGGTGGTGCGTCAAACCAGCGCCGACCAAGACTATCTGGTCGATAACCCCAACCGCCGCTGCCCCATTATCGACAAGGCCCGCGATCACCTGGGTTACGACCCCAGCATCGCCATTGACGAGGGGCTCAAGCGCACCATGGTTTGGTATTCCGGCAATCGCGAAGCGGAGGACGCATAAATGAAAGTATCTGTGGTTGGAACAGGTTATGTTGGCCTTGTGTCGGGTACCTGCCTGGCTGAAAAAGGTCACGATGTGGTCTGCGTAGACATTGACCAGGCTAAGGTTGACCAGATCAACCAGGGCATTCCGCCCATCTATGAGGCTGGCCTAGAGGATATGCTCAAGGCCAATGTGGGTACTCGACTGCGGGCCACCACCGATTTACGCACAGCGGTGATGGAGTCTCAAATTTCTCTGATTGCGGTAGGCACTCCGTTTCGGGGCGACGAGATCGACCTGAGATTCATTGAGACAGTAGCCCGTCAGATTGGCGAAGTGCTTAAAGACAAGGCCGATTACCATGTCGTGGTAGTCAAGAGCACCGTTGTGCCTGGTACCACCGATGAGGTTGTGCTCTCTATTTTGGAAGAGGCCTCTGGCAAAAAGGCTGGAGCTGACTTTGGCGTCGGCATGAACCCCGAGTTTCTAAAAGAAGGCGAGGCGATTCCCGACTTCATGTACCCCGATCGCATTGTGCTGGGCGGTATTGACGATCGCACACTAGCCGTTCTGCGGGAACTGTACAGCGTGTTTGAGGGGGTCGACCAGCTCGAAACCAACTGTAAAACCGCCGAGATGATCAAGTACACCGCCAACTCCCTGCTGGCCACCATGATTTCGTTTGCCAACGAGATCGGCAACCTCTGCGCCGCCGTCGGCGGGGTAGACGTGACGGAAGTAACTAAGGGAGTGCACCTGGACAAGCGCCTGACTCCAATTTTGCCCAGTGGCGAGCGCATCGTGCCCACCTTCACCACCTACATTGAGGCGGGCTGTGGCTTCGGCGGCAGCTGCTTCCCTAAAGATGTGAAGGCGCTTAACGCCTACGGGGCCAAGAAGGGCATGCCAATGCAGCTGCTGAATGCTGTCATTGACGTCAACGCCGTGCAGTACAAGCAGGTGATGACCCGCCTCGCTAAGCACTTCCCCAACCTGGATGCGGTGCGAGTTGCGGTGTTGGGTCTGGCCTTTAAGCCAGGTACCGACGACATGCGCGAGTCGCCTGCTATCCCCATTGTGCAGGAACTGCTGGCGGGGTCAGCCAAGGTCAAAGCCTTTGACCCCGTGGCTACCCACGAAGCCCAGAAGATCTTTGAAAACCAGCCTATTCAGTACTGCGACACCCTGGCCGAAACGGTTCAGGATGTGGATGTGGTGCTGCTGCTCACCCGCTGGAACGACTTCAAAGCTCTGCCAGAACTGCTGCAGGGGGTTGCTAACCCGCCTCTGGTGATTGACGGCCGCCGCATGCTCGACAAGACAGCCTTTGCCCGCTACGAGGGCATCGGTCTCTAAAGTTTAGGTGACGCCTGCAGGCGTCACCTAAATCAAAATCCGTATTGCCCTAGTAGGGGTTACAGGTACCGGGTCAGGTTGACCCGGTACCGTTCTTTTTTAGTGACAGCGATGTCGCCAATCTCAAGTCTTCCTTTGCCGCGGATGGCCACAAGATCCCCAGTCGACAGGGGGTGGCTGGCCTGAGTGATAGGTTTCCAATTGACCCGCACATCGCCGCTGGTAATCAAATCGGCCATTTTGCTGCGCGACATGCCAAACCCGGCTGAGGCAACGGCGTCAAGCCGCAGAGAGGCTTCTACCGTGGTGAGGTCTTTCTTTTGGGGGGCACGCACCCGCAGCTGCTCCCACTCTAGAGGTTGAGTTTTAACCGGAACAGAGCGCACCTGGGTCAGCGACTGGGCCAAAAATTCTGCTAGTTCTGGCACGACAATCGCCTGAGCACCGCGCTCGCCCAGCACAATAATATCGCCGACTTTTTCGCGCTGTAGTCCGGTACCCAGCAGCGACCCCAAAAAATCTCGGTGGTTGGCAGGGTCAAACATAAAGTTGCCGTCAATGGTCAGCAACGATAAGGGGATTTGGCTTTGATCGAGAGGAATGTCGGTGCGGGCGATCGCCAGGCGCTGCCGCTCGGCCTGGGGATAACCACCCCAGGCGAGGCTGTGCACATCGGTGAGCCGCTGGAGCAGGGTGCTGGCCTCACCCTGCTCAGGGGGCGACAAAAAATCGGTGACAACGATCTCCCAGGTTTTGATCGCCTGTCCGGCTTGATCTAAAACGCGGGCCAGGCGATCGCGGTTTTCAGCTGATTTGAGCAGGTCATCTTTGGGCAGCATGGGTAACAGTAAGGGAGAGCAGTAAGCTCCAGTGACCGAACCGTCCTAAAACGTCTTCAGGTCACTGGAGCCGGGTCTGCCTCTACCTTACCGAGTTGAAGCACCAATGGCATGGACCAGAAACCAGAGCCCTAGAGATATCTCAAATTGACCGCAATCTCATGGACCCTGGTCGCTCGCCACAGCTAGTTGGCTACGGCCTCAGTAACTTCTCTGCGCTTGGCATAGATACTTTTCAGATGGCGCTTTACCGTGTTGACGGTGATGTATAGCTCCTTGGCAATATCCTCGTAGCTGCGGTTGGCGCGCCGCAGCACCCAAACGGCGCGCTCACGGGGAGTAAGATTATACTGCACCGCCTCCAGTAGGGCAGACGAGTGAGCTGATCGGGTTTTATTCTCTAGCGAAACAAGTAGGTAAGACCCAGACGTGGCCGGAAAATCAAGCCACTGCACCCGCACCCGAATCTGATACCCCGACTGAGACGTTAGCTCCTGGGTGAGCACCAGAGGAATTTCGGGACAGAGTTCGCGGCTCTCTAGAAGATGTTTGCTCATTGTTTTGAGGCAGGTAGGCAAGGAGTTGACGCTACCATGGTCGCTGAGATCGCGGCAAAGGGCTCTGCCCTTTTGGTTACTGTGCACACAGGTACCAGCTTCAGACAGCACCAAAATGCCGTCTACGAAGCCTTCAAGTACAGCGCTGAGTAAGGGAAGATTGGCTGTCTCCTGGGTAATTTTAGGGGTAACAAAATCAAAATCAGGGAGGGTGGTGGATGAACTCATAGTGACCATGGGGCTACCTGGTTGAAGACACAACAGAGTTAGGGGAGTCATCCGGAAACACAGCTTGTAAAGTGGTGTTCTTATGAACTTGCGGTAAAGAGAACCTCACTTCCAAAGGGGGGTATCTCCGCACGCATGAGACAGTTTTCTAACTGGTTTTTTAGAAAGCCGATGCAGCAGGGGGTAGATATCTTCTGCTACAGAGCTGTTAAACCTGACAGATACTTCACGTAGATGAAGAGCCAGTCTGGAAAATTTGGAATTTTTTTTACGTAAATTTACGGGCGAAGTTCCTGAAACTCATTAGCTGGGGTAGAGCGATCGCCAAACGTTAGCGTTACCGTTCAGGAATCCCCGCAAGCAGTTGAAAAAATGAGCGCTTGTCTATATCGTTATGGGCGTTCTATCGGGCTAAGGGCACAGCAGTAAGCCATGACACGAGCTAACCTACAGCTGCTGCGGTACGTGCAGAGGAGTTTGGTCGCCGTTGCGATCGCGCTTCCTCTCCTGTATGCTTCAGCGCAACTGAGACCGGGCTATGCCCAGTCGTCGCCCCCAGCTGCCAGTGGTGCGGCGGCAGAGGCGGCCCTCAACCAGGGCCTGGCGCTAATTCAGCAGGGTAATGTCGACGGTGCTCTGGCTCAATTTCAACAGGCTGCAGCCCTGGATCCCAGCCTGGCTGCGGCCCACTACAATGTTGGGCTGGCCCTGCGCCAAAAAGGGCAGCTACAGGACGCAGCCTCTGCCTTCTGGGCTGCTATTCGAGCCGACCCTCAGTTTGCCCTGGCCTACGCCAACCTCGGGGGTGCCCTGATTGAGGGCAACAACCTCGACCAGGCCGAAGCTTACCTACAGCGGGCGATCGCGATCGAACCAACTCTGGGCAATGCCCACTACAATTTGGGGCTGGTTTACCAGTCTCGGGGCCAGTTTTCTGAGGCGCTGGCGGCTCTGGAGAAGGCTGGACAGTACAGCCCCCAGGCCCCCGAATCGTTTTTGCAGCGAGGTATTATTTACCTTCAGACCGAGCAAAACGCTGAGGCCGAAGCGGTGCTGCAGCAGGCTCTAGCGATTAACCCCCGCTACGCTCAGGCCCACTACAACTTGGGCATTGCTCGCTTTAACCAGGGCCAGACCGAAATCGCCCTCGACTCCTTTCGTACCGCTACCCAGATTAACGGTGGCTACGCCGACGCCTACTACAGCGCCGGGCTGGCATTTATTCAGCTGGGCCGCTTTGACGAGGCCCGCACTGTGCTGGAGTATGCCAAAAATCTCTATATCACCATGGGTAACCCAACCTGGGCCGCCAAAGCCCAAAACCACCTCAGCCAGCTAACGGGAGGTTGATTCAGCTCACTCTATGCCATCACCAGAACTTGAGCTTGCGCGAGGCATAGAGGCACATTTGCAGCAAAATTATCCCCTCTTTGACGTGGGCAATGTTAGAGCTGCCGTAGGTGCGGGGCTGGTAGCGAATGGGCACTTCGACAATGTGCAGGTTGAGTTTGGCCGCCCCAAACAGCAGGTCAAAGTCGCCAAAGGGGTCGAAGTCGCCAAAATAGCTGCGCCCGGCGGCAATTCGCTCGTAATCGCGCCGCCACAGCACCTTGGTACCGCAGAGGGTATCTTTAAGGGGCTGTTCCAGCAAAAATGAGAACAGCAGCGCAAAAATTTTGTTGGCCACGGTATTGAGCCAGGGCATGGCCGTTTTGGAGCGAGGGTAGACCAGCCGTGAGCCGTTGGCAAACTCGCCGTACCCTGCGGCCAGCACCTCTACAAAATGGGGCAAATCTTCGGGGGGCACGGTCAAATCGGCATCGAGAATGAGCAGGATGTCGCCGCTAGCCTGCTCAAAGCCCAGGCGCACTGCATCGGCTTTGCCCCGGCCTTTTTGCTGAAAGGCCTTAAGGGTAAAGGGTCCCTGATAGGTCTGCACGAGATCCTGGATGGTGGCCCAGGTGCGATCGCGGGAGTGACCTTCGACAAAAATAACTTCGGTGTGCTCGCCCAGCTGCGGCAGTCGAGCCACGGCGGCGGCGATGTTGCCCGCCTCGTTGCGGGCCGGAACGATGACTGAACAGGTGGGCTTAGACTGGGTCGGGGCCGCCTGGGGGCGAGCAATGATAAACGTCGTCAAACACAGGTGCTTGACGACGGGCAGCGGAGCCAGGTAGCGGTTGACCAAACCCGCTACGCCAGGCACAAACTTGGGCCACAGAAACCGGCTGCCGCGCTTGAGCGGACGATAGCCCGTGACCGTGAGCAGGTTGGCCACATCGTCGGTGCTCAGCCAGTTTTGGGGCGGCTGGGGTCGCCGCTGACCCACGCGCTCAGCCAGCCCCAGCAGCGGCTCCCAAAGGTGGTTGTGAAAGGTTAGAATGAGGCGAGTCTGGGGCTGGCAAAAAGGCTGTAGCCGCTGCAGAACCGCCTGAATATCGCCCAGGTAGCCCAGCACCCCTGACAGCATAATGTAATCGAACTGCCGGTGTTCCGGAGCTAGCTGGGCAGCATCGAGAGTTTCGGCATCCAGGGTGTAGAAGCTGAGGTGGGGATATTTTTGGCGCGCGATCGCAACCACGGCTGGAGCAAAATCTAGGCCAACACCCAACGCGGGAGCCGTGGCCTGAAGCAGATCGCCCGTGCCGCAGCCAACCTCGAGCACGCGACTGCCGGGCGGAATCAAAAATTGATGAAGCCGAGCCAGATCACTATAGTAGTAGCGATTGCGGCTACTCCAGCGATCTAGCTCGGGAGCAATGCGGTCAAAATAGGCCCGAATATCTTGCTTGAAGTCTTGCTTGGGGGCCTCAAGCAAATTAGGAAAAGGGGCTTGCAGCACGAACGTCTTGGTTTTCTAGTTAAGGACTAGGCAGCGTCTTCCCGCTCAATGTAAAGGAACAAGAAGGCCATCGCCGCGGCGGGAAAAACTAGGCCCACCAGAGGAACCAAAACAGACGGTAAAAAGGCAGCTGGCATAGGAGTCTCACCTTAATTAGAAACATCACAGCGTTGAGCATAAGACTACTGCGAATCGGCGATCTATATGTCTATTTTGTTACAAACTTTCTCACTCGGCGGGTCGCCCCCAATGCCTACGGTGCGATCGTTCCCCTCGGCGGGTTCAATATCATCCTGGTGCAGCCGAGTATGCCACCAGGCCTGGGTCGCCCGGTCGAGCCTGGCCGTGTAGAGGGTGGTTACGAACGACTGCGCCCCGTAGCCCTGGCCCACAATCTCAACACAGTAGGAGGGTGATTTGCGGGTGGCCATATCGGGCACGAGCCGCTTACCAATGCGCCGCCAGCTGGGTTCTTTGCCGCGCCACTGGAGGCGACAGCAGGGCCAGGGCAGCTGATCGCGATCGAACAGGCGGCAGCAGGGGCCGACCACCCGGTAGGTAAGGTGCGCCCCAGGGCTTTGAAAAACGTGGCCCGTCGGCCAGGGGTGCTCTGAGGAGGGGGGCAGGAGCGGTATCATAAAGTCATATAACCGATGGCCAATGTTGAAGTAGTCTACGGGATTTTTTATGGCTGAGCCAATTACCCCAGCGGTGAGCGATCGCATTTGCAAGCATATGAACAAAGACCACGCCGAAGCGGTGCTGTTCTACGCCACCGCCTACGGCAACCAGCCCGCCGCCACCGCCGCTGAAATGGACTCTATTGACGCCGAGGGCATGACGCTGAGCGTTACCGTAGACGGAGCGCAGACCCCCGTGCGGGTGCCCTTCGACCACACCCTGGAGGGGGCCGAGGATGCCCACCACACTCTGGTTGCTATGCTCAAACAGGCCCATGCCTAAGTTTTCAACACCATTGCCATGAGCGTTTCAATTCAGTTTTTGCCTGACGGCGTTACCGTCGAAGCCGAGGTGGGAGAACCGCTGCTGGCGGTCGCCGATCGCGCTGGGGTAAGCATTCCTACCGGCTGCCTGATGGGGTCGTGCCATGCCTGCGAGGTAGAGCTAGAGGGGCAAACCGACCCGATCTGCGCCTGCATTTCGGCGGTACCGCCAGGGCATGAGACGCTGGTGATTAATCTATACGTGGATCCAACCTGGTGAGAAGTCTGCCCCAGCCGGAGTTCAGTCCAGAGTTTTGTGTAGAGTGTTGCCAGCGGATCAGCCAAATTCTTTCATGTGGTTTGTGGGATAGGCATCCTGCTTGTCTCAGCTGAGCGATCGCGTCCCACCACTAGTCCTTGCAAATCGCTCCAGGCCTGCTGCTGAGCCGCCTCCCAGCTCAGGTACTGCCGGTAGTGTCGCCACGACGATAGCGCTAGATTTTGGTAGCCAGCATAGTCGGCTATGGTGGCGGCGATGTACTGGGCATATTCCCTGGCGCTGGCGTCTGGAGCAAACGCTCTGCCATTCACCCCGGCCCGCAGCACCGTGGGAATACCCCCCACAGCAGCGGCGACGCAGGGTAGCCCAGCGGCATTGGCCTCGCTAATGGCCACGCCAAAGGTATCGGCTTTGGTCGGAAAAATTAAAAAGTGGGCGTTGCTCAACAAGTGAGCAAATTGGGCTTCACCCGCAGGGGTAGCGCGATCGATGAAGCCATAAGGCTTTACGAAATAGGGTAATTCACCCTCGCTCTGGGGCTGACAGCCCACTACCCATAGCTCGGTTTCGATGCCCTGCTGGTTGAGGGCTTGGGCCACCTCCAGCGCTAGAGGGCCGCCCTTGCGCTGCCAATCGACACCCAAAAACAGCAGCCGACAGGGGCCTGGAGGACGTTGAGCAATAATGGCTTTTACCTCAGCGTCAGACCAATCCTGCGCTCGGCTGGCCCCACGGGGAATAATCCGCAGTTTGTCGGTAGGGAGATCGTAGAGCGCCAGGGCCGACTGGGCCGCCCACTCAGAGGTGAGAATGACGCGATCGCACCGCTGTAGAGCCGCCTGCTCTACAGCGTGTAGCCGTCGCCGAGTTTCTGCACAAAGATCCGTCAGGTGAGGGTAAAAATCAACCAGGCTGCCCAGCAGGGCATCGGTCCACAGCACCGTCGGCAAGTTCGTACGCACCCGCGCCAGAGGAATGGCGTTTTCGGGGCAAAGCAGCAAGTCAGCCCCAGTCTGGGCCAGCTTAGCGTGAATCTGGCGGGCATAGTAGGGCGCAACCCAGGGTTCGACTGGGCTGTAGTAGCTCTGCCCCCGGCGACGGTAGTACAGCCACTTGAGCCGAGTGATAGGGATTTTAGGCTGGTGTAAGGGACCCAAAAACGCCAGCTCGGCCCCAGCGCTTTGCAAGACCTCAGCAATTTTTTGCCCGGCCCCGTAGAGGCCCAGGTGACGACGGGGCCAGGTGGCGCGATCGCGCACGTCGTAGGTAGTAGCGTAGGCAATCTTCATATGAATAAGGGCTGAGCTATGGCTAGCCCAACCCTGTCAGCGACTGCCCTTAGAATGCCCAGTTGATGATGCTTTTAACTGGCAACTCGAGGTGGTCACTCTGGCGCTTAGTCAAATCAACCGGATCCAGTAGCGATCGCGCCCCCTCCTCTTGGCTTGATACAGGGCCGCATCGGCGGCGGCGATCAGGTCTTCGGGAGATTGCTCGGCAACGGGCACCACGCTGGCGATGCCAATGCTGATGGTGAGGTAGTCACTGATCGGCGACTGGGGGTGGGCCAGCTGTAGGTCAGCAATTTCTTTTTGCAGGGCTTTGGCCACAATTTCGGCTCCCGTGCGGCGGGTGTTGGGCAGCACCACCGCAAACTCTTCGCCCCCGTAGCGGGCCAGTAAGTCGGCAGCCCGCTTGACGGCGCGGGTGGCGGCGGCGGCAATGGCGATCAGGGCTTCGTCGCCCTGCTGGTGGCCCAGGCTGTCGTTGTAGGGTTTGAAATAATCGACATCGAACATAATCAGCGACAGGGGCTGCTGCTCGCGCACCAGGCGCTGCCACTCCTGATGCAAGTATTGATCGAAGCGGCGGCGGTTGGGAATGTGGGTCAGCCCGTCGAGGGTAGCCAGACGTTCCAGCTTTTCGTTGGCGCTCTTGAGAGCCGTCTCCATGCCCTTGCGATCGGTGATGTCGATGCAGTTGGTAATCACGCCGTTGACAGTGCCGCTGGCATCTTGAAAGGGGCTAATTACCACCTGGTACCAGCGGCGGGCGCCAGCCCGGTCGATGATTTCTTGCTCGCCCTGGTAGGGCCTTTGAGTGTCGATCACCTGCTGGTGAATGCGACGCTGCTGGCTGGCCTCAAAGATCGAGATGTTGGGATTGAAGTCGGTGTCAAACTTGCCCACCATATCGGTGGGAGTGATGCCGTGCAGGGCAGCGCTGGCCCGGTTGGCCATTTGCACGCGGTCTTCGCGATCTTTGACCACAATGATGCTCGGAATGCTGTCAATCACATTCTGCAAAAACTGCCGCTGGCGGGCGATCTCAGCCTCAGCCTGCTTGCGCTCGGTGATGTTGCGCACGATCGCCAGCACCTGATTGGGGCCGCTGGGCACAATACGGGCTTCTTCGTAGTGCCAGTCACCATGGGCACAAAAGCGGTACTCATAGACCTGGGGCTGGCCGGTCTGTAGGGCCAGCTGAATGTAGTGCATGCGCTCGGCGGCCATATCGGCGGGCAGCGCGTCGGCCATGGGCCTGCCGATCTGCTCGCTGGGGTCGGCAAGCAAATTTACCGCGCCAGCGTTCATCACATCCAGGCATACGCCATCGCCTGAGAAGCGCACCAGCAGATCAGGTATGGCCTCAAGAATGATGCGCTGAGTGGCCTCGGCCTGGCGCAGGGCAGCGGTGCGATCGGCTACCTGACGCTCTAGAGTCTGGTTGTAGTCGGCCAGCAGAGTTTGGGCCTGTTTGCGGGTGGTGATGTCTTGAAAAGCGGCGATCGCATACTCAACCCTGCCTGCCTGGTCAAAGATCGGGGTAGTCGCCATTTCAATCGGAATTGGCTGGTTGCCCGGACGCAGTTCGATATCGTCGGCCCAGCCAGGCTGCCCCCGTAGCGCCTGGGCAATGGGCAGATCTTGGGTGGGGTAGCGCTGCCCTGTGCTCGATCGGTAGGCCACACAGGTGGCTTCGAGGCTCAGTGAGGGCACCGAGGGCAAGTCTTCAAGACAGAGCAACACGCGGGCCTGCTGACTGGCGAATACCATAGTGCCCTTGCGATCGTACACGGCGATGCCCAACGGAATGCCGTCTAAAAACTGCCGCCAGCGCCGCTCGCTGCGCTGCATTTCGTGGTTGAGGTGCTCCAGTTCAGTAAATGAATCCTGGAGTTTGGCCGCCATAGTGTTGAACGCCCAGGCCAGCTGGCCGAGCTCATCGGGGCTATCGACCGGCAGTGGGGTTTGCCAGTTGCCCCGGGCCGCAGCCTGAAGGGCGTGGCGCAGTTGAGCGATGGGCTGCAGCACCCGGTTGACCACCGCCACACCGACCACTATGGAGCTACCAATCGCCCCAATGCTCAGCAGCGCGATCGCCCAGTTGCCCAGATAAAAGCTCAAAACCCCCAGTAGCCCGACAGCAAAAATGATTTGCAGAACAAACACCGCTGTCAGCACCGTGCTGATCGAGAAGGGCCTCAGCAAGCGACTTAATGGGCGATAAAAAGGGAGTTTTGGCACTGGATTGAGCGGCAGAATTAGGTTAAGCAAAACACCCTACCTTTCTAGAATAAAGCGCCCCAACAGCCCTGAAATACTCGCTGCGCACATGTTTACAGAAAGGGCAGGACTAGAGTTATAGGCCTATCCTAGGAGGTTAGTAGGGGGTTAGCCCGTGATCTTAAGCAGCTACCTCAGCACTTCTAGGGAGTTCCATCCAGTGATTTAAAGCAGCTGTGGGAAAATTTTAGGAGTTCTAAACCCAGCATTTTGGCCTGGCCCCTGAGTTCGTAGCGCCCCTACAGCGACCAGTTTCGCAGTGACAGGTCCCTTAGCCTTCCCTTAACCCCAAAATTGGCGATCGCCTGCAATAGTTATGGTGGGAGTCTTGGCTCCGACTGTAGCGCAACCCTGGTGCCCCAATGTCTAACACCTATGCTCCGACCACCGCAGACGTTGCTCTGAGGACTAAAAACCTCAGCGTTTACTACGGCTCCAGTCTGGCCGTGCGCGACGTTGACCTAGACATTCCCCGCAACGAGGTTGTCGCGTTCATTGGCCCCTCCGGCTGCGGTAAGAGCACGGTGCTGCGCTGCTTTAACCGCATGAACGACCTGATCTCATCCTGCCGGGTTGAGGGCACCATTACCTTCCACGGCAGCGATATTTACGGCAAGGGTGTCGATGCCGTCGAGCTGCGCCGCCGCATCGGCATGGTGTTTCAAAAGCCCAACCCATTTCCCAAGTCGATCTACGAAAACATTGCCTGGGGCGCTCGCATCAACGGCTACAAGGGCGACATGGACGAGCTAGTCGAAACCTCGCTGCGCAAAGCCGCCGTGTGGGATGAAGTGAAAGACAAGCTCAAGCAGAGCGGTCTTTCGCTGTCGGGGGGGCAGCAGCAGCGCCTCTGTATTGCTCGCACGATCGCGATTCAGCCCGACATTATTCTCATGGATGAGCCCTGCTCGGCCCTCGACCCCATTTCGACCATCAAGGTCGAGGAAACCATGAAGCAGCTCAAGGAGGACTACACGATTATCATCGTGACCCACAACATGCAGCAGGCCTCGCGGGTGTCTGACCGCACCGCGTTCTACAACGCTGAGGCCACCGATCGCGGCGGCAAGGTCGGCTATCTGGTGGAGTATGACCGAACCGAGGTGATCTTCAACAACCCCCGCGAACAGTTCACCCGCGACTACGTATCGGGCCGCTTTGGCTAAGGTAACAGCTGAGGGCTGGTAAACCCGTCATGCTCAGCCACAAAACCAGGCTTACACTCGACTGCCCAGGCTCAGCCTGGGTTCTTTTTTAGGCTACTGACTACGGTGGGTCGGTGCTGGTCTAAGGTAGTACTATCTCTCAAAACTACGCTCAAAGCCTCTTGGACGTCCTATGACTAGCCCCGACGTTTCGCCTTCGGCTCCTGGCTCATCGGCCACCGCTAAGCCCAACCTCGGCCTTTTGACGATGCTGCGCCTGGGGGTGTTTAACATGGGCCTGGGCATCATGTCGCTGCTCACGCTGGGGGTGCTCAACCGGGTGATGATTGAAGAGCTACGGGTACCGGCCCTGGTAGCGGCGGGGGCGATCGCGGTGCACCAGTTCATGGCCCCCGCCCGCGTGTGGTTTGGCCAGATGTCAGACTCGCGGCCTATTTTTGGCTACCACCGCAGCGGCTACATCTGGCTGGGCATTGGGACGGTGGCGGTGACAGCCTTTTGCGCCCTACAGGTGGTGTGGCAGATTGGCGATCGCATTGCCGAGGAGGGCTGGGGGCCAGCGGTGTACCCC
>PYGV01000359.1 GCA_003022385.1 filamentous cyanobacterium CCP3 | reverse complement strand
CGGGCAGTGCCGAGCCAGCCTGCCCGATCAAGTGGCGATGGGGGCGGTGATGTTGACGATGGCTCTATGGTCATCTAACGCAGGTAGCTCTCGGGCACCGGAAATTCTGAGCGCCCCGCCTGCATCCGCAGGTTTTGGCAGCGAACCAGTTCGTTGACGGTCAGCACCTGCCGCCCCTCCAGCGGCGGCACGGCCTCAATGGCGCGAATCAGGGCGGTGGCGGCCTCGGCCTGGTCATAGCCGCGTCGCTGCGCTACCTGCACGGCTTTGTCGTCGGCGGCGATGTCGGTTTGGGGGCCGGTTACCCCCCGCCAGATCTGCCAGCCTGCCAGGGCTGTAACTCCGGTGGCGGCTATTACCCCCACCGCATCGGCCTGGAGCAGTTCGACCACACCTCCGGCCAGCCCGGCCCCGGCCAAAGCCTGGTACCAGTTGGGCTTGAGCACGTTGGCCAGGGTGACCCAGCAGACGGTGCGTAAAAACAGCAGGTCGCGATCGCTGACCGCCAGCTGGTGCCACAGATCGAGGTTGATGGAGACCGCGTGGGCCTGCTGCCAGGGGCGCGGAAACTCAGCCTTAATCACGCTCAGCTGGCGATCGTTGAGCATGAGCTTGGTTTTCATACGGGCCGAGGCGGGCATTAGCTCCCGCAGTCGGCTAATTTCTGCGTTGGGGTTAACCACGACCCTCCCCTTTCAAAAACCACTCCTAAGCCTACCATTTCTAATCGCTAGAATGGCGCATAGGTAAGGGACTAGGGCGATCGCAGCCGTCGCTCAGCGCAGCCCCAGCCAGCTAAAAAAGGTCTGGCCCGTAATCAGCTCTAGCAGCAGCAGCGCCACAAAGCCCACCATAGCAAATCGCCCATTGATGCGCTCAGCATAGCGGGTCCAGCCAAAAGCGGGGGTGGGCTCGACAGTGGCTGCCGTCGTATTGGGGTCTAGCTGAGCGGAGGAAGCAGGATCTGATGTCATAGATAATGAGAGAACTGCAATGAACATCTACAGAAATTCTACCTGTAAACATCTACGAACATCTGAACCAAAGACTTTTACCTATGAATCCTTACGGACTTTAAAGCCTTCTTTGAGATAGTCTTTGATCGCCTCAGCTAGTTTTTCATCAACGGTTTTCTTCTTTTCTGGCTTAGGAAACAGCGTTGAATTGGTCCACAAAATGAGGACCACAATAAGAACGACAATAATGTCCATGGGTTTGGCTGTGACTTAGTTTCAGGGATCCAGTCTGGTAGGCTGCGATTTAATATCTAAAAAATACCGAGACACCTTATAGCTACAGGAAAGCAGCAGCCGATTCCGGAAATGAGTTGTCCAAACTATATCGAAAGATCTGAAAATGGAACGTCAAATTCGACGATTTGTTTCCTGAAACAATAGAATGTTTTCAACGTTGCTTCACAACAGGAAATTTGCTAGGCTGGCTTCCCAAGTCTGAGCAAAGCCGCAATTTAGCGGCCGCTAGAACGTAAATTAACAGGTCAAGCCTGAGCTGCGGGACGAGGTAGCCGCAGGCTCAAATGGCCAGTGGGGTTGGTGCTGGGACCAAGCCGCTCCAGAGTGCTATTTAGATGGGGCACCAGACGAGCCGCTAGCTGGTAGCGGAACTCGGGCGAAAGGGCGGCTACGGTCGTGGTTTGGGCCTCGCCGGGGTTGGCCCCCAGGTGAATAACCACGGCGCTGGCGGTGGCATCGTCGGCGACGGTGAGGCTAATTTGGGGACTACCCTGGGCCAGGGCAGCTTCTATCAGCATGACCAGCACCTGCTCCAGCCAGGCGGCATCGGTTTGAACGCTCAGGCTGGCCTCCACAGGGCCCAGGCTAAAGCGGCAGTGGCGGTTGATGCACTGCATTTGAACCAGGCGCTGCACCCGGATTAGCAATGGCCCTAGCAAAGTCGGCTGGAGCCGGGGTTGCAGGGTGCCAATGTCGAGTTTGGAGAGCGTAATCAGCAGATCGAGGTTTTTGAGCACCGTCTGAATGGCCTGGTTGGCCTGGGCGATAAACTCGCGCTCTTCGGCGGGGTCTTCGCACAGGTCTTCGAGAATCAGCTGGTGCAGGCTGATGATTTGGTTAATGGGTGACCTGAGCTCGTGGGAGGCGGTGCCTAGAAAGGCGGCCTGGTGCTGGGACTGGTGGAGCAGGCGATCGTAGGCCAGCTGCAGGGTGGCCAAATCGGTGAAGTCTTTGCCCTGGGGGTAGTCCATAGCGAGGGGAGAAGGGGCGTTCAGTTCAAAGTGCAAAATTCAAAATTCAAGCTTAGGGCTTGGGGCTTGGGGTTGGCAGCGTTACCGCGCCCGATCGCAGCACTTCCCAGCTATTCCCCCGCCAGCGGGCCACGGTGGAGGGCAACCCGGAGCCCTGGGGCTGGTCGTCGGGGGGCAGCTCACCGCCGACCGCATGGTAAATTTCGGCCTGGGCGGCGGTGGCGAGGGTAAAGACCTGGGAAAAGCTGGCGGCGATCGCCGTCATGGTATCAAGGGGGGGCTGACCAGAGCGGTTGGCGCTGGTGGTGGCCAGGGGGCCGGTGTAGCTCAGCAGGTGCCGCGCCAGGGTATGGTCGGGCACTCGCAGGCCCACCGTGCCGGTATTTTGCGGGTTCATGGTGGCAGGCAGGCGATCTGAGGCGGGCAGCACCAGGGTGAGGGCACCGGGCCAGTACTGGGCGGCGATCGCGCTCCACTGAGCTAGTTCGTTGTTGGTGCCGGTGATGTAGGGCAGCAGATCGTCCAGGCTCGCCCCCATCAAAATCAGAGGTTTGTCGGGGCTGCGCTCTTTGGCGGCGTAAATGCGATCGCCCGCCTCGGGCTGTGCCGCCAAGGCCGGTACTGTATCGGTCGGAAAGCTGACCAACTCCCCGGCTCGCACCGCCGCAACCAGTTCTGTCAAAGATACTTGAGGCATAGGTTGAACTATAGAGCAAATTCCCTTCGGGCTGTAACCCGTACCCACTGAGAGTAGTACCTTCCCTCAGCGATTGCCTGCTGCATCCCCACAATGGAAACAATTATCCCAGCCGGTGGCCTAGCATGAACCGATGGCTCCTGGCCACCCCCGATTGGCCCTATACTAGTGGCATCTCCAACCGTCGGATGACGGCTTTTGAAATCCCGTTGGGGCTGTCTCAGAATCGGTTGTCTGTACCCTACCTGGGTTAACTCCCATGCCTGCTCGCCGTCGCCGTCAAGTCAATGCTCAGATTCCCGAGGTCAACCTCGTCCCCATGATGGACGTGCTGATGACGGTGCTGACCTTTTTCATCATTATTTCGATGAGCCTGACCGGGCAGCAGTTGCTCAACGTGCGCCTGCCCCAGTCTGTAGCCGGGGACGAGGCATCCCAAGAACCCCAGGTAATAGCCGTCGACGCCCTGGTGGTTGGCCTTGATAAAGACGGCAACATGCTGCTGGACAATGAAATTATTACCTTTAATCAGCTCAGCCAGCGGGTGCGCGCTTACTTTACCGAGAATCCGAACGGCAAGCTGGTGCTCAAGGCCGATCGCGAGCTGACCTATAGCCAAGTTTCAGGCCTGCTTACCGACCTGCGGGCGATTGGCGGCAACCGGGTCTCGCTGGCGGTGGAGTGATGGTGCATCGCTGCGCGGATGAACCCTACGACTGCCGCTCCTCCAAAATCCCTTCGGCTTCGTTAGCAATCTGTCGCAGGGCATCGAGCATCGGTTCAGGGGCCGTGTGCCACAGGCCCCGCTGATGGGCCTCCAGCAGGCGTTCGGCCATATCGCGCAGTGCCCAAGGATTAGCCTTCTGCACGAACGCTTGAACGTTTGGGTCGAGCACATAGGCCTGCGCTACCCCTTCGTACATGTGGTCGGCGACGCAGCGGGCGGTGGCGTCGTAGGCAAATAGGTAGTCGACGGTGGCGGCCATTTCAAAGGCTCCTTTGTAGCCGTGGCGCATGACCCCGTCGATCCACTTGGGGTTGACCACGCGGGAGCGGTAGACCTTGGCAATTTCGGCGGCCAGCGATCGCACCTTGGGCTTAGCCGTCACCGCGTTGTCGCCAAAGTAGGTGGCGGGCTGCTGACCCTGCACGGTGCGGGCTGCCACCGTCATCCCTCCCTGAAACTGGTAGTAGTCGTCAGAGTCGAGCAGGTCGTGCTCGCGGTTGTCCTGGTTGTGGAGCACCACCTGCATCTGCCGCAGCCGCTGCTTAAAGGCCTCGGGCATGGCGTGGCCCTGGGCGTTGCGGCCGTAGGCGTAGCCGCTCCAGTTCAGGTAGGCGCGGGCTAGATCTTCGTCAGTAGTCCAGTTTTGCGACTCGATTAGCCCCTGCAAGCCAGCCCCGTAGGCCCCCGGCTTGGAGCCAAAGATGCGGTAGCGCGATCGCTGCTCCGCCTGCTCTGCCGTCAGTCCTTGCTTTTGCCACTCAACAGATTCCTGCCGCACCCGGTGGGCCAGAGGGTTTTGCTCCGGCGGTTCTTCCAGCGCCGCCACCGCCGCTACCGCCTGGTCAAACAGGTCAATTAAGTTGGGGAACGCATCCCTAAAAAAGCCCGAAATGCGCAGGGTGACATCGACCCTGGGCCGCCCCAGCGCCGACAGCGGCAGCACTTCAAAATCCACTACCCGTCGCGAGGGGCCATCCCACACCGGGCGCACCCCCATTAGCGCCAGAGCCTCGGCCAGGTCGTCGCCCCCGGTGCGCATGGTCGAGGTGCCCCACACCGACAGGCCCAGGGTTTGGGGGTACTCACCGTGGTCCTGGGTGTACTGCTCGACCAGCACTTCCGCCGCCCGCCGCCCCACATCCCAGGCGCTCTCGGTGGGGATGGCGCGAATATCCACCGAGAAAAAGTTGCGACCCGTAGGCAGCACGTCGGGTCGGTTGCGGGTGGGTGCGCCCGCCGGGCCGCTGGG